>JAHLWX010000071.1 GCA_019057675.1 Candidatus Jordarchaeum sp. LHC_1308
TATCTCGCCGGGATACGTCTCCACAGGGGCCTCAAACTTCTGCTCGATGAGAGTAGCAGGAATCCTAGCCCTAGCAGCAGGTGGAAGCGCCGCAGCAAACATCCCCGGTATAACCTTGAAGACCAGCTCTTCTGCTTCTAGCGTAACGTCCTCTAGCTCCAGCTCCTCATAATCCTCCAGAATCTCCAAGATCCTCTTACCCAGCGCCGTTTCATCATCAACCATCAAAGTTCCCCTCTTACTTCTTACCCTTCTCAACCTTCTTAATGATCAGTTTATCTGCCTTTATCTTCACGTTCTTGAAGATTAACTGTATACCGCCCCCAACGGCCGGTACGCCCTCAACCGGAATGGCCAGTTCAGGCACGGTCGTCTCCGTCTCGGCTTCAGCCGCGCCCTCAACTACAGCAGGAACCTCGACAGCCTTCCACCGTTCAACCACAGGGTGCCCCCTCGCCTTCAAGAACTCCCTGAGCTCAGCTGTACTAGAAACATCCTTCTCGGTGGCGATTTTATCCCTGAGGTTCTCAGGGATCGCGTCGAGAACCCTCTCCTTAACATAAGACGGCATCCACACAACTCTGTTCCAGCCGCCGTCCGCCTGCAGGAACTTCGGGCTCCTCATATACTCAATAGCGATCCCGAGGAACCCCTCAACCTGCTTACCACCACCAGTCTGATTAGCCATAGTCGAGAACGGTAAACCATTAACCGCAGGACCCTGATAGTTCCTGTCAACAATGCCCACACCGTCAACCTCTGGAATATAGAACGCTATAGCCTCAAAGCACCCACAGCTCGTATGTGGATGCCCAAACATGCTGTAAAGATAAACTCTCGTAACCTCACCCAAACTCTTCTCCTTAGCAGCCGCATTAGCCCCACTATACTCCCCAACAACCGGGTCGAGAAGCTCGCCCTTAGCAACCCTAAAGTTCGGACCCTTGGGGTCAACCCTAGCCGCAGCCCTAGCATCAAACCAGTTAATAGACCCGCAAAGAGACACCCTGTTAGGCGTAATAATACACACGTGCGTAGGCGCGAAACTCTGACACAACACGCAACCATAAAACTCCTCAACATCCTCATCCCTTAAACCCCTGGCCCTAGAGTCCCTAGCCTCGTATATCTTCAATGCTTCCTCATACATCCCCTTAACCTTCTCCGGATCCGTAATATACGTTACCTGAATCTTCTCAATGATCGGAAACTCTGCTTTGTAAAGCCTAACCAGAACATTCCCGATATACCTGAGACTATCAAGGCCCTTCTTGAATGACGACTGAGAAACACGGATCCAAATATCGTAACGCTGATTTAAGTGCATAACACCCTCGATGAAGTTGGTAAACTCGTGTATACGTCGTTCGAGGACTCCTTCTAGGTCTTTTTCTACCTGTGTTCCTGCAATTTCAACTAGTATGCCGAGTGGGTAGGAGCCGCCCTGCTGTAGATCTTTAATGTCTGGTCCGATCACAGTGACCTTTCCATCTTCTATTTGGCCTGCGTCCCTTACTTGTACTAGTTCGAACTTATATTTTACGTTAGGACCGCCAAATTCGATCTGCATTTCTTTGCTGCGGATCCTCTCTCCTTCGTAGACTGGTCCAACATCCACCGGGCATATATCCTTGAATGAAGACGCCATAGGCGACCACTTCCTTTTTTTAAAAATGTTTCACGTAAGCGAAGAAACATCGAAATCGTTGATTTTTAACTTTTTTGTTCCAAGGCTAGATATCAGCCAAGCTCAATTTTAACTTTTTTCATGGCTCATATTTGACGTGTGAGTGGAAGTGTAAAAAAGCAACGTGTGAATTGTTTTGAAGTTTATTTCATTGACTGAAAAGTAGCGGAGGTTACGCTGTTTCTTCTTCTGAGAGTTTTGCGCTTCCTTAGATTATTCTCGTCGACCTCATCTGTCAGGACAACTTGATCCAGCTGATATGTTTCGTGAGGTGCCTCTTTTGTGATGGTTCCAAAACTCCTCTGCCGACCTCTCGTTTACCTCATCTTTAATCCATAGATTGCTCATTATTGCTGCCTTCTCATACTCGTCTTAGCTGATCCCTGTATTTTAGAGCTACATAAATTCTTCGAGGATTCTCCCCAAAATACAAAGAACTAGTTTTCAAGCCTGTCGTCGCCCTCGCTTACCATTAGGGTACTGAAGTAGGCTGGTCTCTTATAAGTTTTCATTATTGCTGGACTGTGCGGTGGACGTTATAGCCTTTCCATTGTTCTTACTGGTGCTGGTAGCTTCTTTTGGGTGAATGTTTTAAGGGTGTTTGTCTTACCTTGTCTAGGGTGGTGTGGTGGCTAAGTATGACTTAACAGTCATCGGCCACTTGACATTGGACGCTATTTCCTCTCGGGGCGATAGATTACATAGGTCAATGGGTGGTTCGCCTTTTTACGGTGGACTGACTGCGTGCAAGCTAGGAGCTAGGGTTGCTGTTGTTTCAAGAGTGGCGTCGGGGGAGCATCAGCTAATGTTTACCTCGGTTTTCAGGAGAGTAGGGGTATCCGCATTCTTACTGGGCGGGAAAAATACTACTTACTTTGAGATAGAGTATGGTGAAGGTGGGCGTAAGCTTAGGTTAGCGTCGCGTGCAGAAGACCTGTCGTTTATTGACGTTCCCGTAGAGGCGCTGGATTCTTCCACAGTGTTACTTAGCCCTGTTGCCGGGGAGTTAAGTTTGGAGTTTGTTGAGGCTGTTTCGCGTTACTGCAAGCGTCATGGTTTTCTGGTCGCCGGGGATCTTCAGGGCTTCACTAGGGCGTTTTTTGAGGACGGCACCGTGTATTTCAAGCAGCCGGAGGAAGAGCTTTTCAAGTTTTTAGACGTTGTTAAAGGATCTGAAAGGGAAATTAAGATCGCAACTGGGTGTGATTCTATTAAGGAGGCGTTGGCTTGGATCGCCACGTTTGGTCCTAGAATTGTTATGGCAACGCTGGGTGAGAGAGGTGCACTTTTGTTTTCTGAGGACCGATTGCTTCGTGTTTATCCACTGAAGGCTGAAGTGGTTGTTGATCCTACGGGGGCCGGGGATGCTTTTGTGGCATCCTTCCTTATCGGTCTTTTGTGGTCGATGGAGTTGGAGGACTGCTTGAAACTGGCGTGTTCCGTTGCCACTTGTGTGATTGAGAGAAAACTACCTCTTGGTGACGTGGACAGAGAGTACATTATTGAGCGGAGCGCGAAGGTGCGTGTCGAAAGGCTGACCTGAATACTCTGATTTGCACGTTGGCTTCTCATCTCTTCATTATGTTGCAAAGTTTTTTATTGTCATGTTCTTTCTTTTTCCTTGTTTTACTGTTACTTTCTGGAGGTTATGAGATGATCTGTGTTGAGGAGTTCTACATTGAGGGGAGACCTGTGCTGGGTTTAAGGGTTAGTTTAAAGCCGCCTTTTCTTATGATCATTTGCCATAAAGGTGTTCTGGCATGTGGCTACTTCAATGTCGACGTTGCTGAAAAGTTTGGTGTAACCGCCGCGATAGTTAAAGGTGTTTCTTCGTTCGATGAAATGCTGGAGGCGAAAGTGGCTAATGCAACATCTAAAGCTAGAGAGCTTGGGATTGTTGAGGGGTGCAGTGGAAAGGAAGCTGTTCTTCTGCTTTCGTGAGGAGTTGCCGCTCCTTCCTTTGGAAAAAGTTTGCTTACTATTGTAAGAAATGCTTAAAAGAGTTTTTAAGTTCCTTAGGGCTGTAAGGAGGCCAGTTACGTGCTGGAGAGGTGCTGCCTCGTTGGGGAACGAGGAGATGCCATTACCAAACAAGTATGAAAACTTCAACGAGTGGTACAATGAAATTTTGCAGAAGGCTGAACTCATTGATCTGCGTTATGGTGTAAAGGGTTTCATCGTATACAGGCCGAACGCCACCGTGATAATGCGCGAAATTTACCGTCTTTTCGAGAAAGAGCTAGATAGGCTGAAGCATTCTCCTTGTATTTTTCCCGTCGTTATTCCATTAGAGTTCTTCGAGAAAGAAGCCCGACACATTAAGGGATTTCTTAATGAAGTTTTCTGGATTATGAGAGCGGGACAGCATGAGCTTAACAAGCCGCTGGTACTACGCCCTACATCAGAGACAGCAATGTATCCACTTTACGCGTTCTGGATTAGAAGTTACAAGGATCTCCCGTTGAAGCTATATCAGTCTAACTCTGTTTACCGTTACGAGACGAAGGCTACTAAGCCCCTTCTAAGGGGACGTGAGTTTTACTGGATTGAGGCGCACTGCGCTCACAGGACGAAGGAAGACGCGGAACGCCAAGTGCTGGAAGACATGGAGGTTATGAGTAAGGCGCTTCACGAAGTCTTAGGTGTCCCTTTTCTGCTCTTGGAGCGCCCACCTTGGGACAGATTTGCTGGGGCTGAAAGAACCTACGCTTTTGATGTGCTTTTTCCTGACAAGTCAGTGCTTCAGATAGCCACTACGCACATTCTTGGAGAAAACTTCTCCAGAGCTTTCGAGATAGTCTACAAGGACGTGGATGGAACGCTTAAGTATGTTCAGCAGACATGCTTCGGGATAGGGATATCAAGAATTCTTGCAACCCTGATAAGTGTTCACGGCGACGAGTACGGGCTAGTTCTACCCTTTGACATAGCTCCAACACAAGTGGTCATAATCCCCATATTGTTCAAGGATGTTGGAAAGGTAGTGATGGAAAAGTGCAGAGCTCTCTTCGAGAGACTCAAAAATGAAGGGTACAGGGTAGTGCTGGACGACTCTGATGATCGTCCAGGAGCCAAATTCTACCGGTGGGAGATCTTGGGTGTGCCTGTAAGAATTGAAGTAGGGCCAAAGGACGTTGAGAGAGGCATGGTAACCCTTTTTCGGCGCGACACTAGGGAGCGTATAATTGTTGAAGAAAAGGATGTTGAGAGAAAAATAGAGGAGCTAAGGAGAGACATCCTGAGAGTTTTAAGAGAGCGAGGCGAGAAATGTCTCAAGGAGAGTTTAAGAGACGTCAAGAATAGAGATGACCTTATGAAGCTGGCGAGGGAAGGTGGAATAGGAAGGATGGCTTTCTGTGGCAGAGAGGAGTGCGCCAGCGAGATAAAGGCAGAGACTGAAGGATTCGAAGTTAGGGGAGTTAGGGTAAATGAAAAATGGGGAAAACTAGGCGTTTGCGCCGCATGCGGGAAAGAGGCAAAAGAAATAGTTTACGTTGCTAAACCATATTAACAACATCAAAGGCTACTTCTCAATTTCTCTTTGGGTTAATAGGCAACCTTGCTGTCATCCAGCTACCTTCTTCACTTACTTTTATATGCCCCCTTGCTTTTCTCTTATAACATAGTCAGAGTTGCTGGAGGGCGAAAATTGCTTCTCTTTGCGGATTTCCACATTCATAGCAAGTATAGTAGGGGTAGTAGCTCAAACATGGAGCCACGCACCCTCTGCTCTTTTGCAAAGCTTAAGGGGCTTAACGTGCTGGGGACAGGAGACTTTTCCCATCCAAAGTGGCTTACCGAGTTAAAAGAGAAACTTGAAGAAGTTGGGGACACGGGATTTTACACGTTGAGGGAAGGTGGAGGAGACGTGTTTTTTGTTTTGACAAACGAAGTGAGCACCAGCTTTGAGTTTGAGGGTGGAGCAAAGAACGTTCATCACCTTATACTTGCCGAAAACTTCGATGTCGTGGATCAAGTGAACGAAGTCTTGGCAAAATACGGAAATTTGGGTGCTGATGGCAGACCGGTGCTTGAATGCGCATCTGCGGAACTTGTCGAGTCGCTCATTCAAGTCGACCAAGACATACTTGTGGTGCCCGCTCACCTCTGGACAAGCTGGTTTGGAGCGTTAGGTGAACGGGGGTTTAATAGCTTGGAGGAATGCTACGGCGACATGGTGAATCACATTTACGCTGTCGAGACAGGTCTCAGCTCGGATCCTTCCATGAACTGGAGGCTCAGTAGCCTTGACAGGTACGTATTGTTGAGTAACAGCGACTCTCACAGTCCTTGGCCTTGGAGGCTGGGGAGGGAAGCAAACGTCTTTAACCTCAAAGAGCCCTCTTTCCGTAACCTCGTTGACGCTGTGAGGAAGAAGGACAAACAGAGAATTGTTATGACAATAGAAGTTCCCCCTGAATACGGAATCCACCCTCAATAAAAAAGGTGGACGTAAAATACCATTATGATGGTCATCGGGGAGACCGGCAGGGACATGGCGGCGTAGATGTCTGCATGCACCCGAAGGAAGCGATGATGAGAGGAAACATTTGTCCCGTATGTAGGAAGAAGATGACTATAGGAGTGCAGCACAGGGTTGAAGAGCTAGCCGATAGAGCGGAGGGTTTCACGCCGGATGACCATATACCATTCAAGAAGATTATTCCCCTCGTTGAGCTAATATCGTCAGCTCTAAGAATTGATAATCTCCATGCTCAGCGCGTTAGAGAAGAATATGATCATCTCATTAACAGGTTTGGAAACGAGTATGCGGTTTTACTTGAGCCCCCCCTGGAGGGCCTCTTAGAAGTTACGCATCCAAAGGTGGCCGAGCTTATAATACTTAACAGGGAGGGCCGCCTCAAAATAAATCCGGGGTTCGACGGCATCTACGGTAAAATAATTTTGGACGAGTCTCGAGAGAAAGTTGCAGGAAGCGGACTGAAGGTTGGGCAGCAGAGCCTTGATAGCTACTTCAAACAATGACTTGTCTCCCCTCAGCATACACGGGGAATAGGCTCGCCGTATGGCTCCTCTATTATCCGCTTTCCTCCGACGACCGTTTCCATTATGACGTATCTTGGCCTTTCCTCTCGAACTTCTCCAATTATACTGGCTTTCCTTCCATACTTTGTTGCTCTAACCTTTTTAAGGACTTCTTCCGCTTTTTCAGGTCTTACAGCTATTATAGCTTTACCCTCGCAGGTCACTTCGAGCGGATCTATTCCGAGCATTTCTGAGGCTGCAACTACTTCCTCCCGGATAGGTATGTCCTCCTCTCTGATCCATATGCCGACCCCTTTTTTCTTAGCCCACTCATTTAGAGCTGCAGCGAGTCCTCCTCTTGTCGGATCCTTCATTGCCGTTATGCCGCCGACGCTTAGGGCGGCTTTGATCGTCTCATTGAGAGGAGCAACGTCGGATTCCAGCCGCGTCTCGAAGCTTATACCTTCTCGTGCGGCGAGGAGTGCTATTCCGTGATCGCCTACTGTTCCAGTTAATATTATCTTGTCGCCGACTTGTATTCCAGAGTCACTGATGACCTTTCCTTTGACAATTCCGATCCCCGTGGTGGCCAGAACAATTTTGTCAAGCCGTCCCTTCGGCATCACCTTGGTATCCCCTGCTATTAACGCGACTTCAGCTTCGTTGCACGTGTCGCTTATAGACTGAATTACACGTTTCAAGTCTGATATGGGGAATCCTTCCTCCACTATCATGGAACACGCCACAGCTATGGGGTCTGCACCCATCATAAGCACATCATTAACTGTACCTGCGATGGCAAGCCGTCCTATGTCGCCTCCTGGGAAGAATATTGGATCCACAGTGTGCCCATCCGTTGACACGACAAGGTTGCCGTCGCTTAAAGGTATAGTTGCGCCGTCATCTAGCTCGTCCAGTCCAATTCCTCCGTCAACTTTTCGCCTATCGATAAGGGGAAGAATGACTTCCTTGATCAGCTTCCCCATAGCGACTCCACCAGCTCCGTGGGCCAGCTCCACTACGTCTTGTAGCTCCGTCGCCATCACCCCTTCATACATCCGATTCCAAATCAAAAAATGTTTCTACTCATTAACCAAATGAAACCCAAACTTGTTGGTACGCGTTGTTATTCGCTGCTTGTTGAATGCAAGCCGTCTTTTGTCCGATGGATTTATATTCCCTTTCACCTTTTTTCTTTCTGAAATTCGCGGAGGATACAGTATGGGTGTCTGGCACGGTAAGTCTAAGAGGAAGCCAAGTGGTGGCAAGCTCAGAATGGCTCGGGGTAAAAGGAAGTACGAGATGGGTCGTGAACCCGTTGAGACGCAGTTTGGAGACGAGGAAAAGCGGAAGAAGGTCAGGGTGCGTGGCGGGAATCTAAAAGTTAAATTGCGAGTTGCGTCATACGCGAACGTAACGGATGCTACTGCAGGGAAGACCGTCAAAGCCAAGATCCTCGGCGTCGAGAAGAACCCAGCTAGTGTAGACTACTCGCGCCGCAAAATAATAACGAAAGGTGCCATTATAAGGACAGAGCTAGGTTTAGCAAAGGTTACGAGTAGGCCAGGTCAAGATGGAGTGGTAAATGCCGTGTTGATGGAACAAAAGTAAAGAGAAATTACTTACACCGTTAATATCTGAATATTTTTCACAGTGCATTCTCTTCCGCCAATTATCTTTGTTGCACTGCTTCCGCATTTCGGGCATTTTAGTGACAATGAGAGTAGCTGAGGAATATGGGGCGCCCCCTCAAAATCCTCTTTCTTCGCTTCCCCCTCATAACCACACTCTAAGCAACTGATTATCCCTGGCTTAATTGTTAAGTTGATGTTTGCTCCCTCGGCTATAGTCCCCTCTGCCACCACGTTTAAGCTGAACTTCAAGTAATCTGGGTTTAGGAGAGTAAATTCTCCTAGCTCTACGTTTATCTCTGTTACGCGTGTTGCC
The DNA here is from genome assembly GCA_019057675.1 of Candidatus Jordarchaeum sp. LHC_1308. Lineage (GTDB taxonomy): Archaea > Asgardarchaeota > Jordiarchaeia > Jordiarchaeales > Freyrarchaeaceae > DTBI01. The sequence goes on from JAHLWX010000071.1 coordinate 8,621, forward strand.
CTATTCTCCTCCGCTACCCTGACTACCGTGCTGATTATCATCTGGGCGGTGGAAAATTCATGCATTAAAAATCCCCTGACGAAACGTGGAATCTAAAGGCTTAAAAGCCTTTTTTCAAAAAAGGGAAACTGAGGGTTAGGTTTGCGTAGAAGAAACATCTTCATAGTTTACCCTGAATACTTCGATTCAAAGCTGACAAGACGAGAAGGAAGAAGAGTCCCTCTAAACCTCGCAGTCCCAAATCCCATGATAGACGAATTAGCTTTCATCGCTCATAAGCTCGGGTGGCAGGTAAGTGTGGAGAAGGATGCGGCATATCCGAGATGCTGGTGGAACCGAAAGGGTAGGCTTGTTGTAGAGAAACATGTAATGAAAAAGGGAAAGGCATTATTGACTATGGCAAGAAATCTTAAGAAATTAAAGGAAAGCAAGTAAGCATTCACTTCTCTTTTAGGAGGGTTTATTTGAAACGCTTAGGGAAAGTTCTTCACGTTTCATCATCGGGCAACTTGATCGTTCATGCAGATATAGCTCCCGAGATCGGGAGTAAAATTGTTGATGAAAAACTAAAAGAAGTTGGTTCTGTGTACGATGTGATCGGCCCGGTTGATCATCCCTATGTGACTGTTAGACCTGTTGAGAAGTCAGAGGCGGAGAAATACGTTGGGAAGACTCTTTACATTCTAAATGGTAAAGGAGAACGCAGAGGAAAACGTAAAAGCGACGTTAAGTCTAAATCTTCGGGTAATCGTCGAATGAAAGCTCCCTGAGTAATACAAGCAACTTCATGGGAGGAGCATCTGTCTTGACGGAAACCTTGCTGAAATGTGTTCTAAATGCTAAATA
>JAHLWX010000072.1 GCA_019057675.1 Candidatus Jordarchaeum sp. LHC_1308
CCTCCCGGAGCAGTCATTCATGATCTTCACGTCCAAATGAAACAATAAAGAAGCGTTGCGAGGGTTGCCGGCAGAGTATGGTGGGCGTCCAAATTTCCAGCGTTTTTCCACCTATTTGAGACGCGTCTTTAGAAGCGCCTTCAGCGCCTTAACACCACAGCGGCATACTCGTCGCGGAGCACCTTGGCAAGGGATAGGAACGCCGCCGCGAAGAAGGGTAACACTATGAACGCGTAAAGGTATATCGCCATGTTGAGTGCGTTCACCGATTGGTATGGTGCCGTGGCGAGGGCGGAAATAGGGACGAAGGGGATCAGGATCGAAGCCACAATGGCTACTAGTGCTACCATGAAGAGAGCTGCCGGGAGGGACGTGAAGCGCAGCGACGTGCAACCTCTCGCCTTCCGTAAGAATACGCTGAACGTGAGCGCTAAGGCGGCAAAGAATAAAATCACGAGGAGGTATAGGGGGGCAACCGTTATTGTTCCTGGAAACACTTGAAGGTACAAGTAGCTGTATGCTTCATAGTAGAGTTCCAAATTTACGTATGCGATCCCAGATATGGGAATAAATGATGCCGTGTAGGTCCAAGACGTGGGTAGAATCGCTATTAGGAGTGATGTGATGAGCGGTGTAACTACCGAGAAAAATTTAGTGAGCTTCTCCAGTAGACCACCGACTGCCGACTCAGAATAGGTTGCTGCAGACTTAACTAGCAAGTATACTGAGGGAATCCATAGGGCGAATAAAACGGATAACGTAAATGAGAGTAGCGGCAGCCTTATTATATCTAAAATGAGCGTTGCGGGCGGAGTAAAGTACGTCATCGAGCAGAGGATGGTTGCTTCATTTAGGGGATGAAGGCCCGGGAAGCCGTCTTCGAAGGGGGCGGAAACAAAATACTTAAAGATAGCGTCCCACAGGGGGTTAAATACGAATTTTGGTGTAAGATATAAAAGGTACGATGTGAGTATGCAGGTTACGCTGCTGTGATGCATCCCCACACCCCGATGCGCATTCCCTCCTCCTGGTGTTTTTCGCTTCTTAACCACAAGAAGGCTGCTGCCAGCACTATGAGAACGTACACTGCTACAACTTCAACGTAATGTTTTCCATAATCGTTGAGCACATTAATGTAAAAAATGTAAGAAGAGATTGTTGAAGCTGGGTCGAGGGAGAAGGAGAACAAGTCTTCCTCGTTTTCACTCATGACGTTTCCTCCTGTGGTGACCTGCGGTGAGTAGAGAAAGTAGATTGCGTACCTGTTACCCGCGAACACGCCATCCTTTATGCTTCCGCCAGACGAGTAAAGGAAGACGCCTTAGGTGTTGTTCGTGAACGAGCAGGATTGGGCATCCACACGCGAGTACGCAACCAGCAAGCCATACTTGCAATCCGAGAAGACGCACTTCTCAACTGTCACACTAGAGGAGATAGCCATCAGCCCGTAGTAGCACGAGGAAACATTGTTGCCTCTAGCCATAGTGTTCTGGGAAAAGAAGAATATCAGTCCATGCCCACGCGGCTCATTGTTGGTCACGGTGTTCTCCTCAACGACGTTGCCTGAGCCTCCGTCGACCAGTATCACGCCATTAGCAATAGTGCTGCCGACTATTCTTTTGTTGTCCCCCTTCGAAGCCAAGCTGCAGTAATCACACCCGAAGACGTTGCCCAGCACTGTGCAGCCGTCCCCCTCGAGATAAAGCTCGATCCGGCCACTGCTAAAGGAGCTGTTTGCTATGTGTGCTTCATCTGATAATACCTGCAGGCTGAAGTCGTGACTCCACTCAAACCTGCTATTAGCAGCGTGAAATGCCGCTTCAGCCTCGACCCTGAAAATGAAATCTGCCTTCGAAGAGTTTATTAGGCACCCGTCACCCGTCGATGGATCCCCGTCTTTATCAGTTATGTTCATGAGCCCGCCGGGCTCCACGATAATGTTTCCGTTGTCGGCGACGTTGAACGTCACGTTCACCAGCGTGAGGCTTCCTCCAGACTTAACCCTCAAAACCCCCTCAAATATATCGTGGCGTTCACTATAAGACTCGTTGCCCGTAACTTCACGTTCATACCAGACTTCCTGCTTCACGTGAACCACCCAGTCCCCCAGCTGGTGCGTGGCTGCCCCTTCTAGTTAGGCGGCGGGTGAAACGCGGCATGCTTGAACGGCTGGTTACTGGATTTGTTTTGCATCCAGCGCGAGGAACGCAGCTAATAATAAGGCTACTAGTGCGACCAGAAGCAGCACTCTAGAAACCTTACTTAACACCCATTCCCCCTCCATTCTTCGGGTTTAACGGCAATGGCACCTCTACGCTCCACGGCCTCGCCCTCATCAAACCTTAGAAAACCTACCGCCAGCAAAAGGTAGCCTACCGCTAATAGAATCAATAGAAGAAGCATTCACTCTGATGTCGCTACTACACTTCCTTGTAAGTATAGGTAGTTCATCCAACTCGTGCCGAGAAGGCTGATAGTCCCACCAAGGAAACTCATCCCTGTAGTGTACAGTAGGAGAAGAGAGAAAAAGGCTGATTGCATGCTATTAGTGAAGCCAAAATACAAATATGCTGTAATAGCTCCGATCATGGCGGCTATGAGCGTGCTGAATGTAAGAATTACGGCGGACGCGCCTTCTAAGCTGGGTATATCCCTGCTCAAGACGAAGGCGAAGAGTCCTGTCGGGAAAACGCACATGACGAAGGGAGCAACGAAGAGCCAGAAGAAAGTTAGGTTAGTCGTCAAGTAAACGCTAAAGTAGGCTGGTGGAAGCTCAGAAGCTCGGAGAACACCATTGGAGATCCAAAATTCAATGGAAGAAGTGAACGTGCAGAACCATATCTTGATGTCCGGCGCGTTTGCTGACAGCAATAAAAGATAAGTTGAGAGGAAAGCCGTGGCTGTGACCCCGCGGGCTATCTTCTTTCCCCTCTCCGAGGTGAAGGAGCATCCGGAAAGGCCTTATAAGTAATGCGCCCGCTGAAATGAAACCCCCACTAGTAAGGAATATTTAAGGTAAGCGTCAAATCCCTTCACAAGGTAAAGGAAGGAGGGCGCGTAGAGGGGAAACCGATAAAGGGAGCCGCTGAAGTACGTTGCCGGTGTTGGGTAAATGTTGGAGAACAGTGGAGTTGTTGACTGAGCGAAGTAGAGTATGAAAAGTAGCGCCACATTGAATCCGGCATTTCCGCTCTCCACGGAGCAGAATGGTAATAGGGTTATTGCTGCTACGAAGAGCAGTGCTCCCGCAGCACCTAGCACTTTGCGTCGCCCCTTAACGCGCTCTCCTGCCCTCGGATATGTTACAAAGGCGGCGAAGAAGATGGGCGCCATGATGGCTGTTTGGTCGAACGCCGCTCTGTTGGACCAGCTGGTTAATATAAGGAGCATGATTAGAACAGTTTGGGCGTCGAACGTGAAAACGTTAACTTCGTTATTAGCGAGAATGTTGTCTCTTACTTCAGCCTCTGAAAACCATGAGAACACCGCATACCTGCAGTCGGAGACCTCGTTGCCGACGATAGTCGCCCCGTCGGACTCGAGAAGGTAAAACCCGTAATATGAACCCTTAACAACGTTACTGGTGAACGAGTCCCGGCTGGAGCGCACTATCAGGAATCCATGTGTTCCTCCATCAACGCTCTTGTTGGCGAAGGCCCCACCATTCGAGCTTACCACGTAGAACGAGTAGCTGCACTCGCGACGTTGCCAGCAGCATTGTTTCCTTCTCTGGCGATCGTGAATCCTATGTCCGCCTTCGAAGCCATGTTGCCCTCTAAGCGGTTCCCGTTACCATCTGCCGTTAAGGCGTAGTTGCAGTGTGAAAAGTTGCACCCGGAAATCAGGTTGTTCGAGCCATAAACCGCCACGCCCTCCTTCGCATCTTCAACAACGCACTCCTCAACACTGTTCTGGGACGAGACAAGGTAGAAGCCGTAGCTGCAATCCCCAGCATTGCACCCCTTCAAGCTTACTCCCCCTCCTTTCGCCACCACTCCATAAACGCAGTCTCGGAAGGCAGAGCTCTCGATGGTCACTCCGCTCGCAGTCACGATGACCCCAGCGCAGCAACCTGTAAAAGTACAGTTGATTATCGCAACATCACTTGACTCGACAAGCAGCCCGCCGTTAGAAACATCTGAGACCTAGTTCCCCCAAACATATAGCTTGTAGCCGCAGTTGCCCACGTTGCTGTCAGCCATGTAAACGCTGGCGCCCCCATGTATGGTGAACAGGAACGCTCTGTCGAACGATGAAATGCTCAAGCCATTAGTGGCGTTAAACGCGCCGTAAACGTCCACCCGACGCTCCCCGTTAAGGAAACAAGCAATTTTTACCGTGGAGCTGTTCAGGATAAGGGAGCCCCCCACCTTCCACAGTAATGTCTCCTCCTGAAACGTTGAGCGTCGCATTCACCAACGTGAGGCTCCCCCCACTCCTAATCAACAAGCCCCCATCCAGCTGAATCTCCTCGTTCTCACGAACCTCAACCCCAGTTACCACCCAGTCTCCACCTTTAGCCGAAGCCGAATTAGCCGAAGCCGAATGCTGACAGCACTGAGAGGGGGCGGCGACAAGCAGCACTGGCTGACAGCAGGTGGCAAAATAGGCGGCAAAAACCACGACTAAAAGTATAAACAACGGTAAAACCGCTCTAACCCTCCGCATCAAAAGGCCCCCTCATAAAGGGGGACCACTTATCTATAAAGTCTTTCTATAAAGTCTTTCTGTTAAAGGCGATTATTACCCTTTTCCGCCTCTTCCGACCACCGGAACTCGGGCTGAAAGTCGCGGATAGCTCTTTGAAAATGTAAGCTGCGTGTTAGCCGCGGCGCCATTCATTTCATTAATCCCCTTTTTCTCCTCGCTCTCCCTTAACCGTATTGGACAGGTGACTTGTGCCTCCAAGCACCCTACCGAAGATCACCGTATCATTAGGGCGTCATTATGACATCAATTTTAAAGGGCCCGTTTATCTCTCACCAACCAGGTGTGCCCCCAAGCTGAACAGAACACCAAGAACTTAGAGCTCAATGGCGTAAGAGAAAAAATGTACAACCCGTCCACGTGTGAAATCCTCCTCAACCTTCATGACCTAAGCTCTCTCAGGAGGCCATAGGCCGACCCTCCGGCCACAGCTCTGTCAACAGCAACAATTGGCTCTTAGCTCTTAGCGCCCCCCTGCTCACCCAGCACAACCTCCTCCTTGAACACGCCGATGTTGACTGAACTCTCACCCTTTACCACTATAAAACCTTAACACGCCCACTCTCCTCTTAACAATGCATTTTCCAACTTAACCTTTCTTGGACTGGGCTTAACCCTTACCCCACTCAGCATCCTCAATGAGGATTCTCGACGCCAAGTACTTCAACTAAATCTACAAGAGAAGTAAATTTGGCGGTAGGCATATAATCATCATCGCGAGTGATGGTGTTCCAGAGTAACCGCTATCTGAAGGAGAATTCTGTGTTGCTTCTCACATCGTTCTTCTAAGCAGTTTTCCGGATGCGGCTGCCCAAGCAAGCTTTAACCCGTGTTACGCTTTGCCTCTTTTATCTTCGTCCTAGTACAACTACTGAAGCTACGCTTGCTGGTCCTCCTAGGTTGTGTGTAAGTCCAATCTCCGCGTCCTCCACCTGTCTCCCGTCGGCTCTGCCTTGAAGTTGCTTCGTTGTCTCGTATATCATCCTGCACCCTGTCGCCCCTATGGGGTGCCCGAAGCACTTGAGGCCACCTGAGGGGTTAACGGGAAGCTCACCCTCTATCGATGTTACGCCCTCGCGTATGAGTGTGGCTCCCTCCCCTCTCTCACAGAACCCGAGGTCTTGGTAGTTAAGTAGCTCGGTTATAGTGAAGCAGTCGTGGACCTCTGCGAAGTCCACTTCCCTCCTTGGGTTCTCTATTCCTGCCTCCTTGTAGGCTTCTTGGGCAGCCTTCTGCGTCGCTGGGAAGCCGAGGTAGTCGAAGGACGGCTTGAAGAACGGGTAGACGGTTTCTACAGCCAAGCCGACCCCCTTGACGAGGACGTAGTCGTCCCTGTATTGCTTCGCTATCTCTGGCCTCGTGATTATCACGGCCGCGGCGCCATCAGACATGGCACAGCAGTCGTAGCGTCCAAGGGGCCACGCTATCATGGGTGCCTTGAGCACCTCCTCGACGGTCACTTGACGCCTGAAGTGAGCTTTGGGGTGAGCCACCCCGTTATAGTGGTTTTTCACCGCCACCAGCGCTAGGTCTTCTTTCGTCCAGCCGTACTCGTGGAAGCACCTGGTTGCGGCCATGGCGAACATTCCAGGAGCTGAAACCTGACCGTAGAACGGGTGTCCGAACTCCGTTAGCCCGGGTAGTCCTCTTGATCCTTGATCCATCAGCTTTTCGACGCCGCACGCCATGACGATGTCGTATGCCCCTGAAGCGACGGCGAAGCAAGCGTTTCTGAAGGCGTCCATTCCAGAAGCGCAGAAATTCTCGACCCTAGTTACTGGCTTCCCGTAAAGTTTGAGGGGCTCTGCGGCTGCGACGCCTGCGAGTCCGGTGAAATAGTAGAATATGCCGCACCATATGGCGTCGACGTCCCGTGGCTCTATTCCCGCATCCTTGAATGCTTCATATGACGCATCAACCAGCAGGTCCTCCATGTCCTTCTCCCAGAGCTCGCCGAACTTCGTGCATCCGACTCCTATTATCGCTACCTTATCCCTAATGCTGCCTCTCACATCATTCCCTCCCCTTATTTTTTCTCCCTTACTGGTCTAGCCTTCCAGTAGTAGTGGTAGAACCCCTCGCTTTCATGTATTATCCTTAAGGCTAACTCAACAGGCATTCCAACCTTCACCTCCTCCGGGTTGCAGTCAGTCATCTCAACGAAGACTCTGCCACCCCCCTCAAGCTCCACGACGACACGTGGAACCGGGGTAGCATAATACTCTCCCCCGACGAGGTGATCCAGCGTAAACGTGAAGACTTTCCCCCTCTTCGCCAGCCTGACCTCGTCGAAACTGTCCTTTGACCCGCACTCGTAGCACACCCTCACAATCGGATACTGAACAGTCCCACAACTCCTGCACTTTACGCCCTTGAGGGGGAGTATTTCCTTCCTATCCCTCCAGTAGGTTACCGTGGAAGTCTTCCTTGAAAACCTCTGCTTGCCCAGCAGGTTCCTGAACTTTATGTAGTCGTCATAGTTCTTCAGCGGCTTCATCGTCTCCAAGTGCCCCCTCACACCCCTCCTATGAGCCCTGTTAACCTCCCCCGCCCCCTCTCCAACCTCCAAGAGTATGGCGTCCCCTCCATCGCCCACGCCAGCCACTATGATTCTGTCGCCGGGCTTCGCCACCTCCAGCGCCGAGGCGAGCATTATGAGGGGGTGCGGCGCGCCGGTTACCCCCAAGAGGAAGAATAGCGTGTCTTGTAGCTGCTCGGGCTTGAAGCCGAGCATCTGAGCAACAGTCACGTGGCTTCTGGGCTCAGGGGCGTAGAGCACAAGCTTCGCCACATCCTCGGGCTTAACGCCCGTTTTCGCCATGAGCCCGGTTAAAGCGTCGAGGGCGTTTCTCCCGTAGCCGTAGATCACGTCATGTCTCGCCTCAAACTCCCTAACCCAAGCGTCCCTGCTCTTCCTCCATGGGCCGACAAACTCGTCGCTCACCGTATAGTAGTCCACTATCTTAGCCGCCGCCTCCTCCCCCACTAGCACCGCCGCAGCCCCATCCCCAAACTGGAACTCGTACATGCTCTCGGGTTCAGGTATTCTGCAGTCGGCTGCGGCAACGAGGATCCTTCTGGCAGCCCCGCTCCTTATAGTGTTGTAGGCGGCGATCAGCGCTGTTGTCCCAGCCCTAATAGAGCCGGTGAAGTCTACGGTCATCACGTCCCTCCTCACGTCGAGGGCCCAAGCTATTGTTGGAGCGTTCATTTTCTCGGCGTATGGCGGCGTCGTGGTTGCGAAGAAGACGCCGTCAATCTCGCTTGGCTCCAGCCCTGCGAGGCAATCCATGGACGCCTCAACAGCCATCGTCACGCTGTCCTCGTCGGCGCCAGCAACGCTCTTACTCCCCGGAACGGGGGGAAAATCCCACGCTTTAGCAATAAGCTCCCTGCTAAGAGCATGCAGAGGAACATAGGCGCCGTACGAAACAACCCCAACCAACTTTTTCTCTCCCACTTTTGTTCATTGACAGAAACAATAAGAGAAACAACTATGATTTTTCCTTTTTGGTCTCTATAACGGCACCCGACCCTGAAAATGTATATGTGTCTCACGAGCTCTGAGGCGACCCGGGGGGAGAAAGTTGCGGCCGCGCCCAGAATGCAACTTTTGTTTCTCATTTAAAGTACTTAGCGTAGTTTTCAGGGAATGGGAAAAATCGTTGAACTTTTTCTCCGCAGGCTTCGCACTCGTAGGTCAGCCTGTCACCTGGGACAGGTTCCCCTACTAGTTCTTGAAGCTTGAAGCTCATTCTTCCTCCGCAGCGAGGACAGACCTTCGTCATCTGTCTATGTTCATTTTCAACGACTTGAGAAGCAATCTGCAGGAACGCTTCGCATTCCTCAGGTGTCATATTCTCCCATGCCATTTCCACCACCTTAAATTAGTTTAGGAAGCTTGGCGATATTAATATTCCCGAATTCCCCAAGAAAGTGACAAGTTGATGCCTCATCTTCCTCGTTTACTTATAATCGTAGAATCCTTTTCCGGCGTCGACGCCGGTTTCACCTCTGTTCACCATTCTCGCTAGGAGTGGATCCGGAGTGTAATAGTCGCCGTACTTTCTTCTTTTTTCTTCGAGTGCTAATACTATCCTGTCGAGCCCCCACTCGTCAGCCAGCTCGAGTATACCCTTAGGGTATCCGAGCCCCAGTTTGACCCCCAAGTCCACGTTCTTCACGGTCGCTATTTTGTTTCTCACAAGCCAAGCTGCGGCATTTACTGCTGGAGCCATTATGGGAATAGGGTCAAGCTTCTCTCCAGCATCCCTTGACACGGCGGGCGCGCCTTTCTCCCAGTTGTAGAACCCTCTCCCCGTTTTCTGTCCAAGCAAACCCTTCCTGTAGTACTCCTCGAATATGGGGCATAGCATTATTGCCGCGGGGTCTCTCTCACTTGTGGCTTTGCCAGCCATGTACACCGTATCTATCCCTATGTAGTCCGCCAGCCTAAAGGCGCCTATTGGCAGTCCAACCCGATACACGATGGCCGAGTCAACCTCCTCCACTGCTGCCTCCCCCCTGTAAACCGTCCAAGCAGCCTCATGTAGAACAGGCCCCAGAATCCTGTTAACTATGAATCCCGCCACATCCCTTCTGCAGACTATCACCTTTTTTCCAAGCTTTTTAGCCAAGCTAACGGCGAGCCGCAAAGTGTTCTCGCTGGTTTTCTCGCCCCTAACAACTTCAACTAGGGGCCTCAAGGCTGGGGGAGTGAAGAAGTGCATCCCGACAGCCTTGTCAGGCCTAGAAG
>JAHLWX010000073.1 GCA_019057675.1 Candidatus Jordarchaeum sp. LHC_1308
CCCCAAGCGGCTCGCCTATTACTATGCATAAGGAGCCAGGACTTATGCCTCCTCCGAGAAGGCGGTCAAGGAGTTCTATCCCGGTTCTTAAGAGGCCCGTCTTCGCCATGAAGATTTCTCTCCTTTCCAGCGGATTTATGGCAAGGCTTCTGCTATCGCCTTACATGTTTCCTCAATGTCTTTAAGCAGGTGGGGGGTTGCGGTCTTCGCAGCGAGAATTAACAGGAACGCCTTGGATCCGGCGCCTGTAACCAATAGGGTTACTCCTTCAGTTTCAAGTGTCAAGTGGCGGGCTACCCCTCTCCTGATCGTTTCAGCGGCAACTTCCGCGGCTCCGAGCATCGATGCGGCCATAGCAGCAAGCCTGCCTACATCTAAGTCGTGGGGCACGAGTGACTCTAAGACGTTGCCGTTTCTCATCGCCACGAGGCAGCCTTCAACCCCCTCTAGTGCTTGAAGTTTCATTAAGAATTTTTTAATTTTTCCCTTAAACTCCAAACAGCACACCTCCTTACATGGAGATCAGGTTTAAGAGAACGTCAAGTACGAGGAATGTGTTGATCTTGTTCTTGGCGCTGCAACCAACCACTGGGACCGATGGAGGAAGATTAAGGCGGGCTCTTAGGTCACTAGGGGATATCGCCGACTTTAAGTCTTGTTTGTTTGCGGCTACCACCACTGGGGCTTTTTCCTTACACTTATCGAAAAGCTCTCTAGCCCTATTAAAAGTTGAAATGTCGGCGCTGTCAATGACGAGAATGAATCCTACTGCCCCATCCAGCATCGTGTCGATTATTGGATCGAACTGGGGTTGACCCGGGGTGCCGAAGAGCTCCATGTAGAAGCCCTTGTAGTCTAAGGAGCCGTGGTCAAGGGCTACCGTGGTGCCCATCCTCTCAACGCTGACCGCGTCCTCGGCTAAAGCATGGACGAGAGTAGTTTTACCTGCATTGTAAGGTCCAAGGACAACTATTTTTGGAAGGTAAACTCTAAGCTCGCTTGGTGAGATCGCCTTCACATGGAAAGACAACCCTCCTGCTCCGATAGCCCAAGAAGCCCTTTTTATCTTGAACCGATTTTCCACTATTAGGAGCGGGTCGGGTTTAACTTCGAATACTCCATCGAATAGATCTTCCATTCTCTTAACTGATTCATCCATGTAGAGCCAGGAAGAAAAGAGGGCAACCATGGTTAATGCATCAGCAGCTTTCAAAACGTCAGTTAGGGGTTCCACTTTTCCGCCCCATGACTCCAAAAGGCTGTTTAATGAGTCGAGAACTAGGAGCGTTTTTCTCGAGGATAAGCCAGCTAGGACATTCTTGGTTGCGTTTACGTCGTAAGGGTTAACCACGATTTTTTCAGTGCTCTCCGCCCCGCTAAACATGGAGTACGCATCCACCATGATGAACTGTCCTTTTTGCTCATAGGTCTCGAGGCTTAGATGAGATCTCTTAGCCTGTCTCCTCACGCTTAAAGGGGGCTTATTATTAACAAGGTAAATGGCCCTGTATTCCTCCTCCAAGCACGCCCTGACTAAATGCAGTCCCAGTATTGATGGGTCAATGCTGGGGGAGACCATGAAAAGGTTTTTCGAGGACTCAGGGATCCCACCTAGCTGACGGTCGAAGAGCGGAAGCCTTAACCTTATCATACTCAGCCACCAGAGTTATTTCTGTAACTCGAGAGCAGTACGTTAAGCGCTATAAGCTACGGACACGGCCTTAGAAACATTGTTTAATATTTCAGGAACATATAAAAAACTTCGCAGATCCAAGTGCAGGTTTGCTATATGACACTAGTATAGTATTACTATGCCGTTGTCGGTTATTGCGAGACGCTTCTTTCCCTCGTAGTGCGGTGAACCCCTCATCTTATATATTTCAATGTATCTGCTTCTCTTATCTCCCTCCGGCTCCCAGTAAAGTAGGAAGACGCCGTCCGCCATGAATTCCTCCACGCCGAACCGCGTTATGCTTGGCTTCCCATACTCGGTTTCCGTGACGAAGATTGAAGTGCAACCGTGTCTTTTTAGCATGCCCGAAATGACGTTGAGCTCACGCCTAACTACTCCCACGTTCCCATACTGCAGGAAGAGGACGGAAACCGGGTCAAGAACTACTCTCTTGATCCCGCCCTCCCTAACCACTGTCTCAATCGTCGCGTAAAGACCGTCCAGTGTGAACGCGTCAGTGTTGAGAGACATAGCCTTTTCACCTACAGCCACCACGCTTAAGTCCAGCAAAATCAGCATCTGCTGGTCTATGAGGCTTTTCAGATTCCACCTGAAGTTCCTAGCGTTTCTCAGTATGCTATCCAAGTGTTCCTCAAGGGAGACGTAAAGCCCAGGTTCACCGTACTCTGTTGCTCCACGATAAAGAAACTCGAGGCAAAAAATCGACTTGCCAGCCCCTGACACCCCCGACAGCAGGTAAGTTGCACCCCTGAAAAGCCCACCCCTGACCAGCTCATCGAATCCCCGAATCCCCGTCAGCATCCTCTCGCCGGGTGCCTCTAGGGCACGTGCCTCAGCAATTATCCTTTCCTTGAGCTCCGCCATAAACCCTGAAGAGGACTTACCCCTCTTCACCACGCCTCTCCTCCTCTTTTACCGATTCTAAAATAGCCATTAGCTCATCCTCTGTGGGCAACCCTATGAATCGCCAGTTTAACCCAACTATATCTATTGTTGGCGTCGAGACGACCCCGCTCCTAACAGCTGCTTCAGGGTTCTTAGACACGTCGACCTCCTCAACATCGAGATTTAAGCCGAGTTTTTCAAGGGATGAACGCACGGTTTTGATCACTTGAGAGTACCTTGGAGTGCGATCAGACTTGAAGATGATTATTTTGAACCTCCCGCTCACCACCAGCCCTCCACCATGAAATTGGGTTTCAAGAAACTTTTAAGATAAAGTCATCCTTATAAATACATTGATAAAAGCAACATCCATCGATATTTTTCTTTTCTTAAATAAAAAGCTAATTTATAAAATTGCCCAATGTAAAAGTAGAAAAAGAGGTTCTTCATGCATGGTTTTCCATCTGAGTTTGGCGTTGGGTGTGGTGAGGGGATGACAGGGGATCCTTGCACGAGGAGAGTTATGTTACAGGAGGAGCTTGGTGGGGGATGGGCGAGATGCATGACCTGTATGAGGATGTGTAAGATCCCTGAGGGGGGCGTAGGCTTCTGTAAGACTAAGAAGAACATTTCGGGCGAGATTTACACGCTGATTTACGGTGACATATCTTCCATGAGCGTGAACCCAATAGAGAAAAAGCCCTTCTTCCACTTCTTTCCAGGCTCAAAGGCGTTGACCGTCGGCTCATGGATGTGTAACTTTACTTGCCCATGGTGCCAGAACTGGGAGATTAGCAAGATTCCTCCGGACGAGAGACGGCGAAACTATGTGAGCCCAGAAAACCTTGTCAGGATAACTAGAGTTGAAGGGTGCGAGGGCACCTCCATCTCCTTTAATGAGCCGACGCTGATGTTCGAGTACTCGGTGGACGTTTTCAGAATAGCGAGGGCAAGCGGGCTTTATAACACCTACGTGACAAATGGCTACATGACTCCTGAAGCCTTACGGATTCTGGTTGAGGCTGGTCTTGACGCAGTTAATATTGACGTTAAAGGATGTGAAGAAGCTGTTAGAAGGTACTGTGGGGCCGATGTTGAGCATGTGTGGTGGAACATTAAGGAGGCAAAGAGGCTGGGTGTATGGGTTGAGGTCACGACGCTGGTGATTCCGGGAGTGAACGACGACGAGGAATGCATGAGGAGCATAGCATGCAGGATCCACGAGATAAGCAGTGATATTCCTTGGCATGTCACGAGGTTCCACCCGAGCTACGAGATGCTCGACAGGCCTCCAACTCCAATTAAAACTCTAGAGAAAATTAGAATTATAGGAGTAGAGGAGGGGTTAAAGTTTGTCTATGTCGGCAACGTTCCAGGTCACAGATGGGAGAACACTTACTGCCCTTCGTGCGGTCAACCGCTAATTGAAAGATACGTTTTCACCATTCTCAGGATGAACGTAACAGCGGATAACAGGTGTCCAAGCTGCGGCGAGAAAATAAAGTTAATCAGAGGGAAAAAAGTAAGTGATTTTTAAAGGTGGAAGTCTGAGAAGAAAGCGATGTATGCCACTATTTCCTCCAGGTAGTCGGAGGCATTACCACTCAAGCGGAGTACGGTGTTAGAGCCGGCATCCTCGATTGAGGAGCTCCTAATCCGGAACCGAGTGCTACCCGAAGAAGTGTATATGCCGTAACGGTCGTATCTCCCAATGATGTTTCGGCTAGAATTCATAATGTACCCTTTTTCAACGAACCCCACCGTGTTCCTGCTAGAGTTCATTACACGTCCACCTTCAACGTATCCCAGCGTGGATCCAGAATAGGTCATGACGCGGCCCCTTTCAATCCTAGCAATAGCGCTTCCCGAAGAAGTCGTCACATACAAACAATCAAGCCACCAGAAACTCTGCATCTATAGATGGCTTCAAGATTTAAAAAAATTCTAGTAATTTCATCACCATAAACAGATTAATCTCAAAAGGCTTTTTAGCATCGATGGCTTGAGGAAGCATTGAATTTAGGTTCTCGACATAATGGTGTGAGGTGCTCTTGTTGAGCGAGACCATAGCTTCTGGAGACTACGTCTTGCTTTTCCTAGACGAGAAGCGTAAATGGCTTGTCAGGGTTAGGGAGGGGGAGGTGCTTCACACGCATAAAGGTGTTGTGGATTTAGGCTCGTTGATGGGTATGCCATATGGCTGCATGGTTAAGAGCAGTAAGGGTGAAGAGTTTTTCGTCGTGAAGCCTACGCTAGCTGACTTCGCTCTTAAAGCTAAGAGGGCGACGCAGATAATATACCCCAAGGATTTGGGGTTCATTCTGATGAACCTTGCCGTGGGAAGGGGGAGCAGGGTTGTTGAGGCGGGTACAGGTAGTGGTGTTCTTACAGGCGTGCTGGCGAGTTGGGTTATGCCTGAGGGAAGGGTTTACAGCTATGAGGTTCGAGAGGAGTTCCTGAAGGTTGCCAGGAAAAACTTGGAGCGCATGGGTGTTATGGATTACGTTGAGCTGAAGAACAAGGACGTTGTTGAGGGAATAGAGGAGGGGGACGTTGATGCCGTCGTTTTGGACATGGCAACTCCATGGTTGGTTGTAGGCCATGCTTACAGGGTGCTTAAGGCCGGGAGAGTTATGGCTTCCTTCAGCCCGACCATAGAGCAAGTTCAAAAGACAGTATTAGAAATGGAAAAAGTAGGATTCGTGGACGTGCGGACATATGAGTGTTTTCTGAGAGAAATGATAGTTAAGGAGGGAAGAACCAGACCGGAGTCCTTCATTGTAGGGCATACGGGCTATATTACCTTTGGGCGTAAGGTGATCAGGGACATTTAATCTAGAACTTTCCCTATTACCTCCTTTAGTCTGGAGACCACTTTGTCCCGTTTCTCGGCGAATTTCGAACCATAGGAGACGACCAGATCTTTCCCGTCAATAGAAACTTTGGCTACAAGTCCTTCCGGAGACTCGAACTCGAAAACGGGTACTCCTTCTTCCATCTTTCGGTCGACGTGGAGCTCAGGGAACTCTTCTATGAGAAGTGTGAACAGCAACCCCAACTTGGTTCGCCCCACAAGTTCAGGTTCCACTTCAGCAGGCTTTGCTTCAACACGCTTCACCGGCTCAGGGCTGGGCGCTGTGGCTGGAGCAACTTCTTTAGTAGGCTGAGCTGGCATGGTTTCTACGGCCTCCTCTACTACTTTCCTTACCAGCGGAGCCGGTGCTTCGACGCCGGGTGAAGGCGCCTCGGTAGCCACCTCGATGAGCACCTTGTCCTTAGCCACATAACGTCTCTTGAAAACGGCGTTGAGGGCTTCAAAACTATTCTTGACGTCGGGTTCGGAAAGTCTAGACTCGTCTATTTCAATTAGCTCCTTCAGGCTCCGCCCCACGTGGAGCTTCCCATACGAGAAGCCACCTTTCATAATTGACTGGGCAACTCTCATAGCGGCTCTCTTATCAACCAGACTCCTATTTCTTCCCATCCACAAGTAGAGGCGGTTATCCACTTCGTCCACGAGTACGACAAGCGAATCGCTGTTAATGGCGTCTTGGCTGAAGGGGATCGGAGACTTGTCGCCGGGCTCCACCTTAACCATAAGCATATACTTAGGCACAGACATGACGATCACCTCTCAAACCAAACAAGTGCTTTACACTCCAAAAACATCTGCTCATCCTAAATTGTATTAGCTTCAACATATTTAAGGATTACACAAGCAAACAGCAACCATAAACTAAGTAGCATATCGTTAGCTATCGTTTGGCTGTTTGCTATCACAGCTGTTTGTGAGTATCATAAAAATAACCTTAATCAGCAAAACAGAGGCTGTTCTGTCTGGACGTTAACTTGCATAACGTCTTCATTATTACCTTCTTGAATTTTCATTCTCTTTCTTTCATTTCTTCCCGGTCGTAGTGAGAGGAGCCTTCGGATGGCTGCCACTTTGGATCTAATGGACAAAACTAAGGTGATAAATGCTCTGAAGGAGAGAATCACAAAAAATTAAAAAAGAGAAATTAGTTATGAGGGGGGCTTCCTTGGCACCGTCACTTGTCGTATTACGGCAAATGGCCTGAATTCTCGTCCAGTACCATTATAGAACTTCATAAACCATTCAACCCAGTGCAACCTTAGAGTGTGCAGGAACGATAGGAGTCCCTCGAATGATAGTATGAATAGCGACATCAGTATCGCTCCTATTAGTGACTCGTATGTTATTTGTGGTATGGTGTATGTGAATACTTGTGTTGTCGTGACTGCTACTGCTAGTGTTGGCGTGTAGGGGGGTATTTGGAGTCCTAGGTTCGAGAAGATGTAGTGTACTGCTGCTAAGGCGAAGATTCGCGCGAAACTTACGGTGTGGGATAGTAGGGCCAGCAATTGGTCGAGTATTTCGGAGAAGCCTTCGGATTTTTCGTGAGATATCGCAATTGTTCCGACCAATGCGAGTGTTACGGGTAGTATTACAAGTAGGGCTACTATTATTGTTACTGGTGGAAGGTGTATTTCGAAGTGTGAGGTTGAGTTCCATATGAAGATTTGTTCGGCTAGGTGAAGTGTTTCTGTTAGTTGTTCAGGGAGAATGTGGAAGGCTTCAAGGAACTCTAGAGTGTGCCAGATGCCCATGTCGAATAGGTTGGGTGCTATGGGTTCGAAGACCTTTAGGGGGCGAAGGGTTATGTAGAAGGGTGTTGAAAGTCTTGTTACGAGCTCGCGGATTATGTTTGTGGCCTCTATCGTGTTTGTTAGGGCTGCGGTTGGGGTTTCAGGGTGTGCGTGAAGTAGTTCGGTTAGGTGCTCGTAGAGTTGGGTTGTTGAGGAATCTAGGAGTAGTGGGGGTGTCGTTGAGAACCACTTCATGAAGTCTACGCCGTATTGGTCGCTGAAAAGTATGGTCATGGCGCCTATGTGTGTCCACATCAGGCATATGGGCATGAAGAAGGCTTCTTTTAGTTTTCCTTCGTGGTAAAGGTTTACAGCTCTGAGGAGAAAGCCGAAGTTTATTTCTATTATTGCCACGACTATGGCGAGCCTTAGGAGTCTAAAGTTTCCTTCAGTGGTGAATGGGTTGAACCATAAGGGGTCTATGACATGGTGTGACCCGAAGAATGAACCGTAGAGGAAGCCGAATAGGACTGATGTGAGGCCGCACCAGAAGAGGAGGCTGCCTCCTTTGAGGGCGTAGCTTAGGATTTCTCCTGCGACAGGTTTCCTGGTGCGCCAAGCAACTAGGGCAAGGCCTACTAGGGCGAGTATTGCTCCGTGGGCTACGTCGCCAAACATCATGCCAAATATTAGTGGGAAAGTTAGCATCATGAACTTTGTAGGGTCTATTTCCTTGTAGTTGGGTATTCCAAAGCTTTTCACGAGGGCTTCGTACGGCTCCGCTGCTCTTGGATTTTCAAGTTTTGTTGGACGTTCTTCCTCTGGCGTCGCCGGCTCTATTACATCTATTATTGCTGTCCTCTCGGTTGCTTTGTCTATTGCTTGAACTATTTTTTTCGCCGATTTTAGAGGAACCCATCCCCAGAGTTCAATTGATGTTTCAGTTCGTCTGAGGTAGTTCTTCGCCTCCATTCTCTCCCTCTCTATGGAGAGGAGCTCCTTGCAGGCGAGCAGGTTGTAGCCGTGTTGGAGTATAATTTTCCATTTTTCGTCTTCGAGCTTCTTAAGGCGTGCTTCTAGGGCCTCAACTCGTTTAAACGTTTTTTCTATTATTTTGTCGGTAGTTCCTTCAATTTCCGGCGGGATCTTGAACTCTTCAAAGCCGAAAGCTGTCAGGAGGCGCTGGACTACTTCTTTGTGCTCCTTGAGTGTTGCTATGAGAACCGCGGTTCTCCCCTCGCCTATGCTGGCATGATGGAAAAGATAGTCGCCTTCTGTTACCTCTGCCACTCTCCATTTTAGCATGGTAACCTTGTCCTCGGACATTGTACCCGCGATGGCGTAAACGTATCGACCCTCTCCTATGTGGGTTACCTCTATTCCGAGGGGCTTCACGGTCTCAGCTATCTTGAGGAGGGCGCGCTGTTGCTCGAGTTCTTGAGTCACCTTTGTGAGTTCTTCTCTGAGGGCGTCAACTTTAGGGGCAACTGCTTCAAGGGTCTTCTGAGCCATCTTTATTACACTGGAGAGTTTCTCGTCGTCTACGGCCATTTTTTTGCTATTCGGTAAGCGAGCGACGTAGGGGACGTACTTTTCGATGTCTAAATAGTCCACATATTTTTGAACGTCTCCAAGGAGCTGTATGGCTTCCTTTTCCTCTTCGCTCAGCTTCACGGATGCGGTGCCACCCTTCTCTTCTAAGTCTATCAGCTCGACTTCTCCAAGCTCGTGGATGCACCGCATGAGTGGGCGCTCGTAGTCCCTGTGACAAACGACTTTCAGTATTCCTTGCCTAGCGGGACGTGGCCAAACCATGGTGGTTCCCTCATAGGAGTTAAAGCAACTTCCGGAGGAGACATCCACCAATCGATCGGGTAACCATTATATATTTTTTGTTAAGGAGAAAAGTTACTTTTTAGCCTTGGTGAATGTAAGTTCTTTTGCTAGTTTCTCTTCTTCTTCCTCTGGGAGCTCGTAGGAGTATTCAATGGTAGGGTAAGCTCCGCTTCTTACCTCGTTTATGTAGCTTCCGACGGCATCTATTATGAACTTCTTAATGTTGCAGTACTGCTTCACGAATTTCGGCTTGAACCCTTCAAAGAAGCCTAGCAAGTCGTGTGTTACGAGGACCTGCCCGTCGCAATATGCTCCGGCTCCTATTCCTATCGTGGGAACCGAGATGGAGCTCGTTATAATTTTCGCCACCTTCCAAGGG
>JAHLWX010000074.1 GCA_019057675.1 Candidatus Jordarchaeum sp. LHC_1308
CCCAGGCGTCAAAAGAAAGCATGAAAAACTACTCGAAGACTACGAGAAAGTACTGATGATCGATGAACATATGGGCATAGTAGGTGCAGGATACATGTCCGATTCGAGGATTCTAACCGATCTGGCAAGGCGTGTAGCGCAACGGTACAGGATGACGTATGGAGAGGGAGCTAGGCCTTCGTACATAGCTAGGCGGCTGTCGCTCACCATGCAGCAGTACACGCAGTTCGGAGGAGTGAGACCCTTCGGCTGCTCCCTTATAATAGGGGGAGTCGCCGATGATGGTGAGGCTGAAGTCATGGTTCTCGATACCAGTGGTGCCGCTGTAGGCTACATGGCGACTGTTATAGGTGAGAACGAGCAGAAAGCCATGGAAGTCCTAGAGAAGGAGTACAGGAGGGATATGACCGTCGCGGAGGGGGTGAAGCTGGTTCTGAAGGCACTTAAAGCAGCAGTCGACAAGCTCAGTCAGGACCAAGTTGAAGTAGCAGTAATAGGGAAAAGTGACAGGAAGCTTAGGAAGCTGACGTCGGAAGAGGTTGAGGAAGCATGGGGTAACACTTAACCTTAGAGGTACAACCAAGGTGGAAACCACAACATTAATAATACCCCACTTCCCTAAGTAAATAAGGAATTGCTGAAAAACTGGAATGGTGTACTGATGGCGCACCAAATATGTCCCGTATGTGGATTGCCCAAAGATATCTGTGTGTGCCAAGAGATCGGCAAAGAAGAGCAAAGAGTCAAAGTGAGAGTTGAGAAGAGAAAATGGGGTAGAGAAGTCACTATAATAGAAGGAATGGACGACAGGGAAGTTAACTTGGAAGAGTTGGCGGCGAAGCTGAAGGCTCATTGTGCATGTGGTGGCACGTTTAAGGATGGACGAATAGAACTACAAGGGGATCACAGGTACAAGGCCAGAGATTTCCTCATATCCGTCGGATTCTCTCCCGAAAAAATAGACGTCACTTAAACGGCCACGCTGTAGTACAATCGAAACATAAAAATGAAAAGAGGCGATCGTACATAATCTCATTTTTTAATTCCTTTTCTGGGACATCTGTTAGCAACGGGCGCCTAATTTGCCTCTAAACAGATCAACAGGTTTTTCCGCCTATCGTTGAGACGTAGTAGCCGTGGGCCCGCGCAGAGCGATGGTAGCTTCATCGGCTCAGGGAATAGGAGATTTTGAGCTTTCGCAAAATAAGTCCTCATCGCAATCTTGTGTACTTGATTAGTAGGCGGATATAAATATGGTCAATGGCTAATTCGGGAACCTTGATTCTCAACCTATCCGCAGCTTGATGGATTATTTGTTCGGTCTTCTTAGCATTTCCCACAAGGACTAGTTTTCATTTCTTTGGACGCCAGACTGGTGGCATTGTATTAGAAAGACATCCTCCCTCGAATATTGAATAAGTACTCGTAAAGACAGTTGATGAATTTAAATAATTCAACAAATTAAAATTCATGGTTAAAACCATCTTTCCCGCCGAGCTCCTTTAGCCTCTACGGTAACTAAGTAACATTCTGAATGATAAGAGAAAGCGGCGGCGAAGGACGCAGCTTTTCCGCTAGGCTTCCTGCTCCTCTCCTTCTTCCTCAGATTCTTCATCCTCAAAGTCTTCTTCCATGGCTTCCTCTCTTATTTCCTCTGTGATCTCTGCTTGTCCGGCTTCTTCCTCATATTTCCGTATTTCTTTTTCGTATTCCTCTTCACTTCTCCTTTCTTCTGCCGTTGGAATCACGTACTCTTCGCGTCCAAGCTTCACTAGCCTGACAAGGTAGCCTGCGACCTTGTTGCGCAGCCTCTTCGATTTCCCCTTAAATATCTCGTTTAAAAGCTTCTTGTTTTCTTCGAAGTTGTCCGTTACCAGTTGTTCATACTCGGCCATGATCTGCCGTGCGATTCTTTTAACGTATGTTGGCCGCACCTTTCCCAAAAATTTTTCCTCCGTTAAGCATTTAGCTGTGGGTATTTTCGGAGGGAGAATTTAAAAGCATTGCCATATGCTTCTTGGCGAATTGGCTCTTTCTCTAGAGGAGCCTTGTGATGCATCGCCCCGTCTTTCACTGTTAGGAAAGCTTTTATACAGTCCTTCTTTTCCCTTTTAATTGAAGAAGCTATATGAGAGTAATTGCAACGTAGTTTTTGGTTTTGGGGGGAAGCCGGTGGAAGCCCAGTTGCGTGTTGAAGAAGCACAGAAGCGGGATGTTGGCAGGTCGATAGTGCGTATCGATAGTGAAGTAATGAAGATGCTGGGGATTCACACAGGGGACATAGTTGAAATTAGGGGTAAGCGTGTGACTGCCGCCATAGCTTGGCCGGCTTACCCTGAAGATGAGGGAAAGGACATAATAAGGATGGACGGCTATATTAGGAAGAACGCTAACGTGACGCTGGGGGAAAAGGTCACCGTCGTGAAGGCTAAGGAGCAGTATGCCAAGTCCGTGACCTTGGCTCCTCCAAGCGTCCAGTTTCCCGTTGAGAACCGGTTTGAGAGGTTTGTTAAGAGCAAGCTTGTTGGTCAGCCCGTGGTTGAGGGCGACATGATCCACGTAAGCGTCCTGAGTAGGGCAATAGTGTTTATCGTGGTTAAGACGAACCCTAAGGGGATAGTTGTAATCAAGCCCCAAACAGTTCTCCACATTTCAGAGAAGCCCGCCAGCGAGATATCTGTCGGAACCTCACAGGTAACCTATGAGGACATAGGGGGACTACATGAGGAGATACAGAAGGTGCGAGAGATGATAGAGCTCCCATTGAAACACCCCGAGCTCTTTAAGCGCCTCGGCATAGAGCCGCCTAAGGGTGTCCTCCTCTACGGTCCCCCGGGTTGCGGCAAGACCCTCATAGCGAAGGCTGTAGCCAACGAGGCTGACGCACATTTCATCTCAATAAACGGTCCAGAGATAATGAGTAAGTTCTACGGCGAGTCTGAGAAGCGTCTTAGGGAAGTGTTCCAAGAGGCGGAGGAAAACGCACCGAGCATAATATTCTTGGACGAACTGGACAGCATAGCTCCAAAGAGAGAGGAGGTAACCGGTGAGGTTGAGAGGAGAATAGTGGCTCAGCTCTTAGCACTGATGGACGGCTTGAAGTCTAGGGGGCGAGTCATAGTTATCGGTGCCACTAACCGCCCTAACGCCCTTGACCCAGCTCTGCGCCGCCCAGGCAGATTTGACAGGGAGATCGAGATCAGCGTGCCTGACAAGCAAGGAAGATTTGAGATACTTCAGATACATGCCCGAGGCATGCCACTTGCGGACGACGTAGACCTTTACCAGCTCGCCGCCTCGACACATGGCTTCGTGGGGGCAGACCTTGAAGCCTTATGCAGGGAGGCAGCTATGAAGGCCCTCAGGAGATATCTGCCTCAAATAGACCTCGACGAGGAAACAATACCAACAGAGATCCTCGAGGGCATGGTAGTAACGCAGCAGGACTTCATGGAGGCACTCAAGGAGATACAGCCCTCTGCAATACGCGAGGTTCTCGTAGAGATCCCAAATATAAGGTGGGAGGACATAGGAGGACTCGAAGAAGTCAAGCAGCAGGTTCGCGAGGCTGTAGAATGGCCACTCAAGATGCCCGAGGCCTTCGAGAGGATGGGCATAGAGCCGCCTAAGGGTGTCCTCCTCTACGGTCCCCCGGGTTGCGGCAAGACCCTCATAGCGAAGGCTGTAGCCACCATGTCTGAGGCTAACTTTATTAGTGTGAAGGGGCCTGAGCTGCTGAGTAAGTGGGTGGGGGAGAGCGAGAGGGCTATAAGGGAAGTATTCAGAAAGGCGAGGACAGCCGCCCCCAGCATAGTGTTCTTCGACGAGTTCGACTCAATAGCGCCGAGGAGGGGGAGCGGCGTTGGGGACTCGCAGGTAACGGAACGCATAATAAGTTCTCTCCTGACAGAGATAGACGGGCTTGAGGCGCTGCACGACGTGGTGGTGATGGCGGCGACGAACAGGCCAGACCTACTCGACCCGGCTCTCCTCAGGCCCGGCCGCTTTGACCGCCTCATACTGGTTCCGCCGCCGGATGAACAAGCCCGCCTAGAAATATTCAAGATATACACTAGAAGAATGCCGATCGCAGAGGATGTCGACTTGGCGGAGCTTGCCCGCGTAACCAAGGGATATGTTGGCGCAGATATAGAGGCCGTGTGTAAGGAGGCGGGGATACTGGCGTTGAGAGAGGACGTCAACGCTGAGAAAGTATACCAGCGGCACTTTGATGAAGCACTTCAGCACATCCATCCCACGATAACCCCCGAGATGATGCGGTGGTATGAGCAAATGGAAAAGCGCTTCAAGCAAGCAACTCCACCGATAGAACACGTCATATGAAGGCAGATCCCACTTTATAGGTTCAAGCTATGTTACGAGGCTCCCGGGAGCCCGCTTTTCTACGAATGACGTATTTGCAAATAATTTATATTCCCGTTTCTCCTTTTTATCGAAGTAGAGAATTCCCTTTTCGGAGGAGTGCCACTGTCTTCATTTAAGGTGGGGGTCGCCATACTTGAAAGTTAAGGATATTCTGGGAAAAAACGTCATCTATGCCTCTGTTCCTGGGACGCGGGATGAGATCCTAGAGCTCATGAGGAAACACGGCGTCAATGTGGTGCCGGTCGTCAAGAAGGGGACGATGGCACTTGCAGGAATAGTGACGCATAAAGAGTTGATGGAGAAACCAGGCGAAACGCAGATAGCGCTCCTCATGAAAAGGGATCCTGAAACAGTCTCGTCAGAGGACAACGTAGAAGAGTTGGTTAGGCTGATGTTGGAGAAAAACATCTTCCACGTTCCCGTCACCGACGACGGGCGAAACCTTGTCGGAGTCGTCTCACTCTCCGACATCGTCAGAAAGGTGATCGTCGTCGAGAAGATAGCTGAGCCAATAAAGCCCTTCGTCCAGCGTGTAATAATAGCTGTGTGGGACAAGACTCCCTTGCCCGTCGCCTACAGCATTATGAAGCTATCTAAGGCACCTGTTCTCCACGTCCTTGATGACAAGGGAAAACTGGTCGGCGTGGTCGACGAGTCAGACTTTCTGAGGGCTAGCGAGGTTGTCTCCGAGGAGAAAGTCTCAAGCATCATATCGACGAGCGAAGGGACAGACTGGAGCTGGGATGCGAGCAGTATATTCTACATAACAACGAAGAAGCTCAACCTCCCTGGGGTACAGGTAAAGGACATTATGACCAGCGACGTTGTCACAGTGAGCGAGCACGTCAGCCTCAGCGAGTGCGCCTTTAAAATGATGAAGCACGACCTGAACCAGCTCCCCGTCAAGGACGCTGAAGGCAACCTCATAGGGGTAATCAACGAACTGGACCTCGTCAAAGGCTACTATGAGGTCACGAAAAGGAAACAGAAGAAAGAGTAAGCGCATCCTTATGGTAACTTGCTAACATGCTCCGAGAAGAAAAATCACACGCAATGCCCCCCCTTTGCATAATCCGACCATTGGAGGGAGAAGGGAAAGATCCTACAAGCGTTCTACAAACATTGCTACTTCTTCTTTTTAAGCCTGAGACGCGTGGAGTTGCACCGCCTGCACTTGTTTGCTGAGATGGAGTTTCTCGCGTAGCACTTCATACAGATCTTCACTTGGAGAAGATGGTGTGCAGCTATCCTCCTCTTGTCAGGGTCGCCTACGGGCATCCGGTCACCGCCTCAAAGTTACTGGCTCAAATCACGAAGCAGGAAGATTTAAGTTTTTCCTTATCCGTCAACAGTTTAAAAAGCCACCCTGAGTGGGAGGTCGAACAGTTGGATTCACGCTTCCCCAGCTACATCCTCGTCCCCGACAAGGCGGACTACGTCCGCGGCAAGCGGCCGCAGGTGGAATGCATACTCTGCGCCATCGTCCGAGAAGACCCAACCGTCGAGCCCATGATCTTGCGCAGGAAGGAGGGCTTCATCGTTGTCCTCAACAGGTACCCATACAACCCTGGGCACCTCATGATCTTCCCCGAGAGACACGTGGAGGAAATAGAGGAACTAGGAGAGGAAGAAGTGAAGAACATGTTCGTCCTCGTCCAGAAGAGCATCAGGCTCCTGAAAGAAGTTTATAGCCCCCACGGGTTTAACGTGGGCATTAATCAGGGAAGGGCGGCGGGCGCGAGCATAGCACACCTTCACGTTCACGTCGTCCCACGCTACATTGGAGAACTAAGCTTCATAGACCTCACAGGCTCCAGAGTCATTGTCGAAAACCTCAAAACCTCGTACGAGAAGCTTAAACCAAAAGCCGAAATCGTGTTGTGAAGCCAACGGTGGAAAGATGATCCACAAATTTGAGGAGTTCAAAACCAGCGCCGTCCTTGGCATAGTCTACCAGATGGCGATAAGCGCTAAGACCGCGCCAAAGTCAAGGGGGGCTGACTCCGTCAGAATAGCCGTCGTCACAGGTAGTGATAAAGAAAAGCTCGCAGAACTCATGCACCGCATAGGCCATCTCACAGGAGACGAACACTGGCACAGAGATGCCGCAAACGTCACACAAGCAGACGCAGTCCTCCTTTTGGGCATCAAAAGAAATGAGACTCTAGGCGCCAACTGCGGAGCATGCGGCTACTCCACATGTAGCGAAATGCTAAAAGCAGGAAAAAACGGGCCATTCTGCGCCTTCAAGCTTCTAGACCTCGGAGTTGCCGCGGGCAGCGCGGCCAAAACAGCCTCACTCCTAAACCTTGACACTAGAATAATGTTCCGCGCAGGCACAGCAGCCAAAGAACTCAACCTCATAGACGCAGACTACCTCCTAGGAATCCCCGTCTCAGCAACCGAGAAAAACATCTTCTTCGATAGGACAAGAGAGACCTATGAAAAATACATAAAATAGCCAGCACGCCAAAAGCAGGCAACACTACGCGTCCACTAGTCCACACGCCGCAACAACAAATCTAATAAAACAATAAACATGAAAACCCAAAAAATGCAAGACTCATCCAGTTAGGCAACTCACTTATATGACCAAAGCTCTCTTTCCTCGACACAGGCGGCACACGACTTGAAATGTCATGAAACAATCTCCCCGGAAAAGAAGGCGTCTCAACCACCGCCCCGAAGCCTATTCAATGCATCAGTAATCCTTCATTGCACGAAAAAGGGGAAAGAGGATTATAAAAGCCGCCTATTCGGAAAACGCCAACTCATCTAACACCCGGAAAAGCCCGGACAGCACCCTCGCCGTCGCCCCCCAAATCTTGCGCCCCTCAAACACGTAGTAAACACCGAAAACATCCCTGCAACAGTTCCTTGCCAGCTGCAACAGCGGGGCGAGAACGACCTCTTCGACCTCCACCTGGTTCAACTTGAAGTGGAAACCCTCCGGTAAAGACAAAAACCCCACCACTGGAACAATGGTGAAACCCGTAAGCGTCTTAACAACAGGAAGAAAGCCTAGCACCTCGATAAGCTCTCTCCCAACTCCAACCTCCTCCTCAACTTCCCTAAGAGCGGCCTCAACAAAACTTTCATTCTCTTCCACCACACCTCCAGGAAACCCATACTCTCCCCCATGAAACCTCAAATGCCTCCCCCGCCTAATGAGAATCACACGCACTATCCCACCAGCAACAACCAAAGGAACAAGCACAGCCGCAAGCCTCCCACCACCAGCATCACCCACCACACTCTTAGGTAAAACTCGCCTCAAAAACCCTACAATATCATCATCCAAAAATACCACCCGAACACACACTACCCCAACCATTTTTCAAGATTTCGACCCATAGAACAACAAACACATCACAACAAAAATAGCCTCCCGCCAACGAAAAACATTAACACGACAATGAAACACTCGGAACATACAAGGCAATATAAAATTAACGAAAAATATAAATACTACAACCCACGCCATAAAGCCGGAAACTCAGCCTTTAAAAATTTTTCGGAGAAAAAAACATGGTAACCCAAACCCCCGAAGCCCCCCAGCCCCCCCAAACCTGCCCTGACTGCGGCTCCACCACCTTTATACAAGACTCACACCGCGGAGAAGTAGTATGCGCCGAATGCGGACTCGTAATCCACCACCATATCATCGACAACGGACCAGAATGGAGAGCATTCTCAAACGAGGAACGCCTAAAAAGAAGCAGAGTAGGCTCACCCACATCACTCACAATCCACGACAAAGGACTAAGCACAGTCATAGACTGGAGAGACAGAGACATACATGGAAAAAAACTCGCACCAAGAAGGAGAGCGCAAGTATATAGATTAAGGAAATGGCAAATCAGAACAAGGGTCCACTCAGCCACAGACAGAAACCTCGCATATGCGATGAGCGAGCTCGAAAGAATATCAAGCCAAATAGCCATACCAACACCAGTGAAACAAACAGCAGCAAACATCTACAGGAAAATCATCAAAAAAAGCCTAATCAGAGGACGATCGATAGAAGCAATGATAGCCGCAACAATATACGGTGCATGCAGAATAAGAAAAATCCCCCGAACACTTGACGAAATAGCAAAACACTCGCACGTAAACAAAAAAGAGCTCGGAAGATGCTACAGGCTCATCCTAAAAGAGCTACAAATCAGAATACCTGTAACTGACCCAAAAGACTTCATACCAAGATTCAGCAACGAGCTCCACCTACCACCAAAAGTCCAAACATTAGCCACACAAATCATAGACCTAGCCAAAAAACACGGAATAACCGCGGGCAAAAGCCACCCCAACAAAAAAGGGGAGCTGCCCACAGACCCAACCGGACTAGCAGCCGCAGCACTATACATAGCAGCAATACTAGAAGGAGAAAGAAGGACACAAAGAGAAATAAGCGATGTTGCTGAAGTAACTGAAGTAACTGTTAGAAACCGTTACAAGGAGCTGGTTAGGAAGCTGAACCTCGACGTCGACATTTGATGGAATGAGCGGAGGGCGTTAAGGAGCGGAGGGCGTTAAACCGCTTCCACATTTCTTATTTTTCTCATTTCTGCGTTGTTTTAGTTTGGCATGGCTTCGTGGTTGCTTCTTTTTGTTACATCTGTTCCGCCTAATTTTGGAGAATGAAGAGTGTGATTGTGAGGGGACAATAGGGAAAACTTAGTGGTTCAGATGAGATTGGCTTAAGAAGGACTTGACAAGCCTTTGTAACGTCATTTTCTCCATCCCTAGTTACTTCTTCATGAAGCCTTTCTCCTTCTGATCTTTCGTGACAACTTCCTTGAGCGTATAATTTACTTCGACTTTTCTTCTCGCAGTAGAACTCTGGGTGATGCCTTAGACGAGAACGGGGAGACACCGTACCTCGGCGGCTG
>JAHLWX010000075.1 GCA_019057675.1 Candidatus Jordarchaeum sp. LHC_1308
TGTCACACCCTCGTAGCTCTGGTGTCCTCCTCCCTCATAGCCCGTGGCGATTATGCCATTGCAAAGCTTGTCAACCTTCATGGCGTGGTATAATGTTGGAGCAACGTGGAAGTGTAATAGGTCAGGGTCCTTCTCCTTAAGGAACTTTGCCGGAGGCTCAGGGTTCCCCGCGGACGTAATCACCAGCTTCAGCCTTTCTTTCAACTCGGGGTCTTTGGCGCGCAACTCAACTATCTTCTCCAAGATAGCGGGCGCGTCGATCTGAATCCTTGCAACCCTCACGTTGACACCGAACGGTCCATCGCAGCTCTCCTTTACCTCAAGGATGTTCTTCTCCATGTCTTTTACCGGGTCTACGCCGAACAGGTTTGTGTGGGAAATTATTCCCAGAGCGCCCGCTTTGGTTACCGCCGACGCCAACTTCGTCGTGTAAAAAGGTCCCATCGGGGCCTGAATTATGGGGTGCTTTATGCCCAGCATTTCACACAGGGGAGTTTTAATCAAAAATTTTCCCTCCTTCGATTAGTTCATTAAGCTCAAGAAGTGACACTACTTAAAAAGATTTCTTTTCAGACCACTCTCTATAGGAGACTCTATAGGAGACCTTTGTGAAGGGGGACAGCTACTTTTCATGGAGAAAATTGGAGCATGCGCCTTAACATAATTTCCCTAAACTTGTTATTGTTCACTATGTGTTTAAACTTGTCTGGTTCATTTTTTAACTTCTTTAAGGTAAGAATGGCGTGCTCCTTGTAGTATACGCATGACTCCCTGCTCTTCTTGATTTCAGTTTCATCACTACAAGCTTGGTCGTCCGGTTTTTCATTTGTAAGGGTGTGAAAAGAGAAATTCTTGTAGATGGAGTCCGTCCTCGTTAAGGGAACTATGAAAAACTGGAGGTCGCCGAGTTTAGGTTGAGAAGAGCGCCTCAGAAAATCAATGAAAGAAGAAAAATCAGCGAAGTTCCTATGCAGGGACACGACGATGTTGGTGGCTAACCCTTCACCGGCTGAACAAAAAAGTATGTTAGGCACGCTTGCAAGCCACTCTCTCCCCACTGCAAGCTCGTCTTCATTAGGGTGCTCTCGCCAGCTCAAGAATATAAATGCACAGATCTCGTATCCCATTTTAGCTAAGTCGGGGATGACCGTGTACTCCCTAATTAGACCCTCCTTCTCAAGCTCCTTTCTCCTCCGATAAATAGTCGCACGCGTGCACCCTATAACTTTAGACAGCTCCTTGTCGCTTCTCCTCGAACATTTAATCAACTCAAACAAGAGACGACGTTTTACCTCTTCACCTCTCCCTCTTTCAAGCTTCTTGGAATCACGTGTCATCGCCCGCCACCCCTTCATTAACCTTTAAAACGTATTATTAAAAATTCAAATAAAAATTACGTTGCGTCCTATTCTCTAAAAGAAGGCCTTCGTGTCTCCAAACGTCCTAGAGCGGAGACGAAGGTAACGTCTTTGTTCCCCTTAAAAAATTGTGTTGTTTTGGAGAGCAAAAATAGGTGCGCATACTGAAAAGATAAATATCCTTCATCTGACCTACTCTGTCACGAGTTTGGATCTTGAAGCGTTGACGTTTCTCAAGCCTTCAGCCTGCTCCAGTCAAAACATGCTTTCACGGTCTCGGGAACGAGCAACAGAAAAAGGCCTTTTTAGGCTGGAAATTCTAGAAAATTATGGAAAATAAATTATGAAACTCGTTATTTTGAGAAACAATATTACCTCGTATGATTTCCATTATCCTTGGTGGTTCTGTGTGGTGAAAGTTTATGAGTCTTGTGGAGAAGTTTAAGGGAATGGGATTTAAGATTCTAGAGAGTAATCCATTGAATCATGAGATGTTGATTAAGGTACTTACCGCCGGAATAAAGAGCAATGAAACTGTTTATGGCTCGACTTTTCCATGAAAGCTTTAGAGTACGCTTTGAAGTTTACTTCTAGTAAAACTGGTGAAGAAGCGCCCAGCAGCATTAAAACATTAGAAAGCTGGCAGAGTATTTAATGTCGATCACGGGAAAATGCCCTAGGTCGTACTGTGCTTTACTGTATGCCGAGATTAGAGCTGAAACCGAGCTTCAAGGCAGTATAGGGGCCGCGATCCAGATAAGTGAGATTAAGTGGGCTAAGGAGCTTGTGAGGGGCGCGAGGAGGGGTGAGGAAATCGATGTAGAAAAAATTCTATATGAACAAAATGACGCAAAGCCTAAAGATCAGCCCCAATGATGTAAGTGGCTGTAAGGTTAACGATGACGGGACACTAAACATGGTCTTCATAAACTGCTATTTCATGGACGTTTGCAAGCAAGTGTTGAGTGAGGGGCTCAAGAGAGTTGATGGGAGAGCGTGTTGCCCGGCTTCTTCCGGCATGTGCAGGTATTTCAGGGGAGTTACTGGCTATGAGTGGGATTACGACCTCTTAGAGTTCGATAAGCCCTATTGCACCTCGAAAATTTACATGTTCTAAAGAGGCTCTACGTCGGCTCTGATCACTTGTAAGGATGCAATAAACACGAGTCACCGTAGAGTTCTTAGGCGGTTTCCGAGTTAGATGACTTTTATAGGCGTCTGCCCTCTCGTGTGGAAGACGACAGGTTCCTTTGTCTACCAGAAGGGTGACGGGGTGCGGCGGTCGTTGCAGTACTTACCATTGTCCCGGAAGACGTAGGCCGGTGGATGAAGGAATGGAAACTATGGGTCGTGTAACGGCTTATTCCCTGATGGTCACGTTGACTCTGAAAAATTACTGTTTTTGATCACATAGAGTTGAAGGGGAGGTTTAGGAGCTTGTGTTTGTTAACATGCGAACGATGATTTTGATCTCAAAGTTTATTTGACATACTACATTCTCTTGAAGTATGGGTGGGAGGTGGTTAAACGTAGAATTAGGACATAGGACGGAGCGAGGTGGCTTCGATGTTCAGGTTTGGGGTGGAGCAGAAAACATACGATATCGAGGGGGTTAAGATTGGCGGCCAGCCGGGGCAAGTTCCCACGGTGATGATAGGAACTATTTTTTATCACGGCGATAGGCTTGTCACGGATGAACGGGAGGGTATTTTCGACAAAGCGGCTGCTGAGGATATATTGAATAAAGAGGAAGAGATGTCCCTTAGAACTGGGAATCCGCGAATTGTTGATGTCTGTGCCTCTTATCCTCAGGCGTTCGAAAAGTTCATTGACTTCGTGGCTGACACGGTGGAGGGACCGTTCTGCATTGATGGGACGACGGCTGACGTTAGAGTAGCTGGATCCAAGTACGTTATGGAGACTGGCTTGTCGAGCCGCGTCATATACAATTCTATTAGTCCAGAGGCAAAGGACGATGAGCTTCAAGCCATCAGGGATGCTGGAATTAAGTCCGCGGTCTTACTGCTTCTTAACACGAGAAATCCGCTTCTCAGCGGGAAATTCGAGGTAATTGACGAGCTGATACATAAAGCTTCACTTGCAGGTGTGGAGAACATCCTCATAGATACAGCCATCTTCGACATCCTAGATCCCGGCCCTGTATCCAAGGCAATTTACCTAGTCAAGGAGAAGTATGGTTACCCGGCGGGTTGCGGCGCACACAACGCCATCGACATATGGAACAAGCGTACGAAGTTGAGTCCCGATGTGAAGTTCTCAGGCACTATTCTAGCAAACATTATGCCTGTAATAATGGGCGCAGATTTCCTCTTGTATGGCCCTATACAGAAAGCTGCAAAGATATACCCTCCTGTAGCACTTGTAAATGCTTATGCGGCTTATACATTATGGCAAGAGTGCGGTGTTAAACCGGCGGCTAATCACCCATTCTACAACCTTAACAAAATAGCTACTTTAAAGTAGCCTGCACAGCCCGTTTTGATTTTGAGTACTGTTTTATTCATCATATAGTGGGGATTATGGGATGACGCTGAGCAACGAGTCGATTCCTGTTCTATCTAGGGGTTATAGCAGGTGGAAAGAGGTTAGGAAGACAAACATTGCGGTTGCAGTGGTTATATCGGAGATTCTAAAAACCATGCTTGGACCTAAGGGAATGAGCAAAATGCTGGTTACCGAGACTGGGGATGTGCTTGTGACGAGCAACGGGAGGGTGATGCTGGAGAGGCTGAGGGTTTCTCATCCCGTCGCTAGAGGATTAATAGAGGTTGCTAGGGTTCAGGGTGAATTTGCCGGTGATGGAACGAAAACCGCCGTGATAATTGCAGGGGCGTTGCTGAGGGAAGCCGGGGATCTGCTGAACCAAAAAGTTCACGCCTCAACCATAGTTGAAGGGTACAGGAAAGCGGCCGGTAAGGCAATGGAGGTTCTGGATTCGCTAGCGATTCGCTTGTCAGCTGGAAACGAGGAGCTTATGAAGAGTGCCGCGAGGACTTTTCTTGGAGGCTTCTTCGGCGGGAAAGTTCAGGATCACGTCGCCGACTTGATTGTCAGGGCGGTTAAGCTGGTTCCTGTAAAAAAGACGGGGGACACTTCCGTTGAAGACGAGGTGTGCTTCATTAAGAAAACGGGTTGTGACGTAAATGCCTCCGAATTAATTCGTGGCGTGGTGATATGCAGGGATAAGCCCCATTCAAGGATGCCGGACAAGATGACTAATGTGAAGGTTGCATTGTTAAACTGTTCGCTTCACCCTTTCCTGCGGAAGGTCGATGAATGGAAGAGAGAATACATAATTGACGGTGGAGGGCGATTGGCTACTTTTATGGATGGAATGAAAGAGGTTTACGGTGATATCGTAGGGAGAATTAAGTGTTCGGGTGCATCAGTCGTTTTTTGCCGTAAGAGGATTAGTGAAAGGCTGATTGATTACTTTGCAAGGGAGGGTGTCCTGGCGCTCGAACTTGTTTCGGAGAAGGACATGGTTAGGCTTGCGAGGGCCACTGGGGGAAGAATAGTTTCATACGTGAAGGACTTAACAGGGGAAGATTTAGGTCTAGCGAAGCTTGTAGAGTTCAGGAAGGTTGCTGGCGACGAGATGCTGTTTCTAGAGGGATGCGAGGATTCGGCTGTCGTGACTCTGCTTTTAAGGGGGGGAACTGTGGATGTCGTTGAAGAACTGGATAGAGTCGTCAGGAATGGAGTTAAGGCCTTGTCTCTCATTGTTGGTGGAGGGAGGATTTTGCCGGGTGGTGGAGCCACCGAGGTCGAGGTTTCAGAGGAGTTGAGGAGGTTTTCGAGGGTTTTTGCGGGCAAGGAGCAACTTGCTGTAGACGCGTTTGCAAGGGCAATTGAGACGATTCCAAGGATGATCGCCGAGAACGCCGGGCTAAACCCTAACGACGTCTTGATGGAGCTAAGGGCTAAACACGCTGCTGGCAACAGGAACTTTGGGGTCGACGTCTTCAGGCGTGAGGTCGTCGACGCCCTTGAATGCGGGTTATTCGACGTGTTTGAGGTTAAGCGGCACGCGATTCTGGCAGCATGCGAGTTCGCTACTATGATTCTGCGAGTGGACGACGCCGTCGTCGCGAAAACGAGTGAGACGAGAAAAATGGAGGAGGAAAAAAGGAGGGAAAGAAAGCGTGTGCTCGACGAAAAAATCAGGAAAGTGATAGGAGAGGATGAAGAGCTCAGGGAGGTAAGCAGAAAACTGACAAGTTTAAGCTCGGCCTCAGACTAAAGGATAAGGCGGAGAGAAAGAAAAAGGAAGGCGCCCTACTTTTTCTTTGTTTTTCGCTCTCCTTTTCGTTCTGCGAGGAGTCTCTTGGCTTTTTCAAGCGCTATCATCACATCGGTGGCATAGTCGTCGGCTCCGCACTCTCTGCACCACTCTTCGCCGGGGAAGGCGCCGCCTCCCACCATGTAGATGTACTTGTTTCTGAGCCTCCTCTTTTTCAGGGCCTCGCCTAGGAATTTTTGCTGTTGAAGCGTGTTGCTCATTAAAGCGGAGGCGCCTATAATGTCGGCGTTGACTTCTTCAGCCTTCTTTATGAAGTTCTCCACCGGCTGGTCTACTCCTATGTTGTAGACTTTGAAGCCTGCCGCGGTAAAAACTGCAGTGACAATGTTGGTGCCCAAGTTGTGTATGTCTCCTTCCACTGTCCCTAAAACCATTACGCCGAGGGGCTCTGGCTTTTTGTCCTCTGGCACGTATTTGAGGAGCTCGTTTGTCGCTTTTTCCATAACTTGTGCGGCAAGCATCAGGAAGGGTAGCGGGATTTCGCCTCTGCCAAACTTTTCGCCGACCTCCTTTATTCCAGCGGTGAGCCCTCTGGTGATGGCTTCCACGGGGTCTAATTGAGCTGATATGGCTTCGTTTACTGCAGCCATGGCAGCCGCTTCGTCGAAGTTTACGACGGCTTCAGCCAGCTTCTTTAGGATCGCCTCTTTATTGGCGCTCATTCCACTCTCACCCTTAATTTATCGTTTCCCTCCTTGACTATGGCGTTCATTCGTTCAACGACGTCTTTGGGCAGTGGCTTTGGCTCGTGCTTCTCCAGTTCCTTTAACTTCTCCCTGCATAGGTCGTAAACCCACGAGCGTGCCCCCTTTTCAAGCCACGTGTCGAAGGCGTTAGTGTCCAAGCAGAATCCTGGCGGGAACATTTTCAAGCGGTCAAGGTTGTATTTGTGCGTCATCCACTTCTCGCCTTTAGCGCCAACCTCCTTGGTGACGTCGAGAGCGAGGTTTTCGGGCGCCGGGTAGATCTGATGGAAAGTGGACATGAGGGATCTACCCATCCTCGCTATTTCGGCGCAGATTGGTATAAGCGCCGGGTCGAAGGCTTCTCCTCCACACTGCTCAAATATGAAATCCGTCCCTGAAATTATCTGCAGCGTCAGGTACCTTGCAAGGTTAAATGCTTGCTGGTCAAGGCTTGCAGCGAAAGTGCCTCCGTACTGTGCCGTTGGAAGCCCGTAAAGCTCATGCCACAGCTGGTTCATAGCACACGTCCCAAGCATGAAATGCGGAACGTGCGCTCCTCCCCTTCCAGTCATAGGGTCTAGACTGAAAACAATGTTGTTTGGAACTACGGCGGCTCCTGGATCGTGGAACTGTTTGAGCGCCGTCATGAAGAGTATTCCAGCGTGCGAGATAGCAGTGTTCCCAGCAGCCATAGCTGGCCCCATAAGGGGTGCCGCGGCGGTTACAGCGGGCATTATCGGCCAATGATACTTCATGGATGCTCGAAGTAGCCAGCTATTAAACCTGTTTAGCTGTAAGGTGCCAATGTAATTGTAAACAGTCCAGAACAAAGGCCTTTTCCTTAACTCCTCCTCTCCCCCGGCAACCTCAGCGGCCAACTTCTCTACGTAATCATACTCCTCTATCGTTGAAACCGTTGTGCAAGGTGGCCCGCCCACTTGGTGGTGCCCTGAAAAATCGCGTTCATCTTGTTAAGCTCCGAGGGCAACCCCTGGTGCCCTTCTTCCGCTGCATCATAGATATAAACGTTGACGTCAAAGTCGTCAATTCCGTCTACGATTCTGGCGGCGTACAACGTGTCCTTCGAGCTCGCCCTCCTACGATAGTACTTTTTGCCTTTTTCATCCCAGACGAGGACGTCGGTTGCGCCGCTTTCCGGAGCCCAATACTGCCTGCGCGCCGGCCCCTCAACCTCAACATCCCATTCGGGGTCCCTTCCAGCTAGAAGGAAGCTTCTAGGCGCTTTACGAACCTGCTCCCTGACGACGTGTTCCGGTATATCCGTAACGAGTTTCGTCTCGTAGTTGACGCTACAACCCATTTCCTCCGCCTTTTTCAGCAGCTCTTCATCGTCCATGAAGACGCCGACATCCTTCAGAATCTTGTAGGCCGCATTATCGATTATTTCCAGTTCCTCCTCGTCCAACACTCTCCACAAGCGACTCCTCGATGGTAAAGGAACGCCTGTTCTAGGCATCCTCCTCACCCACCCCAATTTTTTTAGGTTCCTTCAATATAAAAGACTTTGTTTCAGAAGACCGCGACATTGTGATCTATTATGATAGCTTTAATCATGAAAAAAGTACAATTCTACGCATCAACGCCTACATCGCCTGAACTCTTTCTTTAAAAACATTAAAGTTAACTGGTAAATAGTAGGGATGGGCTGGTGAAGTTGATGGCTAGAGAGAACAGCGTTGTTTTTCAGCCGGAGGGGAAGCGTGTCGCCGTAAGGCCTGACGAAAACCTGCTGGAAGTAGCCAAGCTCGCAGGCGTGGACATTACATCGGTGTGTGGTGGAAGAGGGTCTTGTGGAAAGTGCAAGGTGATAATTGAAGAAAACAGGGGGAACGTTTCCCCCTTAACCGAAAAAGAGAGAAAAATACTGTCTTACGCCGAGGTCGCTGAGGGTTACAGGTTGGCATGCTGCACCGTGATTAAAGGTTCAGTCACCGTTAAGATACCTGAGGAGAGCAGGACGGGGCGGCAAAGGCTTCAGGTTGAAGGAATAGAAACACCGGTGAAGTTGAACCCGCCTGTGCGAAAATACTTCTTAAGGCTACCGAAGCCATCCCTCAGCGACCCTCGGCCTGACGCCGAAATACTGCTTGACGAGTTAAGGCGCCAGAAGGGGCTCCAAAACGTGGAGATGGACTTTCACGTGTTACAGACAGTGCCCGTAGCTCTAAGAAGGGGGGAGTGGAATGTAACGGTTGTTCTGTGGAATGACAGGATTATAAGTGTGGATCCCGGCGACACGACCAAGAGGCTGTTTGGCTACGCCGTCGACGTGGGGACAACCAAGCTTGCTGGATACCTACTTGACCTCTCCACCGGAAAGGTTGTCGCTGCGGATTCTTTGATGAACCCTCAGATACCTTACGGCGAAGACGTCATAGCCCGGATCACGTATGCGTCTAGGGGGTCAAAGGAGCAGAAAAAGCTTCAAAAAGCTGTTGTTGGCGCCGTAAATCAGATGGTCAACTCCCTTCTGGAAAAAACTGGCGTGAAGAGAGAGGAAGTATACGAGATGGTCGCCGTTGGTAACACTGCAATGCACCATCTCGCTTTAGGGATCTGTCCAAAGTATCTGGCTCTGTCACCATATACGCCCGCCAATAGGAGGGGAGTAAATGTCACAGCTCGCAACCTTGGAGTGAAAATTAACCCTAACGGCAACGTTTACTTCCTCCCCCATCATAGGCGGCTTCGTGGGCGCC
>JAHLWX010000076.1 GCA_019057675.1 Candidatus Jordarchaeum sp. LHC_1308
TTTTCCAAGTTTCGAGGAAAGCATTCACGCGATTCAGGTGCTCAGCTTGGCAGTAGTTCCAGCAAGCATAGCATTCATAAATGTAAGCGAGCTCTACAGCAGGGAGAAAGCTGGCCTAGTAATGATATGCTACATGGCAATGTTCGCCGTCTACATGGTAGGGGTGATTTCACTCGGTTCTTGGCTCCAGATGATGGGTTTCGCTGCATCCTACGTGATAGGGCAAGTCGTTCTAGCTTTGGCATCCTACGTGTTCAGGACAAGCCGATGGGAGAAATGGGAAGCCGAAAGAAGAACGAAGAAAGAAAGAGAAGAGACTTAACCACGTTTCACAAAAACTTTTTCAACCCTCTTTTTTCTAGGCGCCACCCTCAGAACACGTAGAGGAGTAGCTGAACCGAGAGAGAATTTTCTGCAATGTGGAGAGATGCTGTTTATGCACAAGGATAAAACTATTGTGTGAAAGTCTAAAATGGGCATAAGCATGTAACGTTGTAACAGTGACGTTTGAAGACTTTTTAAGGTGTCAAAAGAAGGTTTTTTGTTTGGTAAAGCCTTGCTTGATAGAAGGGTTGGAGACGTTGTATGTGTGGAAGGCCCGATCCGGCTGGATGGATGTGGTATTCACCCGTTCACCCCGGAAGCACTGCTATGACGAGAGGAGGGAAGAAGTGAGGGTCTACGTGGATCAGAACGGCCACTTTATGATCACGTTTATATGTTTTCCGTTTTTATTTTTCGTAGTCTGTTGAGTGCTGTTGCTTGGGTTTATGGTGAGGCTACGACTTTGTTTCTGAGCGTCCCTATTTTTTCTATGGTGGCTTCCATTACATCTCCGGGTTTCAGCAGTTTTGGTTGTGGTTTCGAGTAGATGCCGACACCTGAAGGAGTTCCGGTTGCTATCACGTCGCCCGGCTCCAGCGTCATTCCGGCTGATATGAACGATATGAGGTAGGGGATTTTGAATATCATGTTCTTGGTGGAGCTGTCCTGTCTGACTTCGCCGTTGACCTTCATTTGCATTTTCAGATTGTGAGGATCCGGGATCTCGTCCTTGAGCGTGAGGCATGGTCCCATGGGAGCGAATGTGTCGAAGCTTTTCCCTCTAAACCACTGGATGCTCCTGAACTGGATGTCCCTAGCGGAGACGTCGTTGAACACAGTGTATCCTGCCACGTGTTCGTACGCGTCTTCCTCGGGGATGTCTTTTCCCTTTTTTCCGATTACGACTGCTAGTTCCACTTCGTAGTCGACTTGGCTTGAGACCTTCGGGTATATTACCGGGTCTTCGTGTCCGACCACTGCTGTCGCCGGCTTGGAGAAGAGGACGGGTTCCTCGGGCGGCGTTAATCCTGCCTCCTCGGCGTGGTCAGAGTAATTCAGCCCGAGACATATTATCTTTCCCGGTCTGGGGATGGGAGCCATCAGCTTCACACCGGCAAGAGAGTGCATCGCGTGCTCGACATGTAAACCGCCATCTTGGAGTCTATTTGAAAGAGAGAGAACTGCTTCGCGAATACGCTCCAATAAGGACTCGCCAGCAGACAGGACAGAAATCATGTTTAGCCTCTTGTCTCTTTCCTCTAGAATAAAGGAAAGGTCTATAACGCTGTTCTCAATCAGCACGCCGACCCTTAGAGCTCCATTAAGAGAGAAGCAGACAAGCTTCACGAACAACTCCTCCGAAGGATCTTGCTAGTATCCCTCCAGGGGGAAACTAAAAAATTTTTACTTGGAAAGCGCGGCGACGCCACTGGAGGGGAGATATATTTATATCGTGAAACGTTTTTTAGGTTAGTGCCAAAAAACTCGCGCCTCTTATTAGGGGAGATGGTACTACGAGTTTGGCTACCCAATTATTCAGCGGTTTATGAGTCGATGATTTCCCCCTTGCGGGGTTGGGTAGCTGTTAGTAGGTTTAACGTTTCAGGTTCCATGTGGCTTCTTGCCTTCTCCCCATCCCGTGAACTTCACACTCTCCTTCTTGTAAAAATGAAAGGAGGTGGTGGTGATGATGGTCCCTAGGGGGCACCACATTATAGGCGAGGTTTTCGCGGATCCCGAGGTTCTAGACGACTTGGAGTTTATAAGAGAGGTACTCCTAGAGGCCACAGGGATAGCTGGACTGAACGTTCTGGACGTGAAGTTCCACAAGTTTGAGCCAGTGGGGGTTAGCGGCATAATTCTGATTTCAGAGTCGCATGTGGCGATTCATACATGGCCAGAAGACGGGTACGCGGCGATAGACATATTCACGTGCGGCGACGTTGAAAAGTGTTGGGAGGCTTACCGTCACATCATATCGAGAATGAATGTTAAGCACCACATAGAGATGGAGATAAAAAGAGGGCTGATAGAAGATGAGAAATGACTGAGAGCTTGGGCTGCGTGTTGCACGTAGCTCAGGTTCCCGGAGAGATGCTGGGAGGTGGTTTAGCTGAGAGTAGATGAAGAGTTCTTGGGGGAGATTACTGAGGCCTGCAGGACCTTTGTGGTCAACGATCCGAACCTGACAGTTTACGAGGTGCTGAGGCTGCTCAGGATACTTGAGGGGGAAACCACTATTGGGGGAATAACGTGCAAGATGACTGTCTCATCGGTTATGGCGGCCTTGGGCTTCTTGTACTACAAGGGAATGCTCAGGGTTGACCGTGAAAGGTTGACCGTGAAGCTTACGTCCAAGGTTGAGTGGGATGTGAAATCGCTTGTCGAGCTCGAAATTAGGGGGGCTGTTTACGCTCTTTCTAGGGCCGAGGCGCTTAGGGACGCTTTGAAAAAGAGGGATATGGAGATAATATACGAGTTCTCGCAGCTCCCGATAAACTACGACAGCCTGATGAGAAAGTTCGCGTTCATGCAGTCCTTCCAAGACGTGGATGGAAAGGAGATTATATTTGTAGGAGATGATGATTTCCTGAGCGTAACGTGCAGCCTTCTAGGGAGGCCGAAGCGCGTCGTGGTCGTAGACTTGGATGAAAGGCTCCTTGAGGGGATAAGGGAGCTCTCCGATAAGTATGGGCTGGAAATAGAGACGTACAAGCATAACTTTATTTACCCCCTCCCGGATGAGCTTCAGGGATCCTTTGACACGTTCTGCACAGACTCGCCTCACTGCCTGGGTGGAATACTCCTATTTGTGAGCAGGGGGGTCTCAGCCCTTAAAAGGGGCACCGAGACCGCAGGCTACTTTGTATTTCAGACGGTGAACGAACCATTATTAATGACCTTTGAAACCAGGCAGAAACTCCTGAAACTGATAACTAACGAGATGAACGGGGTCATATATGGAATGCTGCCAGCATCCATAAAGTACATTACACCGAGGAACGAGGACGAAAAACTGATGGAGGTCTTTCTTGAAGCGACAAAAAGGCCGAGCTTAGAAGAGTACTACAGGCATGTCGAAGAAACGCTTAAGCCTTCATCGAAATTCATAGAGTTTTACCCAGAGTTCTCCATGGAGACATCCATGATAACTAGAGTGGTTTTTAGAGAACCTAAGCCTCTAATAGAGGGCGAGTACAATAAAAAGGCGGAGGAAAAATATGGTCCAATATACTCTTGGGCCATAATAGAGCAGCACATCGCAAAAGAAAAATAGGGAAAAGATGGTTGAGCTCTAAACAAACGTTGCAAACGGGTGGGGCATGTTAAGGAGGGGTGGTTCAGCTATGTTTTTTGCCTGTGTACTTCAACCCATATTTTCTGGACGAGCTTTCTCCCTTCAGGGGTTATTTCCACCCAGCCAACTTTAGTCATAGTGGCCAGTCCCCTGTCAACCAGCCATTCTATCGTTTCCTCAGGAGTCATCCCTGCTTTACCACAGGTCCAAGGTCTGTGGGAGCGCTCGAGTCGTTTAACGATGTTTTTTAGCCGTTCTCCCCGAGGCATCTGGGAGAGCAGAATTAGTGCGCTCTTAACCTCTTCAGGAAGATAAAAAACTTGGTTAGACAAAATACCACCCCTTCTATGAGAAAGAAGGGAAATAGAAATAATTAAACTTTACCGACAAAACAATACTGTTTAAACAAGTTAAAGCCTCAACTTCCCGAGGAAAACAGTGAACGAAGTGTGAATAACCTTGCTTGCCGACAGGGAAACTCTTCCATCGGCGCTTATGGATAAGAGCTACAGAGACATCTGAGGCATTTCTCTCAAGGAGGGTTGGCATAGCATCGAAAAATATAAATTTAGAAATGGTTTACTGTTCCTCCACTTAAAGGAGGTTTTTGGCATGGGTGGTTGCCTTCCGAAGTAAAGAACGCGACTTTTGCTTGAAAACCACGTCCTTTAAGTCGAAACCTAATTTTGAAAAGAAAAAGAGTAGGAGCAGGCGCATTGTCCCAATGCCGGAAAGATGCACTGCGTGCATGTTGTGCATGGTTGCATGTGCCATAGAGCACACCGGCTCGCTGAACCCTTCAAGGGCAAGGCTCAGGGTTAACAACATGCTTCCAATGGCCGAGATCACGTTCCTGGAAGAGTGCGACTTCTGTGAGTCTCTGGGAGCTGATGTGCCTGCATGTGTTAAGAAGTGTCCCAAGGGAGCTCTGAGATTGGGGTGACAAGCTATGAAGGGCGGATATACTGGAAGGATGCTCGTGGTCGACGCGAGCGATGGAAGCCATAAGGTCATTGACTGGACAACGGAGAAGAACGAGTGGTTGAAGTTCATAGGTGGAAGAGGGTTTGGGGCGAAGATTGTCTGGGAGCAGACTGGCAAGCACACGGATCCACTTGGGCCGGAAAACGTTCTCGTGCTGGCCGCCGGTCCGCTAGCAGGGTTACCTGTACCTGGACCTAGGATCTCGATTTGTTCGCTGAGCCCACTTACAGGAATATGGGGAGACAGTGCGGTGGGCGGGTATGCAGGCCTCAGGCTCAAGCAGTGCGGCTACGATGCCGTGATAATTAAGGGTTGGAGAAAGGATTTCGCTTATCTTTACGTCAGCGATAACTGCGTGGAGCTCAGGGACGCTTCCCACATTGTCGGGAAGGGAAGCATGGAGGCTCAGGAAGAGTTGAGGAAAGAGTATGGTAATGAGGTTGCAACGCTAACTATAGGGCCGGCAGGTGAGAACCTCGTCCTTTTCGCCTGTATAACCAGCGATTATGGAAGGCAGTCTGGCAGGACTGGAACTGGGGCGGTTATGGCTTCTAAGGGCATTAAGGCTGTGGTTCTCGATGGAGATGCGGATTTGCCCGTGGCTGACGGTGAAAGCCTTCTGAAGCTGATCGAGGAGGCAAGGGAGAAGATAATCGATAACAGGGAGCTTTTTGAGCAGTTCAGTAAGTATGGAACAATGATGACACTAGACTGGGCTCAGAGTGTTTCCTGCCTACCAACGAGAAACTTCACTGAGAGCATCTTCGAGGGAGCTGAGGGTATAAGTGCCAGCGCTGTCGAAATAAGGGTTATGAGGGGCAAGAGGGGTTGCTTCGCCTGCCCGATATCTTGTAGGACAATCAGCGAGGTTAGGCTGAACGGTGAAAAGTTTTACTTGGATGGCCCAGAGTATGAGACAATGGCGCTTCTTGGATCGAATTTAGGCATCAACAACGTAGAAGACCTTGTTGTAGCCCATTACTTATGCGACCACTACGGAATGGACGCCATATCTGCCGGCGTTGTCGTGGGGTTCGCCATAGAGTGTGCCCAGCGTGGCTTGCTGACTCTTGATGGCTTAAAGGCCGAGTGGGGTAACAGGGAAACCATTTTCAGTCTTCTGGAAAGCATCGCCTATCGTAAGGGTATAGGAGGCATACTTGCCGAGGGTGTAAGGAGGGCTGCCGAGATCATTGGAGGCGGCTGCGAGAAATACGCTATGCATGTTAAGGGGCTTGAGCAGTCAGGCTATGAGACTAGGGCTGCTCCAGGTATGAGTCTCGCCTATGGAACATGCGACGTGGGAGCGCACCATAACAGATCAACGATAATAGGGTGGGAGTCTAAGAACGACAGGCTAGGGACAGGCAGGGAGAAGGTTGAGGTTCAAATACTCCTTCAGCATCAAAGAAGCCTTTTTGACGCGCTTGGTGTCTGCAGGTTCCCGTGGTGCGAAACCAAACTCCCCTTCGAGTACTACGTGGGCTTTTATAGTGCCACGACTGGCGTAAGGGTTGATGAAAAGGAGATCCTGAAGGCTTCGGAGAGAATATTCAATTTGACCAGGATGATAAGCGTAAGACGGGGCGTGTCACGCAAAGACGATTATCCTCCTAAGAGGGTGTTTAACGAGCCACTTCCCAGCGGCCCATTTAAGGGTGTGAAGCTTGACCCCGAGAGCTACGACCACATGCTTGACATGTACTACGAGCTCAGAGGGTGGAGCTGCGACGGTGTCCCGACGAGCGAGAAGCTGGAGGAGCTCGGAATACTAGAACTTGTAGAAAAAAGAATGTAGAAAAGGTTACTCCAATTTTTTCGCTTTAAACCACGTTTCCTTTATTGGCCTCGAAAACTCCTCTA
Organism: Candidatus Jordarchaeum sp. LHC_1308; assembly: GCA_019057675.1. GTDB lineage: Archaea > Asgardarchaeota > Jordiarchaeia > Jordiarchaeales > Freyrarchaeaceae > DTBI01. Next base: position 6,470 of record JAHLWX010000076.1, read on the forward strand.
TGTATCCTTCCAGCGTGCTACATATGGCCACCGTCTGCTCCCTTTTGGAGGGTATCCATGCAAACACTACTTCTTCCCTGTCCTTCACGGCGCCGAGCACTTTTTCCTCCTCTGACGGCAGAACCCTTAGCGCGGTGTTTTGTCTGGAGGCGATCTTCTTTAGGAGAGCTGGATCACCTGAGGCTGCAACCTGAAGTGCTACCCTAGGATTTATGGACATTATGGCTTCCACGTCCCCTGTCTCTACGTTAGGCATTACGAGCAGAAGAGAGGACTTAGCGGACTTAACCACTTGCCTCACGTATTCTTTAACGTTACCGTAGCCTGCAACAAGCCCCACGCCCACAATCTCTGTGAAGGCTATGTTCTTCATTGTTCCAACGATCCCCTCAACTTTAGTCTTGACGTTTTCCAGCTCGCCTGTAACCTTTTGGCTGAGAGGTAAGAGGGTTGAGGAAACTTTTTTCGACGCCTCAGAACTGATCTCGCCCACAGTTTTTAGGGCTTTCAGTAGTTCCTCCTCGACCTCTCTTACGAGATCTGCCGACGAGGTCTTGCCCGACTCCAAGTACTCTGAAAGCCTCTCGGAAATTCTACTCTGGGCGTCAGCTAGGCTCCGCTTGACCTTCTCTGAGACAGATGCCAAGGAGACTTCCACGTTCTTCTTTACACCCATCAGTACGCTCTCGAGTTTCGAGGCCAAGCTACTGAGCTCGCCTTCCACCAAGCTCGACAACGACGATGCCAGCCTTTCAATGCTGAGCCCTACCTCACCGCTAAGCGATGAGAAGCCTTTCTCCACATCTGACAGGGCGAGGCTGAACGATTCGTTAACCCTCTTTTTGGTCTTCTCTGATTCTTGGGAAACCCTGCTTTTTGCTTCTTCCAAACTGCCTTGAAGGGATGCTCCAACGTCCTGTAGCCGTTTCTGCATGTTTTGAAGTTGAGCCACAAGGTCTGATAGAGCTGATTGGACTGCGCTGGATGCCCTGCCGATTGCTTCGGCGGATAGCAGCGAGGAAGAGTCTATGAGCTCGAACGTGGACTTCTCGATGGCTGAAGCCTTGCTCTTGAAGGCTGAGAGCTGCGAGGAAACCAGTTCCTCAACTCTAGCCATGGCTCCGTTTTTCCGCTCCCCCACGAGTTTAGCCACGTTGCTAGTCGTCTGCTTGCTGAGCGACGAAGCGTCATTGACTGCTGAGCTTATGGCGGACGACGATGAAGCAGACAGTTCTTTAAGGGCTGAAGACGATGCCTCCGACGATGATGCAACGGCGGATGACAATAATTCGTAGAACTCCTTCAGCGAGGATGCTTCCCGTTCGTAGAAGGCATTCGTGAACCTCGCTACTTTTTCCGAGAGGGATTTGACGGCGACTTCGAGCTCAACCACCTTACTCTTCAGCGCCTCCTCCAGCTCCCCTCCAAGGGAGACTGCTGAAGAGGAGGCATAGGCCTCAAGCTCGCTGATCTTTCCGAGAATCTCCTTAACACTCCTGTCTAAAACTTGTTTAGCTTCTTCAACCCTGCTCTTTAAGGCATGAACAACGGACGCATTAGACAGCATAATCCCTCCTCAAACTCCACTCCATAAAAAAAGCGGCGACAAAGAATAAGGATTTTTCGCTTCCTGAAGAAGGGGCGTTTGGTTGTAGTCAACGATGAATTACCTAGTTCAAAGACAACGATATAACAAACCACAAATTGAGAAAAGATTATTTTTTAGAAAAGCAACAAAATTGAATGGAGACGATGAGAGGTAAAACAGGCCATTAACGTGAAGCTAACACTTTTCTCTCTCGAGAAACAACATGAAATAAATGAGTACCTAGCAAGTTGTTAAGCAGAACATGCGAAGAGGAGTAACGAAGTGTTTATGGTTCCCTTAATGAAAGTTAATTAAACGGAGGATGACTAGATGAGTTCATATATTTTTAAGGTAGTAATGGTCGGCGACCCCGCTGTTGGGAAGACCAGTCTTGTTATGAGGTATGTGCAGGGTTTCTTTCAGCATGATTACAAGTCTACCGTGGGAACTCAGATTATGAGTAAGGAAGTTTACGTGAAGGGTGTAATGGTTAAGCTCTCCATTTGGGACATCGGGGGGCAAGAGAAGTTTGACACGCTCGCACCAACGTATTATAAGGGTGCGGTGGGAGGATTAGCCGTCTTCGACTTGACTCACAGAGAAACATTTGAGAATGTGCCAAAATGGATTTCGCGCGTACAAAAATATGGTAATCCTAATTCCCCCATAATAATAGTTGGAAATAAATCAGATCTGGTAGATGAGAGACAGGTTTCACTTGATGAGGCTATGGAATTAGCGGACAAACTGGGATTTCCATACGTGGAAGCGTCCGCAAAAAGCGGTAAAAACGTTATTAAGATTTTCGAGCTGATCGCTGAGAAAATAGTGTCCCGGAAAATTGAAGGTTAATGAAGCTACTCGGGCTACCTTCTTCGTCTAGGTCTCTGTCCTCCTCTCCGGGGTTTTCTCCTGTAAGGTTCGCCTTGACCGAGTGAGAAACG
>JAHLWX010000077.1 GCA_019057675.1 Candidatus Jordarchaeum sp. LHC_1308
TTAGTCAATCAGTAGATAAAGGAGACGCCTCAGTTGCCTACGTGGAAAGTGATGGAGGGTTCACCGTCATAACCTTCGCTGGAAGTAAGGGACTTTTGGCCATAACAGGAAAAGATGCTACAAACTCCCTGGGACTCATAATGAGAAACTTAAAACTAGCGCTCTCGAAAATTAAATAAGTTAAAACATTTAATTCGTGTTCGTTTCTGTGCTTTCTGTAAGCTCTGACTTTTTTATCCTCCACCTCAATTGAAGCTTAAGTCTCTTTACGTCGTATGGTAGGCCAAAGTAGTCTGCAAAGAGCTCCGTCGTATACAGGATCCTTGTTCTTCCCTCAACCTTTCCCTCTATAAACCCTAATCCTTCGAGCCTTTTTATGTGAACATAGGCAGCAGTCCCCCTAGCCTTAGCCACCTGTGACTGCTTTACTGGTTGCATAAGAGCGATATATGCTAAAGTCTTAAGTTCCCCTAATGAAAGTAAACCTCCTGGAACGATGTCTCTTACCCTTGGAGAGTAGGTTGCTCTAAGCTGCATGGCGTAGCGCGAGCCTGGAAGCTCGACGATCTCTATGGCGCTGTTCCTCGTGTTGTACTCCTTCATCATCTCTAATACAACCTTCCTTACTTGGCCATCTTCGACGCCGGCTATTTTGGAAATCTGGTTCAACGTTAATGGTCTACCCGCCGCGTAGAGGGCGGCCTCGACTATTGCCTTAACATTTTCCTCCATTTTTCACCCTCCACGATGTATATTTCGCCTCCCGGCTTTTCCTGCCAGATGTAGATCATGTTTTTGAAGGCGAGGAAAAGAAGGGCGAGGAATGTCTCGATGACGCTCTCAAGGCTTCCATCAGTTAGACTTGAAAGGGTAATGATTTCTTGCTGGACGGAAATAAGTCTCGAGTAGACTTCGTCTGCTTTAGCCTCCACATCCCACTCTTCGTGAAGCGCTTCCAGAATAACCTTCTCGGGCTTTGATTCCTCCACTGTTAATGTAGCGTTTCTCTTACTTAACTTATTATTTTGCTTGGCTTCCTCTAGAAGAGCTTGCCGTAAGGCAAACAAGAGCTCCGCAAGGGTTACTTTGCGGCTTGTTATCCTGAAAGGCATGGGTATTGGGGGTATGTCCGTTTTATTGACGCCCCCCCTTTCTTCGCTCTCACTGTTCCTTTCATAAGACAGCTGGAGGAGCAACTCCGACTTCAGGCGGTGAATTATTGATGCGGACAGAACCGCTTTACCCGAGATCCAATAGTTAAGGCATTCCATTTCGCGCATTTTTTCTAGGAAGCCGAGGATAAGCTCAGCTACATCGATGCTCCAAGGGTCATCATTAACTTTTGATGGATCTATGAGAATGGACCATGGAGGCTCGAGCCAGAATGGCTTCTCACCGTGACTGCTCCTGTCTTCATGCTGCAACCTCTCCTTCACCTCCACACTGTTCCTCCAACTGTTTTAGGTTTGCATCAATGGAAAAGACGCAGGATGATCCATTCATATATGTGACACCAATTATCTGATCCGCTTTTTTCATCGTAGCCTTTTTCAGCGATACAACAATGAATTGCGACGTCCTTGACAGCTCTTTTATCAAGTCTGCTACTCTACTGGAGTTTTGCTCGTCAAGGAATGCATCGATCTCATCCATTATGTAGAATGGAGCAGGGTGATATTGTTGTATGGCAAATATGAGTGCAAGTGAGGTGATCGATTTTTCGCCACCGGACATCAACTCTAACCGCTTAATCTCCTTTCCGGCTGGGGAAGCCTCTATGATCACGCCGCCCGAAAAGGGGTCTAACGGGTTTTCGAGGACAAAGCGTGCATTACCGCCAGGAGACAACGAGGAGAAGATCTGTTTGAAGTTTTTCTCTATAGCATAGAAGGTTGAGAGGAAAGTGTTTCTTTTATCTTTTTCAACCTCATTTATGAACTTCAGGATGCTTTCTCTTTCCTCGATGAGCTTGTTCCTCATGCTTATAAGTTCATCGTATCTCTTCCTTTCTTTCTCGTAAAGTTCTATTGCAAGCATGTTCACTGGCTCAAGGCTCTTCTTCTCCTTCTCTTTAGACCTAATTATTTCTTCCAGCTCCCTGAAATCCACAAAGTCGATGTCTTCAAAGGAGTACGAGCTGTACTCTTCAGCCTGCCTTTTCAGCTCGTTTAATGCTTCTTCTAAAAAGGACTTTTCGACCTCGGCTCCTCTCGTTTCCAACTCGAACTCCTTAACTTTTCCACTTATGCTTTCTAACTCGGCGGAAAGGCTAAAGAACTCGTTTTCAAGCTTTTCCCGCTCAGCCCTCAGCCTCACCAGCCTCTCCTCAAGCTCCATCTTTCCCTTCTCTAAGGATGTTATTTCCTCTATCACCACGTTAAGATCCTTCTTAGCGACGTTCAACTCCGATGCCACATTACCTATTTCAGCCTTAACCTTAGAAAGCCCCTCCTCCCTCTCCTTAAGTATTCCTATGAGGTGTTCTTCTATCAGAATTTGTTTCTCCGCTATCTTGACCTCCAGCTGACCAAGCGCATCTTTAAGCGTTAACATCTCTTTCTCCAAATCTCTTATCTGATTTTGAAGAGCGGCAGTCTTCGAGAGCGAGGCCGCTTCTTCTAGGCGGGATATGTTCTCGCTTGTTAGAGATATACGGTGACGCATGCTAGAAAGCGAATCTGCAACCTTTCTCAGCTCTTCCTCTTTTTTTGCTTCCTCTTCAATATACCTCTTTACTTCTTCCTCGGTCTCCTTAACTTCTCCTTCCAAACCAGAAATTCTCTTACTCAACTCCTTAATTCTGGCTTCATACACGTAGACTTCTCTCTCAGCCTGCTTAAGCTCGCGTGCGGTGTTTTGCTTACGGGCAACCAAGCTCTTGAGGCTTGCCGAAATGGATGCTCTCAGTTCCTCCATGCCTTTCAGTTCGCTTTCTAATTTTGGTAACTCCCCCAACTCCTGAAGGAAGACAGCTTGCCTTTTTTGAATATGGCCTCCAACCATTACACCTGACGTTTCAAGAATCTCTCCTTCAAGAGTTACCTTCCTCGCCCGGACATCGTGCAATCGGCGGGCCACATCCAAATTTTCAACGATTATCGTGCCGCCGAAAACGTATTCAAAGGCAGGCCTGAACTTTTCGTCGAATTCTATTAGGTCAACGGCTGCTCCGACCACTCCTCTACTGTCCTCAAACGCTGGCCGCGGTTTAGGACGTATCAGATTCAATGGAATGAAAGTTGCTCGCCCCAGCCCGTTCCTCTTGAGGAAATTTATGCATTCAACTGCTACTTCATCATTTTCTACTACAACGTAGTTAAGGCGTTGTCCTGCTGCGGCCTCAAGGGCCAGCGCGTACTCCTCTTTAGTTTTACCAAGCTCTGCTATAGTACCGCAAATTCCTCTCACAATTCCCTTGTCGCGTAGCTTTAAGATCTCGTAGACCGACGATTGAGATCTAAGTATACGCTCTCTTTCCTCGTTAATTGCTCTTATCCGGATTATCTCCTCCCTCAACTTTTGAAGTAAAACCTCGACTTCCCTCAGCTCCCGCTCCTTCCTCTCCTCTTCTGCCTCGATTTTTCCCAGTTCGCTGGAAAGCGCCTTTTCCCTCTCTTCTTCCTTCCTCTTTTTCTCAACCAGTAAAGACAACTCGTTCCTTAAGCTTCCGAGAGAGTTTCTTAGTCCGTCTAACCTTTTTCTCTTCGTTAAAAGACTTGCCTGAATGGCTGAAAGCTCTCTTTCAATAGCATTCCTTTCAGCTTCGAGTCGTGCCTCCTCCCTTCTTAACCCGTCCAGTTCCGCTCTAAGAGAATCTAGTTCTTCCCTAACTTTCACGTACTCCGTATCTACGCTTGCAACTTGTTCGTATAACGCATCCAATATGCGCTGCTTAGCGTCAATTTCTTCGCCCAGTCTCCTACGTTCCACTAAAGCTTCTTCCAGCGCCTTATTTTCTTCCATTAGCTTACTATTAATGGACTCGATCTCTTTTTCCAGTGACTTGAAACGCTTGTCTTTCTCCGCTAGCTCTTTTTCTTTAAAACTCACGGTTATCTGTTTCTCGGAAGCCACCTTCCTTTTTTCATTTAACTCCGACACTAAATTTCTGATTTTTTCCTCGGCGAGCGCGATCTCTGCGTCTAAAAGTTTGGCCGCCTCCCCTGATTTTTGCTTCATATACTGAAGCTCTTCCATTTTCATTTGGAGAAACTTTATTTTCTCTTTCTTCTCGTTTATTTCCTCCACCACTCTTCTCAGTTTCTCGCTTTCTCTTTTCAGCTGGGCGAGACACAGCTTAGCTTTAAGCTCCTTTATTTCCTCCTCAATCTGCTTATACTTAATTGCCCCCTCCCTCTCCTTGGCTAATCTTTCCACTAGGTTCTGCACTTCTTTAACCTGAGCAAGGTTTTCCCTTAGGTTCTGCTCTGCAGCCTCCAGCTCCTTCTGCGCTTTCTCTTTCTTCTCATCAAAAGAAGCTATTCCGGCTATGTTTTCGAAAAGTCTCCTTATTTCGACAGGTCCCTTACGTATAACCTCTAGAATTTCTCCTTGAGGGATCATGTTATAACCGTCAGGGCTTATGCCTGCAGCCTCCAACAAATCCACTATCTGACTTCTCGACACAGTACGTCCATTAAGCCTGTAAACTCCCTTTCCATCCAAGTCTATTTGGCGCGTTATAATTACGGTGTCTGAGTTTACAGGAATACGTCTGTCCGTGTTGTCGAGATAAAGGCTGACCGCAGCGTACTTAGCCGCCCTTCCACTTCCACTTTTAGAGTAAAAAATCAGATCTGAGAAGCTCCCCGCCCTCATAGATTTGGCGCTCAACATGCCTATACCGAATCGGATGGCGTCAAGAAGATTGCTTTTGCCTGACCCATTAGGCCCAACTACAACTACGAATCCTTTTGAGAAATTAACTGTAACCTTACGGTTGCCAAACGACTTGAAACCCCTAATCGCTATCTTTTTGATGTAAACCGTCGTCATCACCCGCCCGGAAGCAAGGGGAAATAATGCTTCTCTAAATTTAAGAAAAGATATTACGTAGGCAATACCTGAGTAACGCAACAACACTCGACTAGCTGAGGATTACTCATCAACAGTTTCTGAAAAAAGTAGATTTTCCTTTAGTTTTAGTTCACGTTCACCGTGAACAGCCAAATGCCCCCCTGCTTTTAAGCGAATACGGTTCAGTGGTTTCATTAGTTGATTTTAATTGATGACGGTTTTTGTTGTGCATAGCAGGGGATGCTACAATGGAAAGTGGGAGCGGCGGGTTACAGCGTCCGGGTGCGCCGTCTTTATTGTTGACTGCGGAAGCCCTCGAGGGGCCTTCTAACAAGAGATGGGGGCAAGATCCATGAATCATATTGACGAGATTAATCATACTTTGTTGATCAGTGGCGGAAACCTTTGATGGGCCAACGGAGAGAGAGGGACTAGAAAAGCAACGAGCTCCACAAATTTTCCTGGGGAGTTTTAAGAGGGAGGAAATGAATGCGTTTTCCGCGTAACAAAAATGAATTGAAAAATAGATCTAAAGGCTATGTGTAGTAGGTTTCCGTCGGTTCTTTTTCGTGTTCGTCTTTTAATGAAGTTATAATTCGCCTCATTACTTCCGGTGGAACTGCTTCCTCTTTCTTTATTTCTTTCTCCATTTTTTCTGCATGTTTTTCTAGGAATCCTGTGTCAACCTTTAACCCGTATTTAGTGCAGAGTACGTCTATTAACGCTTTAGATGAACGGGGATTGAAGGTTATCCCGGAATGGCCTTCAGCCAGTAAAGAAACTCCTTTTATACCATATTGGGGAGCTAGGAGAGGTATTGTTCCATTTAGTCCCGAGATTCGTCCCCCCCTGAGAGGAACGACGTTCTCTATCGAGAGAAATTCTTCTAACAGTTTTTTGTTTGTGGCTGAAGCATAAACCTTGGGGCTTTTAACGTAATAAGTTGCCCCGAAACAACCAAGAGAGATTATGGTTTCGACAGAGAGCCTTTGCATCAAGTGAAGGAGTATGTGAGCGATCAAGTTACTACCTAGAGGAGTAAAGGGTTGAGTATATGATGATATGAAAAGGTAATCTCTATCATCACTCTTCATTAAGTATAAGAATATCGAGAAGGAGTCAAACCAGTTCGCGAAAACGCCATTCTCAACCAGAGCTACGGAGGGTATATCTAAGTTTGGAATTTGGAGTATAGGTCGTGCTTTAAGCTTTGTAGCCATATAATCAACTGCCACAAGACCTACGTTCCCTATGCCGGCAAATCCTTGAAAAACCACAGGTCTCTTCAATTCCAACTTGTCTATGTCGATTCCCTTCTTGAGGACTCTAACCTTCAATAAATCTCCGATCTTCAGGTTTTCTAGATTCATCTCAGCCATCCCAAACCCTTTTTGTCTTGTAATTAACATAAGATGAACAACTAAATTTCAACTTTTCTATATCGTGCATATATGGTGTTTAAAAGAGAAATATAGTGTTCTAATAAGAACAACAGGAGAAATTAAAAGTTTTTTATGTTACGATACATTTTTCTAAAAATGTTCTTTTCCGTCTTTTTGTTATTCCCGTTAATTGCAGATGAGGACAAGGTAAGGAGGCGCGCTGATTGAAAGCGACTTGCCCTGAATGCTACTTTGAGTTCGACGTGGAAGGAGAAGTAATGATTGGGGAGATAATCGACTGCCCTGATTGCGGAGTGGAACTTGAAGTAGTTAGTGTTGATGATGACAAAATAGTGTTACAAACGATTACTGTAGAGGAAGACTGGGGAGAATAAAGAATGATCCTTGGATTAATTCATAACAGAATAGCATGGGAAGAAAAGGAGATAATAGAGGCAGCGAAGCGTAAAGGCGTCCCCGTAAAGTTATTGGATAGTAGAAACATGGAAGTTGACGTAACGGGCGATAAGTGTGATTACGGGGTTGATGTTTTCCTTCAAAGATCGATTAGTTACACTAAAGGGTTATACTCCACGCTGGTCTTGGAGGCGATGGGATACCGAGTGATTAACTCATATAAGTGTCAAGAGATATGCGGAGATAAACTTAAGACGACTATCGCGCTCAAACAAGCTGGACTTCCATTACCAAAAACCCGCCTAGCGTTATCGCAGGATGCAGCAATAAAAGCATTGGATAAACTTGGTTACCCCTCAGTGATTAAGCCATTAATAGGAAGCTGGGGGCGCTTAGTAGCCCTACTTAATGACCCCACCTCAGCTAAGGCTATAATAGAAACAAGAGAAACACTGGGCGACAACATTCACAAAGTCTATTACCTTCAGGAGTATGTTAATCACAACTCACGGGATTTGAGACTTTTCGTTATTGGAGACGAAGTAGTGGCGGCAATGTATAGGTACGTTATCCCCGGAGATTGGAGAAGTAACGCCACAATAGGCGGTAAAACTGAGGCATGTAAGGTGACAGACGAAATAGAGGAAATAGCGATAAGAGCTGCAAAGGCGACTTTCAGCGAAATAGCGGGAGTCGACTTGCTTGAAGGAAACGGGATCTTACTTCTTAATGAAGTCAACCATAATCCAGGGTTCCAGCACCTTGCCACAGTAACGAAAGTTGACATAGCAGGAAAAATTATAGATTACTTAAAGGAAAACATGTAAAGGCCAATTCTGTGAATATATTCTCCATGTCCGTGAATTGTTTTCTTTTCATCTATCTGGTGTTCCTTGAATGAAAGCCTAAACTGCACAACTAAACCAGTAAGACGTTTCCATGGATCCTATTAATTAAAGGTTAAGTTTATGAAGGAACAAGGAAAAATATGTGTTTTCACTTTAATTAGATAAGTTTAATGAACGGCAACCGATGATGGTTCACAACGGGAACAATGCTTCAGTTAAATGGGAAGAAAAAGATTACCCGGCGCATCAGAAAGTAAAGTAGGATGGTGCGTTGTCATGAAAATAGTGGTCAAGATAGGTGGAAGTTTGGCTGATGAGGGATTAGAAAAAGTCGTAGCAAATGTCTCTGCGGCTACTATAGGTAACCAAATGGTTATAGTTCATGGTGGAGGCCCACAAATAAACGTTCTCTCCGAGAGGTTAGGTAAAAAGCCGGTTTACGTCACAGCGCCAAGCGGTTTTAGGAGCAGGTACACGGATGAGGAAACTAGGAACATAGCCGTAATGGCCATGGTTGGAAATGTAAACAAGAAGATAGTATCTCTTCTAAACCAGTTTGGGATTTCTGCCGTTGGAATTTCAGGAGCTGATGGATCGACGCTTATAGCCAGAAGAAAGGATAAACTAATAGTTCAAGAGGGCGATAAGAAAAGAGTATTGAGGGGGGATTATAGTGGGAAAATCGATGAAGTCAATGACAAATTAATATCGCTTCTTATCTCGTTAGGGTATGTACCCGTAGTAGCGCCAATAGCCATGAGTAATGACGGGGAACTTGTCAATGTGGACGGGGACAGAGCTGCCGCCTACATCGCCAAATCTATAGACGCCGACATGTTGGTGTCAGTAACCGATGTCCCCGGCTTAATTCTAAACGGCGAAGTTGTAAGAAGATTGATGATGAGCGAGGCTGAAAAACTAGTCCCTATGGTAGAGGGAGGGATGAAGAAGAAAATTTTTGCAGCCATAGAAGCTCTAAAGATCGGGGTTCCCGCGGTTATTATATGTAGTGGACTCATGGAGAACGCCGTGATAAGTGCGATTAAGATGGAAAGTGGAACGGTGATCACTAGATGATAGACGCCGTAGAATTCCTTACAGAGTTGCTAGAGATACCAAGCCCGTCTGGAGAAGAGAAGGAGATCGTTTCTTTCCTTGCAAAGCGTCTAGGAGAGTGGGGATACCAAGCGGAAGTGGATCAAGCTGGGAACGTTGTGGCTCAGCTAGGAGAAGGAGAACCCGCTCTTCTTTTAGCATCTCACGTAGACACGGTCCCGGGCCCCCTCCCTGTAAGAAGGGGGAACAGCAAAGTGTTTGGAAGAG
>JAHLWX010000078.1 GCA_019057675.1 Candidatus Jordarchaeum sp. LHC_1308
ACCGCCACTTTTCCTTTTAAATCATGGTGCGGGGGTAACCAAGCCCGGTTAACGCCGAGCAGGTTCCGAAAGGTGCTGGCCTGCTAAGGGTTAAGCAAAGGTTCACCCACCGAGAGCCAGTTCCCCGTTGGGGAGCGCGGGTTCAAAACCAAGGAGTTAATCCAAGGTGATAATCCCGCCCCCCGCGCCACACCTTCTCCATGATACAGCCCTCAAACGCACTCAGAACAAAGTCTTGAAGTTGTACTTTCAAGCGTGCGAAAAGATTTTATTATTTTGTCGATTTTTGGTTTTTGTCCATTTTGTCGCCCTTTACTGGAGGATGGCGAATTTGTCAACTAGCATAATGGAAGGCATTCACCCTACACGAATGGAGCTCATAGCGCTAAAGAGAAGAATAGTCTTAGCTGAGAGAGGACATGACCTGCTCAAGGAAAAGCGGGATGCGCTTGTGATGCATTTCTTCGACATTTTGGAGGATGTAGGACGGCTTAGGAAGGAGCTGGATAACGCTCTCAGGAAGGCTTTTGAAGCACTTATAGTGGCGAAGATGGTTATGGGGCCTCTTAGGGTTGAGGAGGTTGCTTTGGGGATTGAGCCGCTCTACGATGTTGAAGTTTCTATCCAGAACATAATGGGGGTCAAGGTTCCTCTGCTGAATATCAAGGAGAGGAAGGTTAATATGCCGTCTTACGGTTTAACGGATACTTCTGCTGTGCTCGACGAGGCTACTAGGAAGTTTAGAGAGGCTTTAAAGCTTGCAATTCAACTGGCGGAAGTTGAAACTGCCGTGAAAAAGTTAGCCGAGGAAATTGACAAGACTAAACGCCGGGTTAACGCGTTAAAATATATAGTCATTCCAAAACTTGAAAACACGATAAGATACATTTCGCTCCACCTTGAAGAACGGGAAAGAGAAGACTTGTTCCGACTGAAACGCGTGAAAGCAATCCTTGAGAAAAAGGGTGAAACTGGCGAGGTAGTAGCTTAATGAAATACTTGGGGAAAATAGGATAACGGTTTAAGTTGAATTTTTCAGATGCCAGACCCTGTTCCAAGTGAAAGTTCCTGAACGATGGATAGAAACGTATAGGGTAGCCGAGATGCCTGGAGTGAACAGAGTCACGGTAAGGTGGATTAAACATGAGAGAATTAAGGCTGTTAAGGGTTGGTAAGAATATAAGATTTCGGAAGCCTTCTCCTTCTTCAATTTTCTGAAGGACTTATATAAATCGGTAGGTCATCTGACAAGTATGGATGTAATGGGACGGTAATTTCTGGATACCTTTCCTTCTTGTGATATTTCTTTGTCCTTAAATCTTTTGAACGATGATCTCCTTAGAGTAAGTGTAATCAAGCAGCTCGGCTAAGTCCGTTAGAACATCAACGGGTTTATCCTTTTGCTGGACAATGCCCCTTAAGACATTTGACCTGTCTTCTCAAATCACCCTTCTGGTCTGAGGGCGAAACTCTAGCGTAAATGATCGCTGTATCAGTAGCCCTTCCTTTGAACCTCTTGATTTTCGTCCCGACTAAGAAAAGCCAGAGTTCAAGAGGGGGCTAGTGCTTGACTATTCAACTTGTTTAGGCTCGATCTAGAAAAGCTGCAAACGATAAACGATGATAGCTAAGGTTAAATCGAAAACGAATTCGGTAGCCCTAGAAAATCTCGAAGAAATCAGGACGAGGGAAGGTATTCAAGAAAACAAATGGAAGGCTACACGGATGAAGTTTTTAGAAATTCCACCAAATATTGGAGTACAAGGTTAGGTTAAATGAGATTAGGGTCATCTACACCGACTCAAAAATATTTCAAGTCTCTGCCCGGATATGTGGAGAAAGGCTAAGCCAGAACGGGCCCAGGCTATTGAAGTGCGAGTGTGTTTTGCTCACAGATAAAGATGTAATCGGTTAGCTGACATTAGACTGAGATTCTTTTAGGTTGCAAGTTGTTATAATAGATTTGAGAAGCCCTGTTCCCTCCGAGGCCCGCTGATGAGCCCTGAGGCGGGGAGGGCTCTCCGCTGCGAATGCACCAAACATCATGAAAGTAACAGAGAACCAAAAACGGAAAATGAGGAATTCTCTATGAAAAAGTAATGCGTTTTTCTATTTCTTGAGCAACAAAATTGCTTTTGCTAAGTCTCCTTCAGTCTCTGCTAGAGCTTTTTTAGCCTCCTCCAACGTGACGCCCGCTTGCTGTGCCACAAGCATTGCGTCTGCTTCAGGGATTTCGACTTGCTTCTTTTCTGTTTCCGTTGTTCTTTCTTCTATAGTTCCCGAGATCTGGTATACCTTTTGTCCGGCTACGTTCATTTCGACTACTTGTGGGTTAGTCACGATTATTTCTTTATCTGCACACCTTATTGTGACTTGGAGAGCATGGATTTCTTTAACTCCCATTTGCTTCATCATTTTCTTTAATTGCTTGGAGCTGACTTTCCTCAAAACGCAAACCTCCAAGACTTAATTATTTTTAAAGAAAGGGTTTCCTATTCGGGTTTTTATAGCAACTCCCTTCGAGAACGCAGTCATTTCCTCTCCGCTGAGAACAGCTCTCCCAACAGCTACAAGCATGTCTTCTTCGTCTACAACTATGACTTCATCCCCCGGCCTTATTTCAGGATCAGCTTCCTTCACGTGTTTTGCAAAAACATTTCGTCCCTCAGCTACAATTCCGGCGACGCCTTTTTCGATAACTGCTCTTAAACGCGGCTTCTGAAAATTTCTCAGGAGAAGCTCAGCTCCCTTTATGCTGAGCGCAAATGTTCCATCGTTGGATCTGAAGCTCGCTATAAGTTCTCCTCCCAGCCGGATCTCCTTGAATCTGCCTGTCTTAGAGGAAAAGGAAACATCAACGCCTTCGGGAAAGAGGACTTTCCCAGCTCCGGGCAAAAACTGGTAATCAGCTATTAGTCTCAGTTTCCGTAAAGTCCAGTAGTCATTTTTCTCCAAAAAGTCGCCTCCATCGGTGGCGCTAGCTGTATATTCTTGGTGGATTTTCTCTTCTGGATCTTTTTAGCACTTTTTCTATGGCTTTCTCGAAATCATTGAACGTGACCTTCGTCCTGAAGTCCCTGATGGCGAACATTCCGGCTTCAGTGCATATTGCTTTTATGTCTGCACCTGTGGCGTTCTCGGTCATTTCGGCGAGCGTCCGGAGGTTGATGCTAATATCAAGCTTCATGCGCCGAGTGTGTATCCTGAAAATTTCCTCTCTCGACTCTAGGTCTGGGAGAGGGAAGTAAATTATCCTGTCGAATCGTCCAGGCCTGAGAAGGGCAGGATCAAGAATGTCGGGCCTGTTCGTTGCGCCTATTATTTTAACATCTCCTCTTGGGTCGAAGCCGTCCATTATGGAGAGAAGCTGCATAAGAGTACGTTGAACTTCCCTGTCACCGCTAGTCCCAACGTCTATTCTCTTACTGCCTATAGCGTCTATTTCATCGCAGAACACTATGCTCGGCGCTTTTTTCTTGGCAAGCTGGAATACTTCCCTGACTATTCGTGCCCCCTCACCTATGAATTTCTGGACGAGCTCAGAGCCCACTATTCTTATGAACGTGGCCTTGGTTTCGTGAGCTACAGCCCTAGCCAGCAGGGTCTTTCCTGTACCAGGAGGGCCACATAAAAGCACGCCCTTCGGGGGTTCTATTCCAACTTCTTCGAAGAGATCAGGGCGCAGGAGGGGTAGCTCAACGGTTTCCCTCACTTCCACGATCTGTTCCTTTAACCCGCCTATGTCGGCGTAGGTTACGGATGGGACTTCCTCAACTTCCATGCCTTTCACAAAGGGGTCTTCAGGTGTAGGTAGGACTTCAACTATGGCGAATGTTTTCTGACTTAGGGCGACGTGAGCCCCGGGGACAAGTTTCTCTCTCGGAATCTCGCTTGAAGCGTAAACTACGAAGTTGGGGCCCGTGGAGCTTCTAACGATAACTCTTCCATCCTCCAACATTTCAAGCACAGTGGCTGAGATGAGGGGGGGTTGCTTGAGAGCCTCCAGCTCCCTTCTGAGCTGGACTACTTCCTGATAGAGCCTCATCCTTTCGGCGTCAAGCTTGTAGAGTTTCTTTTCGATGTCACGTGCATACGCCAATACATCTTCGTATTTTTCCTCATATTTTTCCCCGTTTTCGGCGGAACTTGGCACAGTACACAACCTCCCCAAATTATAAAAATTAGGGGACATGGTAATTATACTTTCCGTAGAACGGTGATTGGGCATTAAGACAGTTATTAAGTTGGTCTTATTAGCCTTCCTATGTTAGAATCATTATTTCAGACGGCTACGTTAATTGCTAAACTGAGAAGTGAATCATCTGAAGAGAAGTTTTAATATTTCCTTTATAGTAATCCTTTCGTGGGGGTTAACTTTGAGCTGCGAGGTTTGTGGGCGAAGAATACGTGGATCACCTCTAAAAGTAATTATTGAAGGAGCTACAATGAACGTTTGTGAAGAGTGCGCCAAGTTTGGTGTAACTCCAGCAACCTGGTCACGTTCCCCAAGAAAAGTGTCCCAGGTAGTTCCCCAAGAGGGAAAAACCATGATTCACATGAAGACACCTACCTCTGCCCGGGTTGAAGCTGAGGAAGAGCTAGTTGAGGGATATGGAAACCTCATCAGGGAAGCTAGGGAGAAAATGGGGTTCTCACAGGAAGAGCTTGCAAAGCTCGTTAAAGAAAAGCTTTCAGTTATAAAGAGGGTAGAGGCAGGGAGGATGGAGCCCGCAAAACAATTGGCGGTTAAACTTGAAAGGGTGTTAAAGATCAGGCTTTACGGTTCAGAAACTGCAACTAACGTTTCAACGACTACGAGGAAAAGAAGCCTCACGCTGGGAGATGTAGTTCAGTTAAAGGATTAACGTTGGAACCTATCGCCAACTCCCTGAAGTTCTCCAATTATTGGAGGGTCTAGGGCTTGGACGGAGCAAGAGTGGTTGTTCTTAGGCTAGGTCATAGATTAGTGAGGGATGAACGTGTTTCAACCCACTTGGCTCTCGTAGCCCGGGCCTTCGGGGCGTCAGAAATAATTTTCCCAGAGCAGGAGGATGTTAATGTTCAGAGGAAAGTCGAAGATGTGGTTAATAGGTTTGGGGGTAAGTTCAAGGTCCACTTTGGAGGGGGATGGCATAGTATAATTAAGGAGTGGATCACGAGTGGGGGAATTGTGGTTCACCTTACAATGTATGGAGTCCCGCTTCCAGAGGTTATAGGAGAAATCAAGTCGCTTAACAAGGACGTCATGGTGATTGTTGGCGGTGCCAAGGTTCCACGTGAGGTTTACTCCATGGCAACATACAACGTGTCGATAACCAATCAGCCTCACTCGGAAATAGCGGCTTTAGCCGTCTTCTTAGATCATTACTTCGAGGGAAAAGAATTCTACTTGAACTTCGATGACGCGAAGCTTAGAGTGATTCCTTCCACTTCAGGGAAGAAGGTAATCTCTATTGGGAGGCAGGGTCATGAAGCCACTCAAACAGGTGAATTAAGCGAAGTATGAAAGGCAAGTATAAATAAGAAAGGACATAAACGTCTCCCTTGCAAGGTTAAACAAAATATAAGCCAGCATGAACTTCCTTAACTGGCTCTCGATGTAAAATAGGTGTTTACTAATCACACAGCGATTAACTATTTCCCGATTGCGGCTGAGTACGACAATAGATCTCTTACTTTTTTCGGGATAAATGCTTTGAGTGTGGCGTTTTTTAACTGTTCTCCGATTTCAGCTATTATGCCCGGTGCATCTGTTCCGTACTTGCATATGATGGCGTGCTCCATTAACCCGAGGCGTTCCAGCGAAACAATGTCTCTTAGGTGCCCCGACTGAATTATTGCACGCCTAACTTCTTGGCGTGTTGCGCCGCACACAACCACATGGTCAAGCCTGCTTTTGACCCATTCGTTCAGCCTCGCAAGCTCCTCCCCGCTTAATTCAGCTTCTATTTTGCCTAATCCTGTTTCAACCTTCACAACTCTAACCTTTAGAGGCAAGTTATCGATGAAGCAATACGAGTTAACTATTGTTCTGAGGGGGATCCTGCGTTCATTAACAAGTTGCTTTCTCAGCTTGTAGAGAGGTACCAGAGCGTCTTTCGGTTTTGGATATACGACGCCGACGTCAACGTAGAAACCGTAACCGTAGCTTAGTGGGCTTACAACGCGCCCCCTATAAGTTTTTCCTTCTTCGAGCTCGTTGAAACCCCGTATGCATCCATGCTTTTCAGCTAAAAAGTTCTTAGCAGCTTCCTTGTCTTCTCCTTCAAGCACGACCACAAGTCTGCCACTATTATCTAAGGATACGTCCTTCACTTTCACGTTAAGTCCTGAAACCTCGCTCCTCAGAAGCGTGTACGCCGCCTTAATTCCTTGAGAGTGATCCGTCCCGTAGACTTTTTCGAGAAGAGTGATAGTGCACGTCATGGATCAATAAGCTCCTCGACGTCCTTTTGAAGCTTAACGAGACGCTTCACAGCCGGACTCTCGATCCCAAGTTCACTCTTAAATCTTTCTAGGACTTTCTCCATTGTAACGTATCTCGTACCAAATGTTAGATTATCGGCATGAGCAACTATTTTTTCCTCAGGTGTTAACGGCAAGTAGTCTTTTGGAGGTAGCCCAAGTGATTCAGCTTCACTTTTAGGTATGCCGGCGCCCACATGTCTTTCAACAATCAAAGCCAGCTCTTCAGGAAATCCGAGACCGCGGATTATCTCCGCCCCGACGACCCCATGCTCTACGCCATGCGTCTTCGATCGTCCTATGTCGTGGAGAAGGCTTCCAGCTTCTACTAACTTGATATTTATGTTATTTCCTTTGCCAGCTGCTTTCTTGGCAAGACAAAGTGCATAGCGTGAAACCGCTATGCAGTGCTTGATCACCTTTTCCGGTGTTCCGGCTTCTAGTAAGATTCCAATACACTCCTTTCGAGTAGGGATTCCTCGCAACGCTTTTCGAGCTCCCTGAGCTCAGCCTCAAGCTCTTGAAGTTTCTCTTCTAAGACCCTGATGCTTTCAGTATTGTCTTGGTACTTTAGCTTCTCCCCGCAATTTGGGCATTTGAATTCTGTCTCCATCGCCTCGTCGAATGTTAAGCGCTGGCAATTCGGATTCCCGCAGTGAAACAGCATGTTTTCCTTCTCAAACTTGAGCCTTTCACTCAGCCTCAGGTAGACCTCACGCTTCCTCCTGATCACTGCTTCTCGAACCTTGTCCGGCCTTATCTTCCAGTAATATATAAACCAGCCTGTGTTTGCATCTCTTGTACGTCTGTAAGAGGCAAGCCTCTCCTCATACATCCTGTAAAGCACTTTTCTGACCGCGTTGAGCAGCATATTAAGCTTGTTAGCGATCTCCTCGTCGGTTATCTCCTTATTGGCATTTAAAAGAACTTTAACAACCTCGTATGCGCTTTCTCCGCTTATTTCCTTAACGAGCGCTTCAAGGAGCTCTTCGTCGCAAGTTTTTTGAGATGACAACAAATTATCCACCGCCTCCTCAGTAACAAAGGAGGTGCTCCAGAATATATACAGTGCGTTTCTTATTAAAAAGCTTTACTCATCACTCCTTCTTATTTAAAGAAAATATAAAAAATATTAACATCTACCATTTTCTCAGTAGATATTAATACTTCCTCAGGGTCCTCCCCCACGTCCCTTAAGAAGGGGACAACGCAAGGTTATTAAGTTACCGTTTAATTGATAAACTTTGTGGAACTCCTCGAGAAGAGCTCCTTCATCTCGCTGAACAATAAAGACCATAAAAAGATGGAAGTGAGCGGTTTTGCAAGAAAAAGTCCTAGACGATATCGATAGGAAAATAATCGCCATATTACGGGAAAACGGAAGATCGAAGCTAGTTGAGCTTAGCAAGTTCATAGGATTTACCAGTATGGGTGTTAAAAAGAGGGTGGCTAAGCTCGTGGAGAGGAACATCGTTAACATAACTGCGATGCTCAACAAGTCAGCCTTGAATCTCCAGCTGGCTTTTATTAGCGTCAACGTCGACGACCCAAATTCATTTACAAGGTTCATCACACACTTCGAAGATTGCCCCAAGGTTATCGCGGCGTTCACCCGGAGAAACGAGACTTCGAAAATATTCATGTTAGTTTTCGGAGAGACGAATGGAGCACTCAACGGGTTACTTGACGCTGTGAAAAAGCAAAATGGAGTTGTCGATGCAGAACTACAAAGCTTAGACGACGTCCACTACATGCCACACCTCCCTATAAGAGTAGAAAAAATGCTTAGAGACTCGCCGCCTTGTGGAGCAAGATGCATTTCATGCATTTATTATCAGAAGAACAATTGTTCAGGGTGCCCGACGTCCCCAGAATACCGAGGCACGATATAAGCAAGTCGGAGCGCATTCTCTTTACTTAACCAGCCTTTCCAGTGAAGGGAGCGATAAAAGGGGAACTAATGGTGCCGTAAAACTATACGCGTGTGAAAAAGAACTTTTCATTTATGTTAAGTTCGTTTAATTCATTTAAGGGCTAAGATTATTGATGCTTACCGAAACGAAAGAATAATTTATTTTTGAAGTATATTGAAGCCTAGATTGTTGACGTTGTTGGATGGTGGAGTCATGGAGATCTGTAGAAACATTCAGCTTATACCTGAGCGGTTCTTTTCCTCTAACGTTTATGTGATCGGCGAGAGTGAACTAACCCTCATCGACGCTGGTGGTCCAAACGCTGGAAGGAAGTATATTTTCAGGGAAATGAGAAGTAAAGGGGTCGACCCACGGAGGGTTGGCAAGATAATTATAACTCACGCTCACCCCGACCATGCAGGCGGAGTTCCAAGTTTCCTTGAGATCTCAGAGCCGGAAGTTATGATTCATGAAGCTGATGCACGTTTTCTAAAGCTTGGAGGCATCATTCCTAGGAGGC
>JAHLWX010000079.1 GCA_019057675.1 Candidatus Jordarchaeum sp. LHC_1308
CGCCTTCCCCTCATCATAATCAGCCACTATAACGCCCTCGACATTACTGGCAACTAGATCTTTTAGGGCGAGCTCTCCCATCCCACCCGCGCCAAGCAAAACGAAGCTCGTCACCTAGACACGCTCCCATCAACGTTTCCGGAAAGTTGGCCATTCAACGTATTTTATTCCATAAATTTATAATTTCCTTTCTTTCTGGTTTCCAATTTCGGAATTTCGATTTTTCCGGGGAAATGTTTCTTAGATCGTGCATTTTTAATCAGGTTCTTGACCCCTCATGGAAAAGTAGCATAGCTTTCCTGTTCGAGTGTCGTTTTGAGTTCCGTAACTGCCGCCACCTTCCACTGGCTGGCAAGGCGACTTTAAATGTCCACCTTTTAGTAGTAACTATTTGTGGTATTAATGGGTAAGTACGTAACGGTGTCTGTGAAGGTACCATTGGAGGTAAAAGGAGGCTTGAGGAGCTCGGCATAAAGCCCTCAGAGTTGCTTAGAAGAGCTATAGATGAAGAGCTGAGAAAGAGGGAGTTGAGCGAGCTTGGCGCTGTCCTAAGCAAGTTCTCCAAGAGCTTCGTTGTGGAAAGCATCAGAGAAGACAGGGATTCCAGATGAGCTTCCTATTTGACGCCTCCTCGATATTCGAGGCAATAGTGGAGAAGAAAGTTAGGGTTCTGCATGGAAACTACACGATAAACCTAACCATTTACGAGGTGGGAAACACCATATGGAAGAGAATGTCCCTGCTGAGGGACGTGGACGACGCGGAGGCTGCCAAACTGGTTCTTTTGGTTAAGAGGGTGTTAAAGCTGCTTAAAGAGGTTAGGTTGGACTGCTGCGAGGAGGAAATAATAAAGGTTGCACTTAAGCTGGGGGTTACGTTCTACTACGCTTCATATGTTTTCACGGCGAAAAACAACAGCCTTACACTGGTAACGGAGGACGAAAAACTTAGAGAGAAAACCAGGGGATACGTGGACACGCTAAGCCTAAAAGAAATCTAGCGGGAAAACATTACCGGGACTTTTCAGTCAACCTTCAATCATTAATCTTGCAGAGCGATCACTGTCCCTTCAGGTATTATTGAACCGTTTCCGCCTTCTTTTGACGCTTCAGCCTTCCCTACTCATTGTTGTTTGTCTGCTAGCTGTTTAACCTCATCAACTATCCTTGGAAGAATCTTACCTGTCATGCCTTGGATGAAATAATCTGTCACCTCCTCCGTCAGGGGGGTTGGCTGAGCGTTAACTTCGATGATGACTGCAGGGTTGGGTTTAAGCTTTGCGAACCTCGGAAGGTAAGCTGCCGGGTAGACTACCGCCGAGGTTCCAGCAACTATCATGACGTCGCACTTCCTGACTTCCTCAAGGCTTCTCTCATAGGCGTCATGCGGGATGGGTTCACCGAAGTAAACCACGTCCGACTTCAACGGATAGCTGCATCTGCCACACCTAGGCACGTCCCCCCTCGACAGGGCTTCCTTTAAGTCGACGTTTAACCGCTCATACCTCTCCCCACAGTTCACGCAACGAAGCTTAGAAATGTTCCCGTGAAAGTCTATAACGTTACTGTTGCCCGCCTTCTGGTGTAGGTTATCAATGTTCTGCGTGATCACGCATTTCAGGATTCCAATTTTTTCCAGCTCGGCGAGCGCGTAGTGTGACGGGTTAGGCTGAGCCTTCCAAAGATCACCCAAGATGGAGGGTCCCCTCAAGATATCCTCCCAGTAAGCCCTTGGATCCATTAGAAATTTGTCGTAAACCTCGTAAGCCTTCTTCTCGGCTTCAGGATTCTTCGTCCATATCCCCGACGGCCCCCTGAAATCCGGGATGCCTGACTCCGTTGAAACCCCAGCACCCGTAAAGGCCACCGCATACTTACATCTAAAAAGAACCAGTGCAACCTCCCTGATGATTTCATCAACTTCCAAACAGATTCCCTCCAACTCACGATGAAAACCATTTTTCTTGATTTTCTGAAGTAAGCCTCCTTTTGCTTTTAAGCTTACTGAGAGGGAAAGAATTTCTTACCGACATACACCCATGAATCACCTTTCCCGCAATAAATGAGGCACGTTAACTCACAGGAGGGGGCCGTTTACTTTTGGCTGTATAGCTCAGCTATTTTTCTCTCGCCCTTTTTAACCTTCAGGTCTCCCCGTTGTTCGGCAAAACTTATAAGTTAGTTTCATTTCCACCTAAACCCGTGAACTGAAGGAGGGTGTTTCTTGCCAGCCTATGAAACCCTAATTTTGAAGAAGGAACCGCCTCTGGCATGGATAATCCTCAACAGACCGAAAGCCAACGCTATAAACCAGAAGCTCATAGACGAACTAGATAAGGCGCTGGACGAGCTCTGGTTCGACAAGGACGCCCGTGTCGTCATAATTACGGGATCCGGTGACAGGTTCTTTTCAGCTGGAGCAGACCTGAAAGAGCCGCTCCCAATGGTGCTGGCGCAAACCAAGGGAGCTGCCCAGGTTGCAGCCATGCTTGAAACCGCAATGTACATGGCAAGGGTGACGCAGAAAATTGAAAAGTTCCCCAAGATCGTTATAGCTGCGATTAATGGGTTCGCTCTAGGAGGAGGATGCGAGCTAGCATTAGCCTGCGACTTCAGGATAGCAACAGAAGACGCCCAAATAGGTCAACCCGAGCTTCAGAGAGGGATCATCCCCGGATGGGGTGGAACTCAGAGACTGGTACGCATAGTGGGCCTAGCAAAAGCAAAAGAGCTCTGCTTGATAGCCGAGCCAATAAGTGCCCAAGAAGCTTACAGAATAGGACTAGTCAACAAAGTGGTGCCACGCGAAAAGTTTGAAGAGGAGGTTAAGGCGTTCGCCATGAAACTAGCGCAGGGCCCACCCGTAGCCCAGCGCGTCACCAAGTACGCTCTCAACTTCGGAGCGGAAGCCCCGGTCAGCACGGGACTAATACTCGAAGGTGCCCTAGCGTCAATAGCAAGTGCAAGCAAAGACGCCATGGAAGGCGTCATGGCATTCCTAGAAAAAAGAGCGCCACAATTCAAGGGAGAATAACTTTCAAGGGAGAATAACTTCCCCCCTTTACCCCTTTTTAATGACTTATCATATCATAATTTGAAGGCTTCCGATGAGCGAAGAAGTGGTCTGTTGCTGCATGGTCCAATAAACCAACTCCTTTTTCTTGTTCCTGGTTTCTGATTGACTCCGACATATTCGTGGTGTTCCAAGAAATCCGGACCTCTGTTTTCTTACCTCTGTTTTCTTATATCGGAATAGATGCTCCTCACGTCATCGTCCTCGATTAAGGGCATCCTATGAGCTGAGTCAACCGCGTATTCTCGGTTGACCATCGAAGGCGGCCATCGAGAGAAACGTTCAAAACTTATAGCGCGTCTTCTTGACTCGGAGGCATGCCCGTTGAAGACTCTTTTTCTAAGCGATCGAGAAGTTAAGGATCTGCTCGACATGAACTGCGTCATGGATGCCGTCGAGTTTGTTTTCAGGGAGAAGGAGCTTGGCAGGGTTCAGATGCCTTCCAAAGTCTACCTTTTCTACGGGAAGCATGGAGGCGACCTGAGAGTTATGCCCTCATACATCGAGGAAGCTGATCTTTCAGCAGTAAAAATAGTTAATTCCCACCCGGGTAACATGGAGAGGCACGGGCTTCCAACGGTTATGGCGACCGTGATCCTCGTCGATCCTAGAAATGGCTTTCCCTTAGCGATAATGGGAGGTAGCTGGCTTACCGCTATGAGGACTGGAGCTGCGGGCGGCATTGCCGCAAAGTACCTTGCAAGAAGAGACTCGGAGTCGGTGTGCTTCATTGGAGCTGGGACGCAGGCTAGAACCCAACTTCTTGCCCTAAAAGTTGTATTTGACGGTTTACGAGATGTGAGAGTTTACGATTTGAGGACTGAGGTGTCTCGTGGCTTCGCCGACCACGTGCAAGTCCTTCTAGAAGGCGCGAAGGTTAGAGTGTGTGAGTCTCCTAAAGAGGCGGTTAAGGGAGCCGATATCATAGTCACCACGACCCCTTCAAGGGAGCCTATCGTAATGAATGAGTGGGTTTCAAGTGGCGTCCACTTCAACTGCATAGGGGCTGATGCGCCTGGAAAAGAGGAAATCGACCCCTTCATTTTACTCAGGGCGAAGGTGGTCGTAGACAACATGGAGCAAGCGATCCACTCTGGCGAAATAAACGTTCCAATTCGAAGAGGGATTTTCGACCCCGGAAAAATTTACGGGGAGCTAGGAGAAATAGTTGCCGGCTTGAAGAAGGGCAGGGAAACCGACGAAGAGATAACTGTCTTCACATCCACGGGACTAGCTATACAGGACGCTGTCGCCGCTAGGCTTGCATATGAAAGGGCGCTCGCCAGAGATATCGGAATGAAAATTAACTTTGTAATTTAAACAAACATGCCCGGTCTCAACAAAAACATAAGCTCTTCGCCGTCCTCATCAACCACGCCATAACTACCCTTGAAAAAGTTGCATTCATAGAACCTCATTGAAGTTCACGGTCACGCGAGGTTAATGCCTTATCCTAGGTGGAGCTGTGGGTGAAGCACTTAGTTCATTTGGAGCGTGACGAGCCCAGCCTCACGTCTCACAGGCACCGTCAAGGTTGAATTTGTCATCTTTTAAACTCTAGAACTCTGTTCTATGGGCATATTCCCCGTATACTTCTCTTAGGACGCCGCATACTTCGCCGATCGTTGCGTATGCCTTAACGGACTCTATGATAGCCGGCATAAGATTTTCCTTCCCGTCTTCTGCCTTCCTCTTCAACTTTTCCAGCGCATCTCTCACTTTTACACTATCCCTTTCCTTTCTCAACTTCTCTAAGTTCTTCACCGCTCTCTCCTCCACAGAAGGGTCAACTCTGTGCACTGGAACCCTGACCTTCCCCTCCTCCTTAAACATGTTGACTCCAACTATAATTGCCTCCCCCCTCTCAACAGTCCTCTGGAAACTGTAAGCCTTCCTTGAGATCTCCCTTTGAACGTAACCCCTTTCTATCGCTGCAATCATTCCTCCCATATCCTCAATTTTGTCGATGTACCTTTCCGCTTCCTCCTCTATCCTATCGGTTAAAGCCTCAACATAGTAGGATCCGCCGAGCGGGTCTATTACGTCAGCCACCCCCGTCTCGTATGCTATGATCTGCTGGGTTCTAAGAGCGACCTTGACAGCCTCATCGCTCGGCAACGCTAATGCCTCATCGTAGGAGTTAGTGTGAAGTGACTGGGCGCCTCCCAAGACTGCGGACAGCGCCTGAATGGCAACCCTCACTATGTTGTTAAGGGGCTGCTGCGCTGTAAGTGTTGAGCCAGCTGTCTGCACATGAAACCGGAGCATCATAGCCTCCCTACTCCTCGCCCCAAATTTCTCCTTCATTATCTTGGCCCACAGCCTTCTCGCAGCCCTGAACTTGGCTACTTCCTCGAAGAAGTTGTTGTGGGCACTGAAAAAGAAGGAGAGCCTGCCGGCAAACCTGTCCACGTCGATCCCTCTCTCCATGACCGCCCTAACATACTCTATGCCGTCTGCTAGGGTGAAGGCGACCTCTTGTACAGCATCAGCTCCTGCCTCCCTTATATGGTAACCGGAGATCGATATAGAGTTCCAGAGGGGCATATTGTGGGTGCAGTATTCTATGACGTCGACCACTAGCTTCATTGAGGGCTTAGGAGGGAAAATGTACATCCCCCTAGCTATGTACTCCTTCAAGATGTCGTTTTGAACTGTTCCGCGTAGCTCCGACAGGGGGATCCCCCTCTTCTCTGCCAGCGCGATGTACATGGCGAGGATGACCGCCGTCGGGGCATTGATGGTCATAGAAGTACTCACCTTGTCGAGCGGTATCCCGTCAAACAAAACTTCCATGTCTCTCAGGGAATCCACAGCGACTCCAACCATTCCCACCTCCCCAGCCGCTAGGGTGTGGTCTGAATCATAACCCATCTGTGTTGGGAGGTCGAAGGCGACGCTCAGCCCGGTTTGACCTTGGGAGAGCAGATACTTGAACCTCCTGTTGCTCTCCTCAGCTGTGCCGAAGCCGGCGTACTGACGCATCGTCCACAATCGTCCACGGTACATCGTCTCGTAAACCCCTCGAGTGAACGGGTACTCCCCTGGGAAGCCAAGCTTCTCCAGATACTTCTCGCCGCCGAAGTCGAGGGGCGTGTAGATCCTCTTAACTTCAATTCCCGACGCCGTCCTAAACTCCTTGAGCCTCTCAGGTTGCTTGGCTAGCGAGCGCTCAACTTTCTCATTCCAACTTTTAAGTTTCTCCTCAAGAGCCTCCCTATTCATAACTCATTCCTCCGGAGTGAATACTAAGCCGCTGACAGGCTTCCCGCCGACCTCCGACACTAAATCCACCACTGCTTTGACCTTCATCCCAATATTCAGGTTTTTCACCCTCAACTGGCCGAAACTCCTCACCCCACCGAACTCCGCTATGCCGAGCGCGCACGGAGCACCACTCTTCACTCTCCTAGGCAGAGCGTAGAGAAGAGTGAATGATATCAATCTTCCCGACTCCCATTTAGGGTGAACCTCCTCAAACTCCCCAGACCTGCACTCCACGCACCTTGCCCTCGGAAACTGAATGCGCCCACACTTCCTACACTTGACATATGAGGCAGCGTATGAAAACTCCCCCACACTTTCACCTCCTTCCAAGTACGTGGACGAGGATGCTGTTTCCGAAGCCCCCAAAGTTGACTGATAACCCGACCTCAGCCCCGTCAACCTGTCTTTTCCCAGCTTCCCCCCTAAGTTGCCAAGTTAGCTCGACTATCTGGGCCACGCCTGTTGCCCCGAGCGGATGCCCCCTGGCCTTCAGCCCTCCACTCGGATTTATCGGGATCCTCCCCCCGAGCCAGGTCTCCCCTTCCTCGACAGCCCTTGCCCCCTCACCCTTCCTGAAGAAGCCCACATCCTCAGACTGAACTATTTCGAGTATGGTAAAGGCGTCGTGGAGCTCCGCCACGTCGACATCCCCCGGCCCCACACCAGCCATCTTGTAAGCCTTTTCGGACGCCACTCTGAGGGCGCTGAGAATAGTTGGGTCTTCTCTCTCTGTTACCGACTGGATGTCTGTGGCATGCCCGACACCTCTAATTATAATAGGCGTGTCTGTGAACTCTCTTGCCTCCTCAGCAGGGCAAAGGACTAATGCTGCGGCCCCATCGCTAACAGGGCAGACATCGTATAGTCGAAGTGGATCCGCCACCATTGGGGAGCTGAGTACGTCTTCGAGCGTGATCTCCTTTTGGAAGTGTGCGTAAGGGTTTAAGACGCCGTTCTTGTGGTTCTTGACTGCTACCAGTGAAATGGACTCCCGTTTAACTCCATACTTCTCCATATACATTCTCGCGAGGAGGGCTCCGAGCGATGGAAGAGTTGCGCCGCATACGTACTCGTAGGGGTGGAGTAAAGTCGCTATTATGTCCGCCAGTTTGTCCGTCGGCGTGTCCGTCATTTTTTCGCCTCCAGCAACCAGAACCAAGTCGTGTATTCCTGATGCAACCGCCATGAATCCCGCTTTAACCGCTGATCCACCACTTGCCGGGCCATTTTCTATTCTGTCAGCCGCCGCTGGCAGTAGTCCTGCCCTATCAGCCAGCATACTGGCAACTCCGGTAATTCCGTTAAGCTCGCCGGAGCACATGTTACCCACGTAGACGGCGTCGAACTCCCTCTCAGAAGCCCCAGCGTCCATTATAGCTGATAGGGAGGCGTCGACGAGAAGGTCGACAAGCCCCTTCTCCAGTTTCCCGAAGCGGGTCATGCCACAACCGACAATAGCCACCTCACGTATTCTCCCCACCCCCTCCCTCGTAAACCAGCAATAAAAAAGGAAAAATTGTTTACGGCCTCTCTATTAAGACCGATGTTCCCTGTCCTCCACCGCAGCACATAGTTGCGATGCCATACCTGCCATCCATAAGGTTCAGTATTCTTGCCAGCGTCCCCGTCAGCCTTGCCCCCGTCATGCCCAACGGGTGCCCGATGGCTATTGCCCCGCCCTTAACGTTTACGACATCCGGGTTTATGCCGAGCTCCCTTATACAGTAAAGGGTTACAACGGCGAACGCCTCATTTATCTCCCAGAAGTCTATGTCCTTAACCTTAAGCTTAGCCTTCTCCAGTATCTTCTTTGACGCTGGAACCGGCCCCTTGCCCATGACGCTCGGGTCTACGCCAGCCCAAGCGGCGTATCTAAGGTACGCCATAGGCTCAATGCCGTACTCCCTGGCCTTTTTCTCGCTCATCAATATGACTGCTCCAGCGCCAGCGTTTAGGGGCGACGAGTTGCCCGCGGTTATGATGCCGCCTGGCTTGAACGCCGGTGGCAAGCTCGCGATTTTCTCGAGCGTGGTGTCTTCTCTAACGCTCTGATCTCTATCTATGACCGTTTTCTTTCCGTCGGGTAAGGTTACCTCGATGGGAAGGATCTCGTCCTTGAAGTATCCTTCCTTGTATGCTTTGGCGGCGAGCATGTGGCTTCTCAGGGACCACTCATCCATCTCCTGCTTCGTTATGCCGGACTCCTCGGCCAGCTTCTCGGCGGTCAAGCCCATGTTGAACGCCACTATCCAGTCAAACCTCTTCTCCCTCTTAACGTACTCTTGGTTGGGGTTTATGTTCGCCCCCATGGGGATATGGGTCATATGCTCGTAGCCACCCGCCACCACAACATCCGAGACGCCCGTCTGGATCTCCATTGCTCCTATTCCTATAGCACTCATGGCCGA
>JAHLWX010000080.1 GCA_019057675.1 Candidatus Jordarchaeum sp. LHC_1308
CATACTTAATCTTCTCGAATGGAACCATGATATCCTTAATGCCCTCAGCCACCACGGTTTCCCCAGCCCTAGCGAGCTCCAAGCCAAGCATCGCTGCAATGTTTCCAGCAGGAATAGAACTGACAATCGCGCGCCTAGCGCCCATATAAATGCTCGTCTGCTGAACTCTATACCCTTTCTTAGCCGTGAGCAGGTATACGTGGTCGCCTTCACCGATAGTTCCAGAGAAGATTCTACCCGTCGACACGATGCCTGCATGGGGATCAACTATAACCTTGTTCAAGCAGATTATGGTTGGGCCATTCTCGTCACATTCAAGCATGGCTTTACCTATCTCGCCGTTAATGTCGCCATGCCATATTTTCGGAACTCTATAGCTCTGAGCCTTAACCGGGTTAGGGAGGTGGTCGACAACCATGTCCAGCACAGCCGCATGAACAGGAAGAAGCTTCTTAAGCTCATCTACCCGTTCCTCCCTATAATAAGCGACAATGTCACTAAACTTCAGCCCCAAACTCATAATCTGGGGTACAGTGAAACCCCACCTGTGAAGAGCCGAGCCAAAAGCCACGTTACCCTCAGCGGGATTGACCTTCCACGTCTTTGCAAACTCCTTCTCACCATATAGGTCGATTAAACCATTAAAGTCACGAATAATCCTGTTAAGCTTCTCCTGAACTCCGCGATCATCAAGCTTCAGCTCACGAATTAAACGGTCAATCTTATTAATAAACAGCACAGGCCTAACGCGCTCGGCTAAAGCCTGCCTAGTAACAGTCTCCGTCTGCACGCCAACCTCCTCAACAGCATCCACCACTACCACTGCGCCATCAATAACTCTCAACGCCCTAGTCACATGCCCGGTAAAGTCTACGTGACCCGGCGTGTCGATTAAATTGATAAGGTAATCCTTTCCGTCAAACTTGTGCATCAACGAGATGTTAGCCGCCTTTATCGTTATCCCTCTCTTCTGTTCCTCTTCAAGATAGTCCAGTGCCCTCGCCTCACCTGCAATCGTTGGCGAAAGCAACCCGGCCTCAGCCAATAGACTATCACTAAGTGTCGTCTTACCATGGTCTACGTGTGCGATTATGCCAAAGTTCCTTATTTGATCCTTCACTCGCATCATTTTTTCGACTTCTTCGATGTACTTCATTCTTGCTGACATTGCTTTTCACCATCAGGGTTTTCTTGTTTTGATGGTTTTCATGCATGTTTTTAAAGGTTTTCTGGTTCTGCTGGCTTTTGTTTCTTGCGGTATTTCCCTGCTCGGGGGGAAGCTGCCACTTCCGCGCGCCGCCGCAAGAAGGCGAAGAAAAGTGTAGCCGCATGCTCCGTCTCTCCCCTTAAAAGGGAAGTGGATCGGCAGTTCTTCTCTTTAGATAAGATCTCCTCGAGGTTTCCGCTCTTGAAACCTAGGAGACTGAGCGACTTTAAAAGCTCATCCGGCGAATATCATTACTTTTCTTGTGTAGGAGGCTGTTAAACCACTCTCCCCGCTTACGCGTTTCCACGCGGCAATCCGGAATAAGGAGCACGGAAACAGTGTTCGAGTCATTTAATGGGGATTTGAGATATGCTGTTTAAATGTGAGAAGTGTCTTGGATGACCTGAAACGATGTTTCGCAATTCTGGCTTGCATGAGCTGGGAACATTTATTATGAAAGCTAAATGAGCTTAAGGTTGTGGTGGAAAGGTTTTTATTTGTTTTGAGGAATCATGGAACGTCACAGAAAACGGAATCGTTGATTTTAAACGAAAAAATGGATTAAAAATGGGGACTTTTAATTTTCTTGGAGAACTTGTTTGATTTTCTTATATGTTGCTATTTTTATTACGAGTATAAGTGTCGTGGCCATCATTATTGGTATTGCCGAGTTGATTAAGGTGGTTCCAACTAGGATTTCCCATTGAGATCCGCCGTTGACTATGTAGTTGACCGCGTAATGGTAGAAAGACGTGACGGTCAGTGTGAAGGCTGATGCTTGGAGTGCGATGAGCATTCCTGTGAAGTGAGTATTTGAGAGGATTGCCTTCAGGGCGTTTCGTATTTCGTTTATCTCATATTTGGCCCTTAGGATGCCGTACCAGCTTGGGGCGGTTTCTGGATGTGTGTCGAGCATTAAGGCTAGTGCGAACGCTGTGCTTCCGACTGCGAAGAAAACGTATGGTAATGTAGGGTTGACTGCGATTGGGATCCAAAAATTTCCGTTGATTGTAATGTAGGCGCCGAAAATGGTTATTTTTAAATGAGGTTTTAGGAGGAGGGTTGCTGCGGGAGGTATTGGAAGCATGTATAACGGGATTGACGGTGACGTGAATGTGATTATGTTTGATGCGTAAAAGCATGTTACCGCAACTAGGAAGGCTGAGAGTTGTGATATAACTATGGGGTTCACCATGTTTTTTAGTTCTGTTATTGTTTGATTTGCACGGTTTTGCAACAGGCATCACCTAGAGCTTGGAGAACTATTAAGTGACTGCTTTTTAATGTTTTTTGATTGAAGCGCTCCTTCATGATGCCGTTGGTTGCTGGGGTTAAAGATTTATATTGCTTCCCTTTTTATTTTGTTGACGAAAATTTCGTTAGCAAGAGGAGATTGTGGCGTTGAACCCTGCACAATTAAAAATTGAAATTTTGTGTCGGGGACTGAGGGTTGACGAGGAAGTCGACGGCATTAGAAAGGTGGGAGCTGGGCCCGCTGGCGGCAGACATCTCCTCTTAGACGGGGGAGGAGTGGTGAACGCCCCCATATCTGCTCCCTTTGCGAGAAAGTCTAGCCTTGTTTTGAGAAGGGGGGACGGAGAGTGGATCGTTTACGAGGGGGAGAGGAGGGTTGTTGAGGTTAAGCCTGTCCCAGTTCCGAAGTTTTACAGCAGGGTTACGTCCAGTGGGATTCCAATGTGGAAAGTTGCCCTCCTTCACGGAAAGGACTGCATGGCTACAACTCTCCTTCAGAGGTGTGTGAGGCAGGAGGCTGGGCTGGGTTGTAAGTTCTGTGGAGTTGATCTTTCTCTCAAAGGCGGGTTGACTGTTGCCCGTAAAAGAGTGGAGGATCTCGTCGAGGTTGTGGGTGCAGCGCTGGAGGAGGGGGTTTGTGAACATGTGACGATAACGACAGGGACTCCTGCTTCTCCAGATAGGGGGGCACGGTTTCTGGC
The DNA here is from genome assembly GCA_019057675.1 of Candidatus Jordarchaeum sp. LHC_1308. Lineage (GTDB taxonomy): Archaea > Asgardarchaeota > Jordiarchaeia > Jordiarchaeales > Freyrarchaeaceae > DTBI01. The sequence continues at coordinate 3,163 of JAHLWX010000080.1, forward strand.
CGAAGCTGCGCAGGGGCTGAAGAAAAGCTACGACATCCCTGTCCACGTCCAGCTTGAGCCCCCGAGAAACTTCAAGGTTTTTGAGGAGTTGGCGGATGCAGGCGTGGACACTGTTGGAGTTCATGTTGAAACGTTTGACGATGATGTTAGGAGGAGGATTTGTCCTGGGAAGTCTGAAATTCCCTTGGAAGAGTATTTTAGGGCTTGGAGGGAGGCGGTCAGCGTTTTCGGGGATGGTCAGGTTAGCACGTATGTTATCGCCGGGTTAGGTGAGGTTGACGGCTGCCTGCTTTGGGGTTTTGAGGAAGCTGCCCGAATCGGCGTCGTGCCTTTTTTAGTTCCGCTGATGCCGATAGTTGGCACGGAAATGGAGGATGTTGTTCCACCGTCCCCTGCGAGGATGGTTAGGCTTTACGTCGCCCTGAGGAGGATTTTGTTGGAGTTCGGGATTAGCCCACTAGATAACCGTGCTGGATGTGTCAGGTGTTCATCGTGCTCCGCGCTTAGGGAAGTGATGATTTGGGGGGTTTAGTTGCCGCTGAACGTTTTTTTAAGACCTAGTAGCGTTGTAGTCGTCGGCGGCTCACCTATTGAAGGGAAGTTCGGTTACCAAATTGTTAAAAACATTGTCAGCCTGGGGTTCGAAGGAAAACTTTACGTTGTTAACTTGAAAGGGGAGAGTGCGTTCGGCGTTCCAGCCGTGCCTAAGGTGGACATGTTAGAGGAGGTACCTGAGCTGGGGGTGGTCGTCCTTCCACCTGACGCGGCCGTTGACGCCTTCGTCGATCTGGCTGACGCAGGTGTTAAAGGGGTTATTATGGCTTCTTCGGGGTTCTCGGATGTTGGAGGGGAGGGGGTGGAGAGGGAAAAAATCGTTATGAGGGAGGCGAAGAAAAGGGGGATTCGTGTTTTTGGGCCGAATACCGTTGGCTTAGTGAATTTCTCGAGGCGTTTTGCTCCTATGCTGACGCCTGTGAGAAGGTTTGAGGCTGGAGCTGTGAGTTACGTGGGTCATAGTGGAGGGTTAACATGCGGTTTGGGATGGTGGCAGCCGGAAGGGGTGAGGTTCAGTAAATTGATCCATCTGGGGAACGCCTGTGACGTTAGCGAAGGGGAAGTTTTGGAGTATCTTTCCATGGATAGGGAAACAAAGGTGATTCTTTGCCAGTTTTGCAGGTTAACGGAGGAGGTTATGAGGGGGGTTGAGAAGGCGGCCAGAGCTAAGCCGGTAGTGGTCTACTATGCCGGTGACAGGGCTGAAGAGCTGAGAAATATGGGCGCAATGTGTGTTTCACAGTACAATGAACTGTTTGATGCTGCAAGGGTGCTTCTGAGCGGGGCTCCAAGGGGGAACAGGGCTGCCGTTATTGGCCCCTCTTCCGGGGCGATTTCTATAGTTACGTCGTGCTTCAGAGATAACGGCTTAACGCTGGCGTGTCTCTCTGAGGAAACTGAGAAGATCATTAAGGGTAATGTTCTGAGCTCATTTAGCCCTAGCACCAACCCTGTGGACTATTGGCCTCCATCAAGGTTGAATGGAGAAGAAGTGGGTGAGAAGCATAAGGTCGCCGTCGACGCGCTTGTAAGTGATAGAGGAGTAGACGTGGTTTTCCTGGTTTTAGAGCTTATGGAAGAGATAGCGTTTGACGTTGAGAAAGCCTTTCAGGAAGCTGCTGGCAAGGGAAAAGCGCTGGTTGCCATCCTTGTCCAAGTGGAGGACAATGTTTTAGATGCTGTGCGGAGAGGGTTAAGGCGGCTTAACATACCTTACTTCTGGGATGCGGAGAGGGCGGTCAGAGTAATTGGGGAAATAGTCCGTTGGATTCAAAGTCGTCCCTGCGTCGTTTAAACAAAAAGACGTAGCAACCGGTCCTCCCATTTATTGACGTATTTGCATCCGGCTCTGCTCCCTGCCTTTGTGGAACTCGTAGTTTTTCGTCCTCTTCCCTCTATTTTTGACCCGGGGGGTTTTCGAGGGCTTTAGGTGGCACTGTAAAGCGTTCACGTGAAGTGCGGGGTCGTTCGCCTTATTCCCAGCGGGAGCAGGGTACGTGTCGGCAGCCCGCATAGAAATAGCAAACGCACATAAAAACCGTCTTAGAAACTGTCGAGAAACTTTCTCATCTGACTCTGCCTTATGAGACGCGTCTTCTTCTCTCCGCCGCTTTAAAGCATGGTGCTTTTATTTTCCGTGCAAAAATGCTTTACTGCGACTTCCGTGAAATATTTAAAAGGATACTTGTGGAGATTTTAGATTAGGTGTGAATTCTTGAGCGAGATGGTTGATGTTTGCATTTTTCATAGGGATGGTGTTTGCTTGCTGCATGTGCCTGCTGATGGCTCTGGACAGAACCTTGACTCTAATCTTATCTCGGGTTTTCTGAGCGCAATTTCTAGGTTTGGGGAAGAGGTTGTGGAGGCTAAGGTTAGGAGAATAGAGTTTGAGGGTAAAACGGTGGTTTACGAGTATGTTGGAGACGCTATTTTTGCGGTGAGGACGGCGGGGGAGTATCAGGCTGAGGCTGAAAGGCTACTTGTCGAGTTGGTCTCGGCGTTAGGTGAAGAAATTAGGGAGAAGCTTAAGGGTTGGAGGGGGGACGTCGCCGAGTTTGAACCGTTAAAATTTAAAGTTTTCGAGATTATATCTAGAAAGAGGGGTGCTGGCGGCGTGACGGAGAAGTTTAGGAAGGTAAGCGAGAAGTTAAGCGAGCTGAGGGATATTCCCGGAGTAAAGGCGGTAGCCCTCATAAGTAATAGGGGTTTCATGATAGCGTCTACGCTCCCACCGGACTTCGACGAGAGAGTTATCTCCGCGATAGCGCCCTCCATAATGAGGATGGGGATGGAGGGTCTGAAGGACATGAAACTTGGTAGGCCAAGGAACGTTTTCATAGAGGGAGATGAAGGAGTATTGGTGTTGACCGATGTTGGAGGGAGAGCCGTCCTCTTAGTGATAGCTAAGCCTGATGCAAACCTCGGATACATTTTCCTCGAGATGGATAACGCGGCGAAGAACCTGGAAAAAATGCTTGGAGGGGAATAATTGGAACTTGACGAGAAGACCGTTAAGGAAATGCTCAGATTGAAGCTTGAAGAGGGGTGTCTTTTCTTTAAAAGCGTGAGAGTCTGGCTAACAAGACCTGAGGCGATAGCAATCATATATAAGTGGATAAGTAAGCTTGCTGGAGACGCCCTTCTAGAAGGAATATACGAGGCGGGAAAGGAGTGCGGAAGAAAAGATTACGAAATTCTCAGGGGCATGATGGGAGCTCCCAGTGAAACGAGGGAGCTGGCAGCGTGGATAGCGCCCTTCTATGCTGCAATGGGATGGGGGAAAATGACTGTCGAGAGTGTAACAGACAACAACGTGGTCTACTATGTCAACAACTCGCCAATAGCAGAAAGCCTTAAGGGATTCGGACAGCCCGTCTGCATATATCTGAGCGGCTACGGAGCAGGGCTATTTTCACATGCAACTGGTGAAGACTGGAACGGCGTGGAGATCGAATGTGTAGCCATGGGCCACCCGGCGTGTAAATTCTTTCTTGCGAAGAAAAAGAGAAAAGAATTAGTCTTCGAAATTTACGGGACATGAGGAGGGGGAACAAAGGTTTTCATTTAAAATTTGGCACGTCTAGATGACTCAAAAAGCGGGGTGTATAGCTTTTTTAAGGGCAAGTAGGTGGACTGCAAGCGTGAAGAATGGGGTTAGGACTAACACTCGTGGATTGTTCCAGTAGTTACGTCTCAAGTTTACTATTTTTGCGGCGTGTTTACGCGTCCATCCGTTAAGAGTTTGCGGTATTTTCACGACGGACAAGCGCCTCCTGAAAGTATAGTAATAGGATGCCATAATGCTCCATTTTCCTGCCTCCATGGAGTATTTAGCCGCCTCCTTGGTGAATGGGGCTATGATAAGGGCAACCGTGGAGAGAAGAAGGTTCATGGCGAGGCTTTTAAGCAGTTGTGCTGAGCTGACTTTTGGTGGAGGAGGTAGCTGGGCGTCCCCGTAGACAACTTTTGCTCCGTCAATCACGCTGCCCAGAACCAGTTTTGATGGGGCGAGGAGAAGACACATTGTACGGCTTAAGGAGAATATCGATGGGAAATCACCTGACCTAAGATCTTCTTCGCTGCAGACAAAGAAAGACTTGAACATTCCCGTCCTAGACTTCACCCCTTCAAGCACCATTTCGATGAACGATGAGGGGGGCCTGCGCTTCTCGAGGCACCTTAACGCGGAGGTTGCCTTCCTGATTACTTCCTTAACATTGCTCCTCAGAACCACTAGTATGTCCACGTCGCTTACCGGTGAAACGGCACCATCAAGGAAGCTACCAAAAATAATTATCGAGGAAATTTCATGTGCACCCACCGCCTTGGAAAGATATTCGACCACTGTTTTAATTGTTTCGCTGTAGGTATCAGGTCTCACTTACACATTCCTCCGGCGGTTTTTATAACGCTATCAAGAAGTCGGGTTAAGCCGAGGAACTCGAGGACAGCGTCCACCTTGTCAGTGAACCACACGACGAAGGACTCAGCGGTCTTAGGCGGCCCACCTAGAGGGAACATGTGGGTTCTTATAGCTTCGACCACCGTGCAGGGCTCCCCCATGGACTCCGCTATACTAGCGCCTTTCTCGGCGTGGCTCAGCAGTTGCCTTATCACGTTAGCTGAATCTTTAACGTCGTAGCCTGCATCATGCAGTACGCCTGCCCTAGCGCAGACGGATGAAGAGCACCCAATGAGCCTCGACAACGAGAAACTCAGGTAGCCCACGCGTAGCGAGTGGGCGAAGCGGCCGGAGCCCTTACGCCTTAAATGGTCAGAGGCGGAATGGGAGGGGTAAGACCGCAAGTGTGAAATAACACCTACAAGATCGGACACCAAACTCCAGAAGGTACCCGCATTAGTCAACCGGGAACACCCTCAAAGAAGGAGGAATTAGTAGGGCCATCTGTATGGATCCCATCCGGGCGGCCCGATGTCTATTGGCTCAGGCATGAAGCCCTCCTCGGGGGGAGCATGCCTTCTCCTGTAGTACACCACAAGACCGGCAATGAAGGCGATGCCAGCCGCGAGACCTACAATTATGACTAATGTCACCGTGGTGTAGAACGAGGAAACCTCTTGGCTTAGGAGATACATTAACAGGAAGATCGTCGGCCCTGTTCCTTGTATGGTTACGCTGGCTATGACCTCGCCGTTGCTGTTAACAAGTTTTATCGAACCAGAGAAGAATGGGATCATGTATAATGATGGAATATAGATCGTGGCAGCCACGAAATTATGCGTATTATTAAGGTCGAAGGGGCCCGTTGACGATAACGCTATGAGACTCGAAATTCCTCCTTCAACTTCGACTCGCACACTGCTCAGGTAGTTGTCCTTAGCCAGCCCTCCAACGATAGTAAAATTCACCGTTACGGAGAGTTGGGAGCCAAAACTGGCCAACGTAAGCTTAGGAGGAGATACGGCTACAGGGGTCCTTCCGCTGACGAGCAGGTCGTAGGCTGCTGAAACATTAATC
>JAHLWX010000081.1 GCA_019057675.1 Candidatus Jordarchaeum sp. LHC_1308
CGGTGCGACCGTCATAGGTCTGCCGTCTGGAAGCATCACTCTTCGCGGCAGCCTCAGTCTTACGGGCGCCAGCCTCTCGGGCACGCTCAACCTGCAGGGGCTTGGCCTCAGCGTGTCTAACAGTGATACTACTGTCACCATTGGTTCTGGCAGTGTAAGCATTGTCTCAATGAGTGGTAGCTTGAATCTTAGTGGCGACGTTAAGGTTTCCGGCGTCTTCAAACTGGGAACCTCTGCTGGTGGATTAAGTCTCGACGGCTCAATCACTATCTCTGACGCCTCAATTATTGGCTCCTTGTCGCTCACAGATGCTTCCCTTAAAGTGTCGTCTGACGGCTTATCGTTTAACGTTGGCGGCGGATCGCTCAGCCTTAACATTCCGAGCGGCTCCACAATCATAAGTGGAATCATTTCCCTCGATGGTAAGAACGTTATTTCCGGCTCGCTCTCCTCCTCGGGGAGCTCGGACATAAACGGGGTCTCAAGGCTCAGCGGCGTTATGGATGCTGTTGGAACAGTCGTGATCGGCGGCTCCACGTTCATTGACGGCTCCCTCTCCATGGGGGCTGGAAGCCTCACCCTGAACTCCTCCGGCATGTTCATGTCCGGCAACGTAGCAACCTCCGGTAGCCTCAGGGTTTCAGGTTATGTTATCATCACCGGCAAAGTGACGATGGAGGGCGCCATAGCCATGGTCAGCGTCTCCACAATAAGCGGTAGCGTTTCCCTTTCAGGTAAGGTGAACACGAACAACATAATGCTCGGAGACATAACGTTGAAGGCTGACAGCATGAGGACAGTGGGCACAACACTGATCAACGGCAAGGTCGACGTTGTGGATGGGGTGCTGAAGATAACGAAGGCGGGAACGGAGATATCCTGCAGCGTCAGCATATCGGGCGACGTACTAACTCAGGGCAGCCTCACAATGAAGAACCCCGAGATAAAAGGAAACACCATGATACTCTCATCGATAACGACGGCAGGGAGAACAAGCGTAAGAGGCCTACTTCAGTTCCTCATGGGCAACCTGCCGCCGGCAGGATTAATTGCATCGCCAATGGACACTATAGGGCAAATCCAGATGTCCCAGTCCCTCATACTTGGATCAACGGTTGTCAACGGGCTGCTGGTTATAACTGAGAACGGCGTGATGATAACTGGCTCATCCGAGATATCAGGTGCACTCCTCGCCTTAAATACTCCCTCAATAGGTCAGAACGCCATAGTCTCCCTGTCTCAAGCGGCGGCGATAACGCCTCTCGCATCAACGCCTCTGCCATCAATGGTAGCCACTCTCTCGTTGCCAATACTTTCACTCATGGCTCTACTGGGACTTGTGGTGGCGAGGATAGTTGTCCCGCCAGTTGCTATAGCCTCGGGGAGAGCCTTAAACAAGGTCTATGTGAGGGCTTTCGGACCTGAAACTCGCGTACGGGTAGCCTACACGCAGGTTAGAAGCCGCGTAGCTCCAGTCGCGGAGCGCGCCGCGCGCCGTACTGCTTCAGCTATCAGGAGACTGCTCATTAAGGCTTCACAGAGCAGGGTTTCGCGCCGCGTCGCTTCATCCTTAGCTTCAGTCAGCGAAGGGGTTTCACGCAGAACCCGCCCAGTTACGGAGAAAATACACGCCGCGTCGGAGAGGGCGAAGAGTGTTTCAGCCAGAGTTAGACCGGCGTTGTCCAGAGTTAATGCTAGGACAAGCAGGGTGGCTGGACGAGCCGGAGCCGCAGCTAGGTCGTCGGTCGCTAAAATGGCTTCGTTAGAGATATTTCTTTCCAAACAGAGCGAAAATCTTAGCAAGAACCTGTCTGTTAGGGCTAGGGCGTGGCGTGACAGAGCTAGATCCCGCATAAAAACGCCGAAAATGCCGAGAATTAAGGTCAGAAGAAAGGGCGTTCCTAGAGCGAGAAGGAGAGAGTAGCGTGCTGGAACCCAGCGAAAGAGGAAACTCATGCGAGTACGGCTTAAGAAGTCCAAATGAACCCTTTTTTTTAATTTTTCCCGTTTTTCTTGTTTTTAAAGTAGATTTATGATGAATCTCAGGTTTTAATCTTTTTATTTTTTTAAACCCCCCTCTTCAGGGGGTGGAAGCGATGAAAATATCTTCTTTAAAAATGTTGCCCGTGTAGTAAAAAACAACCAATTTCGAAAACTTAATGGTTTTATAGTCAATTTTTTCCTCTAAACAATGAAAGTCTTTCCGATAAATATGAAAAAGAAACGCTTCTTTTACAAAATATATTATTATAAAGACAGATTTTCGCAAACAAAAAGTTTAAATATTTTGTTTAATTTACACAAACCGAAAACTCAAAATGTTAAAAAATTAATGTAGGAGGAGGGAAAATGGAGGGAAGAAAGAAAAGGTTCACCCTAGCTGCCGTTACACTTATGGCGGCACTTCTGGCATCAATAATCCTTACATCAGCAACTCCAAGCATGTCCGCAGCAGCCTACCCGCTGCTTGCAGGCTACCAGCAGTCCGGCGCCGAAACAATGGGGGGAACAGCAACTGGGAAAACAGTAATAACGGGTCTCCATACAGTTACAAGCCCCGTAAACATAGCTGGGCAAAGCACGCTGAAGGGAACAATAACTATAACGGCAGGCGGAGCGACAGACGTAAAGATGGGTCCAGGAATCACCATGACGGGCCTCAACGGCCAACCATTCACCACGAACATCTACGCTAACAGCTTTACGCAGGCAGAACCACTACCGCCCAACAGCATAGCTCAAACAATACTCGTAGGAAGCGAACAGTACCCAGCAGTTTTCCAAGCGAACGGAAACATAACAATCGGAGCCGTATACAACAGCACTGGACACATCGTAAGGGGATGCCTGAGCCAGCAGGCAAGCAACATATACATGTTTATAAACTCCTCAGCCAGCGGTGCAGGCTACATAGGCGACCCACTAAAGAACAACAGGCTCGTCAAGTCAGACACTAGAACCGCCATAAAAGTCACCAGCGGAACACTAACCATTTACACTCAAGAGTACAGTAAGGCGTTCGAGCTACTCGGCATCGAAATAGGATCCACAGCCGACGTAACGATCAGAATCAACAGCACGCACGTAGTATTTGACATTAATGCGCCAGGGATAACGGTGGAACATTGGAATCCCAGCAACGTGGTTTCTATCGCCAGCTATGGTGGGGTTGCCAATTTCAGTAGGCTCGCCGCTGATCAAAAGCTTCCGACAGTTGAGTTCAGAATTCTCGGCTTTATTCGTGTTTACTCCTTAGACTTAGACGACCTAATTAGGACGGTGAAGGAGCAGGAGAATAACTATTATATCGACATAATTAACATGGAGTGGGGTTCTGGGACTGTCTGGGAGGCTCGAAGTGGGTCGGGGAATAATCCTATGATCTTGTCTGATGGGAGCGTGGTGCTTCTTAACAGGAGCAGTTTTACACTTCGGTCTAATTCAACTGTCATGATGAGCTTTTCTGGCGGCTCAAGCGGGGTTCCCGTTGGGCTTAAGGTTAACGGTACGGGTGGCAGCAGTCCTCTTGTCCACATAGAGGCTTTGAGTCTCTTTGCCGGGTCGTGGGGTGGCGCCAGCTACATGCGTGTGCGTGGCGTGAATAGTGTTTCGATGGGTAACGTGGAGGTTGTCTCTGACAGCCAGTGGATTGGTGGTGGTGCAAGCGTTGTAGTAGACGGCTACCAGGAGTACCCTGTTTCAACGGTTATAGAGACTGGCGGGATGAGTCTCACCGGTTCCCTCCTGCTTGAGAGGGATTATGGTGAGGGCGGAAAGTGCACTTTCAATGTGCAAGGCTCCATCAGTATGCCTTCGGGCTCGTCATATATTTCGGCTGAAGTCGTCGAGCTTTCCGGTGACTCGGTTATCAGTGGTGTGGTGTCGATAAGTGGCAGGATGAGGATGCTCGGCTCCCTTACCTCTACGGGCGACTCCGACATTAACGGTGTAAGCGTGCTTAGGAACTCCGTCATGACTGCGACGGGGACGGTGGAGATAGATGGTGAGCAGCTTATCAGTGGCTCGCTCTCTATGTCTGGGGGAGGCATGAAGGTTAACTCTTCGGGCATTTCTGTGACTGGTGACACCGTGGTTTCTGGCAGCTTGAGCGTTAGCGGCCTGCTGAGGATAACTGGTGACCTCACGATGAGTGGCGACATCAAGATGAGCGTTGCTCCGTTCACGTCTATGAGCGTTAAAGGCTCGATTGAGACGATTAACGGCTACGTCGAGGTTACGGATAAAGGCGTCGGCATGGGAGGCGAGTCCAGCGTTATCAGCGGCGTGGTGACGATAAGTGGCCGGAACATGATAGAAGGCTCCCTTACCTCTACGGGCGACTCCGACATTAACGGTGTAAGCGTGCTTAGGAACTCCGTCATGACTGCGGTCGGGACCATTAAGGTTGAGGGCTTCCAGCTTATTGAGGGCTCTCTCTCCATGTCTTCCAGCACGACTGCTATAAACGCTTCCGGCATATTCATTGAGGGCAACGTTGGAGTTGATGGAATCCTGAATGTTGACGGCGTACTGACTGTTACGGGCGACGTCACAATGAAGGGCGGCGTAATAGAGATGTACGGCTCCTCAAAGATAACTGGTAACGTTGAGCTTTCCGGAAAGATGAACACTAACAACTTGTTGACGGGCACTGTCTTGCTTACCGCTGATAGCTTGGTTACGGGTGGAACGACTGTGATACGTGACGGTAAGGTTGAGGTTGTGAATGGCGTGCTTAAGGTTACAAAGGACGGCACGGAGATAGCCTGCAGCGTCAAGATAACAGGTGACATAGCGTCGAGCGGCACCCTCGTGCTGAGCAACGTCAAGATGAATGGCGCCACGCTCATAATGGCTCCAACGATAACTTATGGGACGACGCTGGTCAGGGGACTCATGCAGATCCTCATGAGCCAGTCGCTCTTGGCGTCGATGCTCACAAACCCGATGCTCACACTGGGCCAAGTGGTGATGGCACAGTCCCTCATACTTGGCTCAACGACCATCGAGGGGACAATGACTGTGACGCCTAACAGCGTCATAATAACGGGAACAACGGACATAATGGGCGCGCTGAACGCGTTCACGGCGCCCTCAATGGGTCTCGGCTCGACAATAGCCCTGTCATCAGCTTTCACACCAACCCCCGCTGGACTTTTGTCCCTGCCATCGGTGTCCATAGCTCTCACCATGCCTATGGTCGCCATGCTTGCTTTGGTCGGGCTTGTCGCTGCGAGGATCATAGTTCCACCAGTGGCGCTCGCTGCTGGCAGATCTGTTAGAAAGGTGCAGAAGAAGTACTTCGCGCCCGAGACTAGAGCCTACATGATCTACTACAGGAGCAGAACGCGCCTCTCCAACACGGGGAAGCGTATAGCTTCCGGATTAAGGAACACCACAAGGACGGCGTTTATTAAGGCAAGCAATGGGTTCTACAGGGTGTGGAGTGGCCCAGCCAGCAAGATGGCCAGCATAGAGCTCGCCTTACAACAACAGAGGAAGAAGCTTCCAATGAGGTTCAAAGCATGGCATGACAGGTTCATGTCGAGGACTAGAAGAGGCGTCCAAAGGCCGCGCCGAAGACCACGCATAAGCGTCCGAAGACTCCGCATAAGACGGTAAAAAAAAGGAATCAATGGGAAAGAGATCATGGGAAAACTAGGTTCTTTTTCAATTACCCTCTTTTTTGGTTTTTTATTGAAACCAGCCCAAAAATATGGGGGAAAGATGGAAAGGAAGATGAAAAAACTATGTGTGGAGGTGTTAGTTGTTGTCTAGGGAAGCTTTCATGCTTCGCTACTATATGGGATTTAGAGTGATAGGGTGGATATGGATAATCGCCGTGCTGGCGTTTGCAGTGTACCGCTTTTTCATATCTGCTTCGCTCCCAAGGATCCTCTACGAGGCGGTTACGGGGAGCGGGGTAATGGTGGACATGGCAATAGTAGGCTTGCTAGCGTTAGGAATAATCATCGAGTGGTACGGAAGCTTTAAATTGTTCACGTTAAGGAGAAAAATCAAGGTGATGAGGGAGGAGGCTCAGCCCTCCGGGAGTCAAAGCTAAAAAAGGGAGTGGTGGGTGGCGTCTAATATGAGTGAACTTCCAGACTATGTTAAAACCATGCCCTGGGTTGACTTCTACGCGGACGAAACTATTCCCATGGATCCACTGTTGGCAATGCGGACGAAGGGGGTTTCGCTCTACGAGATGTTCAGGAGGAGCTGCGAGGACTTCGCGGATAGAGATGCCCTAGTGTTCATCACGAGGAAGATGACGTACGGTGAACTCGGGGATTACGTTAAAAAGATGGCCGCGGCGCTGCACTTCTTGGGCATAGAGAAGGGCGACCGCGTAGCTCTACTAATGCCTAACTCTCCACAGTTCGTCATAAGCTATTACGCGACGCTAGCAGTGGGCGGCGTCGTCGTCCCGCTGAGCCCCCTGCTGACGCCGAACGAAATAGAGTTCGAAGTCAATGACTCAGGTGCCTCCGCCATAATCGCCATGGATGTTCTCTTCGCCGAGAGGGTTCTGCCAGTGCGTGACAAGCTCAACCTGAAGTTCGAAGTCGTGACGAACATAGGCGACATGCTGCAGGGAGCTGTTAAGTCGCTGGGTAAGCTTATAGGCCGCATTCCCTCGGTCAACGTCCCGAGTGCCCCGAACAGGTACAACTTCATGGATCTGCTGAACATCGACGTGTTGGCGGGCGGCCCGATAGAGCCCCCGAACGTCGAGATAAACCCGAAAGAGGACGTCGCAGTCCTCCAGTACACTGGTGGAACAACGGGAACCCCCAAGGGCGCCATGCTGACACACTTCAACATAGTGTCTCAGTGCAGGCAGCTCGAGGAGTGGCTGAGGAGCTCGTTCATGCGGGGGGCGAGAATGGTCACGGCCGCCGTGATACCGTGGTTCCACATTTACGGTCAGACGACGGGGATGAACCTTCCACTGCTAGGCGGGGCAACCATAGTGATCCTGCCAGCGCCCGAGACAAAGGAGATCCTGAAGGCTATAGAGAAGTACAAGGTGAACGTGTTCCCGGCGGTGCCCCTGATATTCCTCAACATGGTTGAGCATCCAGACATAAACAAGTACGACTTGTCGTCGCTCAAGTTCGTGTCCAGCGGCGCCTTCGCGCTTCCAGTTGAGGTGGCGAAAAAGTTCGAGAGCGTGACTGGCGTGCCCATACTGGAAGGCTACGGGTTGACCGAGGCCTGCCCTGTGACCCACGTTAACACGCCTCCACCGAGAGGGCTCAGGAAGATAGGCTCAATAGGCATCCCGCTGCCCGGTACGCTCGCCGCGGTGGCAGACCCCGAAGAAGACCGTCTTCTTCCAATAGGTGAAATCGGAGAGCTCGTCGTAGCAGGGCCGCAGGTGATGAAGGGCTACTGGAACAGGCCGGAAGAGAACAAAAAAGTGTTCTTCGCGCTTGACGGCATAAAGTGGCTTAGGACAGGCGACTTTGCTAAGATGGACGAGAACGGGTACTTCTACATTGTGGATCGCAAGAAGGACATGATAAAGTACAAGGGGTACCAGGTGTTCCCGAGGGAGGTGGAGGAAGTCCTCTACCAGCACCCGGCGGTACTGGAGGCAGCCGTGGTCGGCGTACCAGAACCCGGAGTAGGAGAAAAGGTTAAGGCATTCATAGTGCTCCGTCCAGAGTACAGGGGTAAGGTCACTGAGGAGGAAATAATCGAATGGTGCAAGAAGCGTCTTGCAGCCTACAAGTACCCGAGGGAAGTCGAGTTCCGCGACAGCATACCGAAAACCTACGTGGGCAAAGCTTGGAGAAGGCTGCTGGTCGAAGAAGAAAAGAGGAAGATGGAAGGGAAATCGGCAGAAGACATATACAAGCAGGAGGAGGAAAGGTACAAGGGCTTCGTCGGCGAGCTCTGGAAGAAAACACTAGACGAAGCGGCAGGAAAACATTAAAAACCACCCTGAAATTCCGGCTTTTCTTATCTCTTTTCCCTTTTTTTGAAACCCTTAAAGGCCTGGCGGCCGTGTTCTTGTAAGTACTCTTTTGATTAGTGTTACCGCTACAGACGCCAATCCCGTTCTCCATTCTTTGGATACGCAAAATTGAGAGAGGGCGTGGAGGGGCTGATCAAAGGGTAGGCGGCATTATGGGTATCATTCAAACATAAAGCGTCGCCTCCACGTAAGAGGCCTTTTTATTTTGGTGAAAATTTGTATTGAAAACTTAATAAGGGGTGCTGTTGTGTTTTGATTGTGGCGGGCTGCAGCGGGGGTGGAACTAAAGCTGCCCAGTCCCCTGCCTCGGACTTCAAGCTTCATGGGGATATCCGAGGAACCCGGTGAGGGTTCGGGGTTCGATGCCCTTGCAGGCGAAAGTCCTCCAGCCCGCCGCCAAAGCTTTTTCTTCGCGTCAACGGATGGTGATCTCGTGCTTGATGTTGAATCCATCGCTTCATCGGTTGCGAGCTTTGAAGGCGTGAGGCGTAAGAAGGACATCCGCAGGGTGACGTCCATTCTGAAGGAGACGTTAGACGCCTCGTGCGTCCTTGTGCGTGGCTTCGGTGAAGACGCAGCCGTCCTCGACGTCGGGTGGGGCGAGTACCTCCTGCTGGCTGTCGACAGCATGTGGCACCTTCTCCTAGACTCCGACCCTTTCTTCGCCGGGTACTGCTCCGTCCTC
>JAHLWX010000082.1 GCA_019057675.1 Candidatus Jordarchaeum sp. LHC_1308
GACGCCGGCTCCACCCCCCACTGACTAGTTTCCTCGCTGCTATTTTTCCCCTCCGCTGCTTGTTCCCTCCTCGGCGGTCTGAACTGCATCTCCAACTTTGAAGGGTGCGAAACCTTTTTTGTTACGGCACACGTCTGGGTAAAGGGAGGGAAGCGGATGTGTGAAGTGATGGTGCTGGGGGTTCTCGGCAGGATTGAAGGATATGAACAAGTGACTTTTAGGGTGAACGGGCATGAGTGCAAGACGCGGTTCGCAACCGAGGCCCTGAGGAGGTTCTACGAGTCGAATAACAGGAGAGTAAAGGTGCTCCTCTTCGTTCCGAGAAGCCTGCTGGAAGACTGTGGAGTGGACTGCCTCCGGTCGAAGGTTGAAAAGGGAGGACACGGCGGGTTCGAGATCGTAGAGGTTCCCGGCGTCGGGGGCTGGACGAGGATCAACGAGGTTTCCGCCTTCATGCTTCTAACAATGCTCGAAAAGGAGAGGCCCAGTTGCGTCGTCGTGAACATTTCGACCGGCCAGAACGTTTACGTCATTGCCCTACTCGACGCCGTCAGAAGGTACGCGACCTTCAGGCAGCTCGAAGAAATACTGCAGAAGCCGAAGCTAGAAGTAAAAGTCGCCTCCCACCAGCCAATAACGAAAGAAGTCAAAGAAGCAAACATTGAACTATACCCCCTCCAGGTCAGGGCATTCTTTTCTCTCCCAGAGCCAGACATCGACAAGCTCTACGAACTCGACAAGAATGACGAAGAGGACAAAAAGAAAAGGATAGGGGAGATAGGGAAGAAGTACAAGGAAAAAAAAGAACGCTTCAGAAAGATAAAGGAAAAGTTAAAAATAGCATTTAACGCAATCCGCTACAACATCCCCCTCGCCTTCTACGAAGACGAGCTGCTGAAAGTCATAGAGGAGAAGGAGGTCGACTGCCTCGCGGAAAAGCTCGTGAAGTACGGCATGGAGCTTTTGAGTGAAGAAATAAAAGTAAACTTGGTTAATCTTTCGAACGTGTTCTTCGCCCTCGCGATGTTTAAGAGTTTCAATAAATTCAGGAACACGCTCAGCGAACCGAGCATCGACGAGATCCAATTAAAGTTCCCAGAAGTATACGAATCACTAGGCATCGGAGTCAACAGCTATTTCCTCCACAACGACCTAGAAATAATCAAAAAAGCAGTCGAAGAAAAGAAAAAACCAGGGAAAGTAGCGCTGAGTGACCTCCTAGGGAGAGGGACGAGCTCTGACCTGAAGAGGAACTTCTTCGCCCACAGCGGCTTCCTCAAAGAATACACGGAAGTAGAGGTGAAAGACGGCAAGGTCATCCTAAGCTGGAATAAGGAGCATCTAGAAGAAATCAAAAAATGGCTACGTGAACCAGAGTATAAACGCTGAGCATCTTTGTTAACCAGCAAAGAAGCCGAATACGTTAACCGGATCTCGGTCTGCTTCAGATAAAGGCGGCGTTCTTCATGTGGCCTCAAACACACCTGCTCCTTTAGTGTCGGGTTCATCATAAAACTCGTTTTTCCTCACAAGGACGAGGTTTTCGCCATCTGAGAGCTTAACTATACGCGCCTCGAACCCCCTTTTTCCCGCTGAAAGGAACCTAAATTATTTCATCAAGCCTTATTCAGCCTTTAACACTGCGAAGTGAATAGGAGATGAACAATGCTTAACCCGAGTGAGGCCCAGCAAAACCAAGACGAGCGTCAGACTAGTACCTGCTTCTCCATTTAGTCCAAACATAAAAAAGTTAGGGAAGCTCCTTCTCAGCATACTTGCCGAGGGCGAACGCAGCACTCTTAGGCACTTCCTCGCCTTCATTTTCCAGCATTTTCTCAAGTTTTGATGGGGCGGGCTTGTCGGTGACCCCTCTTTCGGCGTAAAATCAAGGGCGCCCGCAGCGTTTTTGCGTACTTTCTCGTTTTCGTCTCCAAGCATTTTCACCAGCTTTGGGGCTGACGCGTCGACGAGGTCGCTCACAGCGTAACAGACAATGGCGAAGACGGCGGCTCCACGTATCCTCACTCACGTCTTCTAGCAACTTCCTCCACCATGAAAACCGAGGCTAAGCTGAAGCCGACACGCCGGAAGCCCCGGGATGAGCCGTCTTTTTCCATGTTTTCTCCCTTTCACGTGAGCCATCTCGGTTTTCCAGTTATTGCCAGGGTGAGGTGCTCTTGGAACTCTCTGTTCTTGGAGTAAGTGCTGAGTATTTCCTCATCGACGTAGAGTGAGAATGCCTCGGAGATCTTTTCAGCCACGTAGCTGCCTATCCCTATGCTTGAAGTTTTTCTGAGCACTTCTCTGAGCAGCGTGTCGGCTTCTGTGTACTTTCTCTTGACCTCCACAACCCACCTGTCGCCCTCTATTCTCGGGCCGGAGAGCGTCGAGGGCGAATTCAGGTGTTTTTCTATGAAGCGCCGCTGGTGGGGTGATGCGGGTGGGGGGCCGAAGTGCTTCTTAACCGATGGGATCCTCCTAGACTCAAGTTCAAGAATGAAAATTGTTTGTTCCTCGCCGGACCACACGTCCCTTGAGAGCACTTTGAAGCCTTCTCTCTCCAGAATTTTTTGGAGGGCGTGGAGGGAGCGGGTGAGCTGTCCCCATAGGTTGTCCGGGGGAATCTTCGGCGTACCAAACTCGATGAATATCATCGACGTTCCTCTTTCCTTCATTTTGGCGGCAAGCTCCTCGACAGTCAGCGGGCTCCGCTTTGGGGGGAAGAAGAAAGACTCCCTCGGATCCTCTAGGAAGCTCATGGCCGCCGCTCTGAACTCGCTTAGCTTTTGCTGTGTGACCGCTGCCGCCGCGTTCCTCTTGGGGTCAACGGGATCCACGACTACTAGGGGGGCATTGAACATTTTCCGCGGCTTCTCCGGGTCGTCGTAGTGGTGCTCTATGTCTACGACCTCCTGGCTCCCCCAGTTCACCGCTGCCCTGAGGACGGACTCGAATGAGCCATACTTTATGGTTAGTAGCTCACAGAGGTATCCGGAGAACCCTCCAATCTTCAGTTCAGCCCCGTAAACGCCCACTCCCTTCATGAACGCCTTGAGAAGCCTCGTCTCCCCTCTGAGCTGTTCGTCCATGCGGCTTAGCACGTAGCGCGTGTGGAGTGGGGTCCTGTCGACTGAGGAGCGTAGCTGCACAGCGTTCCCTATCTCGAAGCACGGAACAAAGTCGAAAGTGTAACCGTTAATTTCAGCTCTCAGGTACGGGTGTTCCGCGTACTGCTCCTCCCCCTTTCCCCCGGTAATTTTCCTGGCGATTTTCAGTCCGAGCTCCCCTATCTCCTCGAAGCTATAGGTTTGGGGGAAAACCATGAAAATGTCCACGTCTTGGTCTCCCTTTATCCAGGTGTCCTTCGCCATGGAACCTACAAGCATCGGCCTCACTTCGACCCCCAGATTCTCGGCCTCCTCGGCGACCCTGGCGATTATGCTCTCAGCTAGCCTGAGCACACCTTCTCTTTCCTCACGTGTGGGGGTCACCTTGGCTAGAACCTGCTGGCACACATCGCTTAGCTTGCTCAACGCTCCCCCCGACTCCTATGGTAGGCTTCTGAGCGTCGTGTATATGGGTCCCTTCGGCGTCAGCTGGCTCCTCTTTAGCTTAATAGATTCGACCTTTATCCTCCCTATCTCCAATTCTCTCATTTTTTCGAGCGCTGAAATAAGCCCATCGCGGCTCTGGACATACTTCACCCTAGCTATTGTGGCGTGGGGGCTGAAGGGCCTCTGCTCGGACTCGAAGCCGAGGCGCCTCAGCTTCTTTTCCAGCTCGTTAGCCAGCGACGTAAGCTTATCGCCTCCTTCACGCGTCCCAATCCATATCACGTTCACCCTTCTAGTGTTCGGGAAGCAGCCAACACCCCGTAGCTCTAGGTCGAAGGGCTTGAATTCCAGCTCCTTCATGGCGCCGTAAACCTCGTCCACGGCATCCTCGCTTATCTCGCCCAGAAACTTAAGGGTGAAGTGGAAGTTCTCCAGCTCGACGAACTTCGCCCTCACATAACGGGAGAGATCCTCCTGCACCCGCCTGACCACTTCGAGGACGCTTTTGTCCTGAATGTCCACAGCCACGAACGCCCTAATTCTCTCCAAGCCTGAACACCATCCTCGTCATCCCAGTAACTCCGAGAGGACTCCTCTTAAAATCTTTATGAGAGCCTCAGCCGACTCTTTAACTTCAGGTGACATTTCCTCTCCGGCCGTGCTCTTAGGCTGAACCCCAATGAAGATAACCGAGGCACCTACCGATGCCTCCACGAACTTCGCGAACACAGAGAGCGACGTGCGATGCGTGGAAAACGTAACCCCTCCCAGACTCGACGCATCAGCCGTGATGGCGACGTCCCCCGGCTTCCCGCCGAAGTCAGCGGCGTCCACTATGACCACGTGGCTCGGATTGAACCTCCTAATCACCCCAGTAAAATTCTCCGGTGTGGTTTCAGCCTCAACAACCAGCACCCCCCTTAACCTCGCCTCTCCAAGCCTCCTCGCCACCTCCACGCCTACGGCGTCGTCCCCCCTAATTCTGCTTCCAACACCGACAACTGCAACCCTAACCGCCCCCCTGAGCATTTCTCTAAGCATGTCTGCGATCAAACAGGGACACCACCATAAGGATGATAAGGGAAGCTTTAAAACGCTTCTCCGCTTAGCTGAAGACTGGTGGCGTGAATGGAGGAAGAAAAAGAGGAAAATAAGGAGTTCTTCGGGGAAGAAGGCAAGGAAGAAGAGGGCGAAGTAGAAGTTTTCTCAGGGATTCTCGGAGACGATGAAGTGGTCGTCGAGCATGAAGCAGGCGAAAGACTCCATGAGAAGGGGAACTACGGCGAGTTTGGGGATGACGGGCTACTCCACTTAGAACCAGTGGAAGCCCTCCTGCTAAACGAGCGCGGCAGACTCTCAATCAAAGACAAAACAGACAAAGAATACACTTTCCGCGACCTCGTCAGGTACTTTAGCAAAAGAGACCCGAAACTCTGGATCAAATACCTCGTCTACAGGGATCTAAAAAGCAGAGGGTACGTCGTCAAGCAGGGATTCGGAGGAGGAATAGACTTCAGATTGTACCCAAGAGGCAGCAAGGTTGGAGAGGAAGCGGCGAAAAACCTCATATACATAGTAACCGAAGGAACCCCAATAGACCTTAAAGAGCTCGACCGCGTCACCAAGCTCGCAGTAAGCACTAGAAAACAGCTCACAATGGCCCTCGTCAACAGACAAGGCGACGTCGTATACTACAACGTGGTTCAGCTAACGTTCTAAACAATCACAAAAAAGAATCCTCCATCACGAAGGCACCTCTTCTTCTCGAGAACCCCTTTTAATACTATCCCGTGTTAATTATCTTGTTTTAATCATTTTAATTCACTGCGCTAGAAAGGTCGGCGCCTGTTCTGGATCTTATGTTGGTATTCCTTCGCGGTTACTTGCCTTTATCTTGGCTTATATCAGCCCTTCTTACTTGGAGGGAAAAAAATGGCGGGTATTCCAGCTGGGATGAGTAAGGCGGATTTGAGGACGTTTCTGGAGGAGCTCCAGAGGGTTTACAGGGAATACTTTAACATGAAGGTGCATAAGACTCGGGATGACCTTACGATACTGAATAATCTGGCGAGGTCCATCAGCCAGCTTAAGAAGGCCCTTCAGGAGATGGGTGAGAGCTAGAAGAGGTGCTTCTTTATGAATTGTGATACGTTCGTCTTATGCATTTGTAGGCCGAGCTCCCTGTAGCTGTAGCCTAGGGCTAAGCCCAGCATCTCCGGGTAATAGAAGACTGGTATGTTGAATGCTTCTTCTTTCCTGCCGAGTTCTACTTGTCCTATGTCGTACTGCATGAAGCAGAAGGGGCAGGCGACAACCATGCATTCGGCACCTGACCTCGCCACGGAGTTAAGTTTCCATTTGAGGTAGGGGTATACCAGCTCCCTTTTTATGTTGCTCACCGCCGCGCCGCAGCAGAGATGTTTGTAGTTGTAGTCTAAGCTTCGCGCCCCTATAGCTTCCACCAACTCGTCCATTTTAGTCGGATTATTGGGGTCGTCGAACCTGAGGTATTCGCTTGGCCTCAGAAGGTGGCACCCGTAGTGGACGGCGACGTTTGCGTCGATCTCTGTTGACGCCATGCCTTTTATCTTATCCATGACTCTGTATAGCGCCTCGACTATGTGCACCACGTCGACGCTTCCCTTGAACTCCCTATCCACTAGCTTTAATGCTTCATTAACCTTGTCCATTAGGTCAGGGTTCCGCAGGAGGATTTCCCGGGCTGTCTTAAGGGTCTCAAAGCAGCCGCTACACAACGTCAAGACGTCCATTTCCTTCTCCTCGGCAAGAGCCAAGTTTCTGGCAGCCAAGTGAAGCCAAACATCGAAGTTAACCGACTGGACGCCGACAGGGTCAGGGCAGCAGCTGGCCCCCTCAAGCACCTCACAGCGCACCCCTAAGGCGTCTAGTACGAGCCTCGAGGATGCTTCGAGGAAAGGGAACCTTAGGGGGATGAGGCATCCTAGGAAAAGCGAGTAGCTCGTCATTTTTTCCCCCCCTCGTTGAAGGGAAGCTTCAGCTTCCTCATCAGAATCCTAACCTCTTCAACGTCCACACTCGGTAATGGGGGAAGCGAGAAGGCAGCCCTCCTCTTATCGATGGCTGGAGAAAGAGGCATGCTCCTCCCCGTCTTGAATATGGAGTTCACTTCATCTAGGAGCCCATTAGGAGCTTTCCCCCTCTCGACAGCTATGTTTTTGAGAAGCATTATGATGTGTGACACTTTAACATTCATGGGGCAAACTTCCATGCATAAGTGGCAACTGAGGCAAAACCACAAGTTATCCTTCTCCATGATGCCTTTTTCCAATCCGAGGAAGACCTCCCACAGTATGCGCCTGGGGCTGAATCCTTCGACAACCCGTGCCACGGGACAAACGCTCGAACACAGCGAGCACTGCATACAATACCTGAGAAAATCCCCTTCAGGGAGCGAGAAGACCCGCTTCCTGAGATCACTGGAAACCGGGATGCTTAAAAGAACCACCTCCTAGAAAAGCGCCTCCTCAACAGCCAAACATCTACTGAACGAACTCAAAGGCATCTTCATATACTTTTCTTTTCACCCTCTAAAACTACATCTAACATAACATAATTCTAACATAAATTGTCTTTGACGTGTCAAATCCATGGGAGCTCAACGACATGAACCTAGAATCCCTCCGACAAAATTTAAATGGTAGACTTTAACTAGAACGCTTATAGCCTTACAGTCATTCGATAAAATAAATGGTATGTTTACGTTTTTTAACAGAAGGGAGACGCTAATGGAACGAATAAGTTACATAGGTAAAAACGTCGTAGAAAAGCTGAATGCGCTTCTAAAAAGCGAGGGTTACCCGGGGAGCATAGACCTCCTAGTGGTCGATCTCTCGGGAAACTTGTTGGTTGAAAGACTTAGGTACTCCGAGCTCGAAAACGCCCTAGAAAGCACGTTTAGCCTAATCTCCGCCTGTAGCTCCATATCAAAATCATTCGTTCAAGGAGATGTTACTGAATGTATAGTGCACGGGACAAAGGGATACATAGTAGCAGTTGAGGCCGGACCAGCCATCCTAATCGCCGCGGGAATACCGGAACATCAGCTAGGATTAACGCTTCAAAGGCTAAGAGGCACAGCAAAAAAGATAAGGATCCTCCTCCAAGAATCCGGAGGATAAACCATCACCTGAACCTTTTTACTTTGTCTTAGTCCTTCCACTACCACACCGACACTTTTTAAATCCTTTTCTGCATCGAGACTACGCCACGCGCGTTATCAGTGGCGTCTCAAATTCTGGCTTAATTAACTGTACCTCATTTGGGTCATCTTAACGCTTGCAGTCACAGGTTGGAACCCGTCAGGATAGCCTTGGCCTATAGTCGTGGGATCTTTACCCCGGTAGGGGGCATCAACAAACTTGTGCGTTTTTCATCGCGGGCTTGATGCGGCTAGCTTCGCGTCAAAAAAAAGCCGAATAAATAAGGGGACGAGAGAATCTTATTTTACTCGTCTGTTTTCCGGGTTTTGTTTTCATGGCTTTTTGGCTGTTATCATGTATGAGAGGAAGATTGTATGGTCGGTTAGGCCTGCTTCGGTTAGGAAGCTCTTAATTTCGCTTTTCGTGTAGTACCTGTTTCCCCCTATTATTTTTAGTACTACGTCTCCTATGGTGAGGTGGGTTTCCTCGTCCTTCTTCACTTGGGTTACCGTCATCAGTATTCCTTTGCTCTTCAAAACTCTTGCGCATTCTTTTATTATTTCTCCTGGGTGGCTGCTCCAGTGGAGTAGCCCGAAGCTGAACGCTGCGTCCACGTAGCCGTCAGGTATTGGGAAAGGCTTCTTCATCGCTGGGTCTAGGACGATGAACTCCACGTTGTCTAGGTCCTTAAGCATTTTTGTCTGGCCGTCTACTTCTATCGTGGTGTGCATGCACTCGTCCACCACGTTGGGGAAGAAGTCCGCGCAGATCAGGTGGCAGTCGAAGTCAAGGTAATTCAG
>JAHLWX010000083.1 GCA_019057675.1 Candidatus Jordarchaeum sp. LHC_1308
TGCCGTAGACGGTCAGATCTATGTCTGAAAGGGAGGGGTTATGGATGTCTATTAGTATGGAGCCAGTCACGCCAAACTTTTCTATTGAGACGCCGCTTTCACTAGAGATTAGCTGGATCAGGGAAAGGGCCTTTGACTGTAACTTATCAAGTTTTTCCTTTAAAAGCAAGCTCGCAACCTTAACTTCAGGATAATACCTTTCCACTATTTCCATCTTAGGAACAGCTGAAAAAGTTACACCATAAACGTCTGAGTAGAATAAATATTCTGGATGGTTTCGGAGTATGGAGAAGGTATCTGCAACGGAGGCTGCATCGTACCTTGCGAGAACCCTATGGTATCGGACGGCGCCCCCCCACTTCCCAGAGGGACTTGGAACATACTTAAGGTAAGCCAACACCCTATCTGGTGGATGCTCGTAGCCAACAACGCAGAAAAAGAAGCCTTCGTCCGTCCTTAGAAAGTCTCTATCACGTTCAATCCTCACTAATCTCCCCCCTTAACTACGAGAAAGTCACCTTTTTCTCCCCCTATGACAAGCCTGAAATATTCACCCTCTTCTGATTTAACCGCCTCGATTTTTCCCCTCGCAATTATTTTTTCTCCTTCTCTGGCTTGATCGCTGAAACGACCTCTCAGCGAGAACACTTCACTCACGGGTTTCTTCACTCCATCCAAGACACGTGCTTTCTCCAAAACGTAACGGCAGGGAGTAAAAATGGAGTCCGAGTCGTCGGAGACGACGCCTTCGATTAACGCGTATCCTAAGGGATTATACCTTTTTTCTCCATAGGATTCGCCATACTCTTCTGGAAATTTCACGAAGCGGAGAAAAAAATCGTAATTCATAACTAAGCCCGACATGTGCTTCCGCCGCTCGCTTCTTACAAATTCCTCATAGCTCATAGTTGTATCCTCAATCCTAAACTCGTAAAGGCGCTTTAAGCCGATTTCATCATAAGGCTTAACGTCTTCTCCTTCAGACATGAGAGCGCCGACAGCTTCATATGCCTTACGAGAGTTTTCCTCGCCAAAAACCACTAGATCTATGTCGGAGCTTTTCCCTGCTAGCCCTACGAGCATGGAGCCTGATACCCCTATACTACTTAAAGGTATTTTGGCATTCCTAGCTATTTTGAGCGCAAGATGGGCGGCAGCTTCCTCTAACCCGCTTCTTTCTCTTCCTAGAAGCTGGGAGAGTTTTTCACGGGGATCATAAATCCTCGCGACACGCTTCCGTGGAACTCCTTCTAGGATAATGCCAAAAACAGGGTCAAAATATAGATATTCAGGCCTTTTAGCTTTGAGAATAGCGTCTCTTTCCGCGAGCGAGTAAACTTTACGATATCTCACTCCCCCCCTTTCACGTTCCCCATAATTATCCGGAAAGTAACGCAGATACGCTATAACTCTATTTGGAGGATGAAGTAATCCCTTAACGTCAAATATGAGACCGTCAAGATCCTCTATGAAGAAGCCTTCCACTATCAAGCGCCACCGCCACCCTGAAGCTCCTTCCTCAGATCCCCGACTTTTGCACGCCTATAGGCTACGGCGTTATGGGGGTGAACAGACTCGATACTCTCAACTCTGACTTCTATTATGTCGTCGTCCGAGATCTGTTTAAGCCTCGTCAACGTGTTAAGTATGATTAGCCTCGCCACGTCTTCCACAAAAAGAGGGTTTAAATGTACAAGTCTCACTAAGTTTGCTTCGTCAGGTCTCTTTAGGACGTCGTGTATAACACCACTCATGGAGTCCTCGATTATTTTAACTAACTCAGAGATATCTATGCTACCATCTCTCACCTCTACGGTGAGGAACCCTATACAGCGCTGGCTGTGGGATGCAAGTGGAATCAAGTTAAGAATCCTGCGTATGGCATCCTCACTTAGTGAAAGTTCTTCAGCTCTTTTCCTAATCATGCTCTCCGCGTAATCTTTCACCAGCTCTTGGGCGCAAGGACAGGCGGTCATCCCTTCAACTCCCACGCCTAGGAAAACCCTTGTCTCGATTTTTCCCTCTTTCTTGGCTGCTCTGGCCTCAACATGTAGTGTGCATGCCTTTTGACGCTTAACCTCGCTTTCACCAGCCCTCACATCAAGTACTATTGGCCCCTCCAAGAGTACCCTTGCCTTATCGGCATAGTCATGCTTCTCTAAGAGACGTGCCAACATCTTCCTGCAAAGCTCCTCAATGCTTCCTACGGGAGAGTACGTTATGTCTTCCACTATGCTTTCTATGGTCTCACTGCTTCTTGAAAGATGTACTCCTCTCTGCTCCCTAGGGAGGTTTATGAATGCAGATATCCTAGGGATTAAGGATAACTCACTTCTTCCTTTGGTTATTCTAACTCGTTTTATTAGTCCCGTTACACCTACTTCGTCGAGCGACAATGGTATCCGGGACTTCTCATTTTGAACATCAGGTAGACCGCTCATTCCAACCACCGAAAACGTCCACGTCTTGAACGTAGCTTTTGCCAAGCTTCAAGCATACTTCAGCCTTCTCCAGCTCCCTTCCAAGGTAAACAGCGTGCTCCAGCGATCCCACCAATCCCTCTGAAATAATGGTTTTACCAATGTGCTCAGCACTTCTCCCAGCAAAAAGCCTTTCCCCTTTAACTCCTCTATATAACGCGAAAATCTTTCCTTCATCATGGTTTACCCATATCGTAAAGTATCCTAAGGAGTCAGGCGAGTAATCTTCAACTTTAATCTCAGGTGTAATGGACACCCCATCAATGTCTGGAGACTCAAAGTATTCCTTCTTACTCTTAGCCACAAAGACATCTACGTCGAGATCCTTAGGAGGAGTGGAAAGCTTCTTTGCTATGTATGCCAGCTTCCTTGCGGCTGCGGCCTCTCTCACACATCCACGGCACTTGACACTTTGCTCTGTTGTCAGGAGTACAGCAACACCCAGCTCCTGCGCCAGCAACGCTAAAAACACGTTAACGCCTACGCTATCGGCATCTATGAACTCCGTCACGTTTCCTGCTCCAAAAAGAAGCGGGGTCACTGCATCCATCTCTCTAAAAAGGAAGTAGGACCTAAGGGAGCTTGCGATGCCGGGATTAATAGGAGGCTCTAGAAGCGGATCCGCCACAACCTTAACGAGCCCCGCTTTCCTAGCTTCTTTAACTATTTCGAGTGTCTTCTTTGCTCTTTCCTCGGAGCACTTCGGAATTTCTCCCTCCTTTACATTAGTCGGCAGAACTGTTGCTGTCACGTCGTTCGGCAACTTAACCTCTTTAAAGTTACCATAGTCTAAGCTAAGCACCATGTCGGCGCCAGCATCCACAGCCGCCTCAATTTCCGCAGGATTCAAGCTGTCCACGCTGACAGGAACCTTAAACCGTTCTCTCACCTCATACACCAATTCGTATATCCTGTGGGAGTTATCTTCTCCTACTACCGCGCCAATGTCGATCATATCTGCTCCCGACTCCAAGAAATATTTCACTCTAGCCATCACCTTGCTAAGGGAAAGTTCAGGGGCATCGACAACCTCGGCTAACACTCTAACAGGTCCATCAACCCCGACGTAGACTGGCTTTACATCCTTCCTTCCTACTTTAAATCCCAAACCAGAGTCCTCAGTCAGCTCGCTTAATTTACTCCATTCGTCCCTTGACCTAGCAAGGACAACGTCCAGTGCCTCTTCCTTCGACAAGGAAGCAAAGTTTTTGAATATTAAGGGTATATCGCATGCGTACCTGGTTCCCTTGAAAACTGGAACACCCAACTGCTCCTCAACAACACCAACATTCCCCCTCAAGAGTCCTGGAACAATAACGGCATCATAATTCTTCTTCGAAACTACCCCTTTAAGGTGCTCTACGAGCATTTGTGGGGTGATTAAAGCCGCCACGGAGACTGGCAGGGATATGACGTCAACTTCAGATCCAAAACTCTCAGCGTATTTTCTGACCTGCCCCTCAGCAAGACGCCCCGTGACGAGTAACACCTTCAAAACTTAAGATCCCTCCTCAAGCATGGTATTATCTCCCGAGGATGTTTCAACACGTGAACTCCATCCATTTCTGAGAGCCTCTTGACGTTCTCAGCGTCAACTTTTCTGACTCGAGCCTTAACCCGCCTCCCAAATATTATTGCCCCATGAGGACATTTGTTCACGCAGATAAGGCAGCCAACACATTTTAGCAGGTTCACCATAGGTTTTCCTTCAACTCTAACCAAGGCAGTCCTCGGACATGATTCCTCCGGAGGACAAACCGAGCATCCCAAGCATACATCTCTATCGACAAACACTGGCAGGGTGGTCTCCACTTCTCCTTCATCGTAGTCTGTTGGAACTACGTAGACAGGAACAGCGCTTTTCATCGCTTGAGCGAAGGCTGTCGTGACCAGTGTATCACAAATGCCAAACACCATTTTTGCAACGGTATTAGAGGTTGCTGGTGAAACTATGAGGGCGTAGTACTTTCCTGAGGCAAAGCGACCAGCCTTGGGAAAACTGGCTCCTTCCTCGCTTTCGAGCACCACTTCTTGGTAGTATCCCCCGGGGGCCACCTTTCTAAGTTGCTCGAAAACGCCATACATCCTGGCTACTTCTTCCCCTGCCCTCGAGAGAAAAACAGTGACTGCAACCTTGAACTCCTTTTTTAGTTGCAGAAAAACCTCTAGAGTCTCCTTCATGAAGTGTCCTGCTCCTGTAACCCCCCAAGCCAACCTAAACACAAAGCTTCCTCCTTAGGTCACGTATTTCGTCAAAGTAAACGTAGTCCAGCACCGAGCCACATGCCTCCCTTATCCTTAGGCTTTCAACGAGCGGCTCACAGAACCCACCGGACAAACCGTTCGCTATGAGGGCGGCGCCCTGAGCAGCTTCCTTAGCTATCTTGGCAAACCCTTTAACCCTTCTTGTGGGAGAAAAACGTGTAAGTCGACTCTCAAGCTCCCTCCTTATTCTCTCAACTCTAGTAAGGCGTCCTGAGAGAAGTATCAGGTCAAAGTTGTTCAAAGAGGCGGCGACTGAAGCTACATCCTTCACGGTACCCTCTATGAGGGCGTCCCAAGCAAGCCTGAATCGTTCATCTCGCTCGGTCATGAGAGCAAACTCATCGGGGGTTATACCCTCATACCCAGCAATATACGTTGCCCCCCCAGTATATATTAACTTCTTCCCGAAGCCGCCTAGAAGGTAAGCCACCTCAGCATCCATTCCTCCGCATGCCATGAAGCCCATGCAACCCTCAGCACCACCCACAGCGTCCACGACCTCTCCCTGCTCTACCCCTATGACCGCTGTAAAACCTCCCCCCATCTCTACAAGGACAAATGAGACGTCATCGTATTCTACATTACTCTCACGGGCGGTTTCCCAGAGAGCTAGGGCCACGCTACAAAGCTTATCGGACGTCCCCATATCTATCTTGTTAACTTTCCTATAGGGTGGAACCGAGGGAAGGTGTTTGATCCCCGGGATAACATAGCCCTCAACCCCTTCCTTTATGAGCAACTTCACAACATGCTCTAAGCCTATAATCCGATCTTCCCTTTCCCTCTTCAAGGTCAGAAGAAAAAACTGCTTCTCATCTAAGTCTTTAAGTCTAGTAAGCGGTAGGCCATAGCCACTAGGAGCAACAACAAGGTCAACTGAACCCATCGACTTAACTATCTTTATAACCCGAGACGGTTCCTCCAAAACTTCCCTTGTAGGAATCGAGGTATCCAGAACAACGTCCTCGTCGTCCAATCCTACAATATCCCATGAACTAGTGCCGGGGTCTATGCCGCACACTCGAACCAACCACTTTCCCCCACAGCCACAAAGCTTTAGCTCCTGAGAGTCAAGACGGCCTCCTCGAAAAATTGGGCACCTGTATTATTAACATTAGCTATGAAGCACTCGCCTCCAACCGTGGACAAGTAACTCTCAACTTCAGAGAGGAGAGACTCCGCGGCTTTCCTGCCCTCGATCACGCCGAACACCGCTGGGCCGAAGGAGCTCATCCCAGCCCCAGCCGCCCCCCACTTCAACATGGAATCTATAAGTTCCTTAACTAGCGGAGACTGCAGAGAAACCTCAAACTTCTTAAAGCCTAACCCTTGAATCTCCGTCAGCCCCTCACCGAAAGAGGATAGGTCCCTTTCAACGACTGCAGGAAGAATCTTCATGAGAATAAGGCGGCATATAGCTTCAACTTCGCGGTTGGGAATAGGGCAAAACTTTTCAAATATGTTCACTTCCTTAGCGCCATGCGCTCCTTTATCAACGTTAGGAACTCCAACCACGAAAAACCAGTTTTCAGGTAAAGTATACCTTACCAGCACTGGTGCAGGAGGAGCTGAGGAGGCGGATGAGGGGAGAAACTTTTCTTTATCCTTTCCCTTGCCGAAGCTATGCCCCCCATCCAGAATAAAGCCCCCCTTCTCAAAGGCTGCAACGCCAATACCAGACGTCCCGCCTCTTCCCGTAATTGATGCGAGACGCCTTACGTCGTAATTTAGTCCGAAGAGTGATGATACAGCCTTAGCAACAGCAAGTGAAAGCTGAGTCTTAGAGCCCAAACCTACATGTTCCGGAATAGCTTCCAGAACTTCCACTCTAACCCCAGAATTTATGTTGAGCGCCTTAACGACCTTCTCGAGCACAGCTTCAACGACGTCCTTCCTCAAGCCGTAGACCTCATGGTTGTCGGAGAATGTGGCTCTAACGATGACGTTGGGTCTATCTATAGCTACACCTATACCGCCGTCCACCCTACCTAGCGAGCCGTTCAAATCGATAAGGGTGAAATGAAGACGGGCTGGCGTCTTCACACATATCGCCTTCAACCAAACCACCACTACAATTTATTATAAAATAAAGTTTACTGAATTACATAGTAATTTTCAAAATTACACTTCACACCGAAAACCAACTATACGTAACCGAGAATATAAGGGTTTCCATCGCTCAGAATAAAGAAGCTAGAAAATAATTTGGTGCGGCCGCCGGGATTTGAAATCCCTGATGCGCCACCATAACGCATCACCCGGGTTACAGGCTTGGGGGGCCTGAGTCCTAGACCATTCCAGAACCCATAGCGGGTTGACTAGACCACGGCCGCTCATTAATTAGAAGTTAGGGACTTACCTTTAAAAACTTTCGATGAAATGTTTGTCGCTGATGCGTGTCATCTTTTTGGTGGTGATTAGCCGTTGGGGGGTTAATTTGAAGGTTCTTCCAGTGGGTAAGGTTCCTATTGATGTTCTAGAGAGGATTGTTTTTCCACGTGTTGGTGTTAAAAGTGGACGGGTTGTTCTTGGCCCAGCTGTTGGGGAAGATGCTGCCGTAATTGATGCTGGTGACAAGTTTCTCGTTGTTGCTTCTGATCCTATAACAGGCGCTAGTAGGGATGCTGGGTGGTATGCGGTTCATGTTAATGCTAATGACGTTGCTGTTAGAGGAGCTAGACCACTATTCTTGACTTTGACTGTGCTTCTTCCGAGAGGAACGGATGAGGGACTTTTGGATGAGGTGATGAGAGGGGCGGATTCCGCTGCTAGGGAGCTTGGCGTGTCCATAGTTGGCGGTCACACCGAGGTTACCCCATTTTTGGATCATCCAGTGGTTTGCGGCACGATGATAGGGGAGGTTGAAAGAGAGAAGCTTGTTACCACGAGTGGTGCCAGACCGGGAGACCTTATTATTGCCACTAAGCATGCGGGGCTTGAGGGGGCTTCGATCTTAGCATGGGAACGCTACGACGAGCTGATTGATGTTGTTGGAAGGGAGGCGCTTGATAGAGCTAAGGAGTTTTCAAGGGAGTTAAGTGTAGTGCGTGAAGCACTCGCTCTTAATGAGAAGTGTAGGGTGACGGCTATGCACGACCCAACGGAGGGAGGAATTATTGGAGGTTTAATTGAGCTGTCCATAGCGTCGAAGACAGGGTTTCAGATTGAGGAAAGAAGTATTCCTGTATCTGAGGAGACGAGAAAAATTTGTGAAGCACTATCAGTTAATCCTCTTAGGCTGATTTCAAGCGGAATGCTACTAGCGGTCATTGAGAGAGGAGATGTTGAGGTAGCAGCTGAAGTGCTTGACGGTTTAGGTGTAAAGTGGAGCGTAATAGGCGAGGTGACTAAGAGTGACAGGGTAATAGTGGGGAGGCGGGGGACTACAGAAGCTGGCGACGAGATTTTTGAGGAGCTATGGGAGGCGCTCAGGAAGCCGGTTGCGCGGCGTTAGGTTG
>JAHLWX010000084.1 GCA_019057675.1 Candidatus Jordarchaeum sp. LHC_1308
CTGTGGAGGAATGGGGAGCTGAGGGGGTTAAGTTCCACCCGACAGCAGGCTACTACCCTGACGAACCTGCATTCTACCCTCTCTACCAAAAATGCGTCGAGCTGGGTGTGCCACTGCACTCCCACACGGCAGCCGTAATATCGGCGCCCATGGAATCAAAGTACGCTGACCCAATATACATTGACAGCGTCGCTGCGAAGTTCCCAGATCTTAAAATAGTCCTCGTCCACTTCGGCGGGCTAGCATGGCTCCTTAAATGCGTGGAGATAATGTCCGTCAGGCCAAACGTCTACGCCGAAATATCAGGCCACCAGCTGGGCGCTAGGGGAATGACGCGCTACTGGCTCGGCCTCATCCGGGACGTGTTCAACACACCAGCCATACTTGGGCAACCACTAAGAGACAGGATAATGTTCGGCACCGACTGGCCCTACCTTGTTTCGATTATGGGAGACGACGCATGGGTCAACTTCATCAAGGATCTCCCCAAAAAGGGGAAAGAATACGGATTAGAGTTCACCGGGGAAGAAGTGCGAAAGCTCATGGAAGAAAACGCGAAGAAAATACTGGGCCTTTAAGGCAGAGCACCAGCCGCCAACAACCAACTTCCCCTTTTTCCAGCCTCTTTTATCGGTTAGCGCCTCGTTCAGCTTCGCGGATCTCTCCCTTATGGTAGAGGGTATCCGCCACAAATCCTGCAGTATGTTGCATCCGCCGGAACCTCAGCCTTGCAATACGGACAAGCTTTTCCCCTAGGCGTCTTCACTTCCTCTCCCGGGGGCCCGAAAACCTCCCTGTATATTTCGTAGTAGGCAAGGTGTTCCTTGTCACGTAGCTTAACACCGTCCCTCTCAAGGTATAATCCCCTTTTTCGACTAAACTCCTCATCACTAATTCTTCCGCCGAACACCTCGGGCAGAATGCAGGTTCCACAACCCGCCTCTATCGGCGTCTTAACTCTCCACACAACTTCACGCGGCAAAACATCCTCGAAAGCCTTCCTGAGAATCCACTTCCCCCAAACCACCCCGTTTTCAAGCCTAACCTTCAGCCTCGCTGGAACCTTGGAGGCGCAATCAACCACCTCAGGGTCAAGATATGGCTGTGAGACTTCGACGCCGAGCGACGCACCTAGAGGCTTTGACGAGAAACACATCGCCCTCCACATCGACCTAAGCTTACGCTCCAACTCCCCCTCTCCAAGGCTGAAGAGGAAGCTGTAGCCGGCGAAGAGCTCGTCAGCCCCATCTCCCGTCATCACCCCTGAAACGTGCCTCGAAGCCTCCTTCAGCCCAATGTAGATGGGGACGCTGTTGCGCACCTCCATCGGGTCGAAAACTCCGAGCACCCCCACCACTTTGGGAACCGCCTCCAAAAAATCCTTGAGGCCGAAAAACAACGTAACATGCTCGACGCCAAATCTTTCCGCCACAAGCTTAGCATAGTGAACGTCGGGGGAAGGAGCCCCCCTCATGGCGGCGGTGAAAGCCCTGAGAAGCCGCGTCCTAGAAGCCAGAGCGACAAGTATGGATGTGTCAAGCCCCCCAGAGAGAAGAACACCATCAACAGCACTACGCTCGACAGCCTCCTCAACGCACGTCTTCACAAGAGAAACGAAATAGTCTAGCTCCTCCAAACATACCACCCTGCAGGACATTTGGCGCTATAAAAACTAGTCTAATCCCCCCTTAAAAGCTTCATAAAAAGATTCCAGAAGATAACGACAAACAGTAAAAAAATAAGTGGTAATTTAGTTTCACGCTTTTCCGAGGGCTTTGTAAAGTAGCCATAACCCTAGGCTCGAGAACCACGCTATTATGGCTACGGCTGCAGCCCACTCCGGTAGAGGTGCGCTCGTGACGCCTAAGACCACTCCCACTAGTAGGACGGCTAACCCCAGCCACCCATGAATTCTTGAGAACATCGGGTTTCTGGTCATCGAGTATCCTATGAACGCTGCTGACAGGCTCATGCCGGAGAAGAAGCCTATCGACACGAGCTCATGGGGGCTCTTCAAAAAGAACGCTGGAGTCATGGGGAACACTCCGACTCCAACGAGGCACAAGCACCCCACCAGTCCGAGTATGATTCCCAAGGTAGCTATGAGCGAGCTCCCTATAACCCTGCGGGCGACGGTGAAAGCTGGCAGAGCAAGCAAACCGGCAACTATCATCCCTGTGTTGAATATGGATGCAGTCGGACCCATGCCGAGCTCGCTGATATACTGCCAAGCAGGGTTGTAGCCGACGTTAACGCAGGGGAAAGTCAGCTTGACCGGCAGAAACTTCGGAAACACGGGCATAATGGGAGACGACGCGTAGAGCGCCACCGCCAACACGAGCGCTAGAAGCCCGGCAAGCGTCGAAGCAACCATGCTGCCACCGCAAACCAGAAGCCACCGTCTCTCCACAACCTCACCCATACAATTCACCACCAGTAATCCCGCAAAGCCACAAATAAAACTTATGTTATCCCCTAACATTGAAGGGCGGCCTTTCCGCCTGAGCGTCAAAGCTCACGGCGCCCCTTATTTTCTCCCGGCATCACGAAAACTTGAGCCTAAAACTTGAAAGCGCCCCCGCTGCGGGATCGTGAAACACAGCACCGCCCGTCACCTAAAATTTGCCCCTCAAGGGTAAACTATTTCACAGATAAAATAAGGTGGTAGCTATGAGTTTTTATGGTGGTTTTTAATGTTTGTGGAAAGTTAAGAGGATTTATGGTCGGGGAAGAATCCTTCTAAAGGGAGGGAGAAGTGGGGGCGACGAGGTTGTTATGGTCGAGTTCGAGGAGAAAAAATAGAGATCCTATCTAAGGAGGAGCCCTAGATCACAGTTCTTCGACATATTAGAAGTTGAAGTTGAGGAGGGCGTCGAAAAAGAGCTCCTCGAGGAGTTGCTATGATGTTATGATGTTTATAGACGCCCACATATTCCTCTACACTATAGTGAAGCCGAAAAGGAGAAGTTAAAGAGGAAGTGGCTGAGAGGAAGAGAATGTTCAAGCAGATCCTGCTTAGGGTTGAGGGGGGAGAGGAGGTGGCTACTACCGTTGTCCACCTGAGTGAAGTTGCAAACATTCTGGAGGCGAAAGTGAAACTTGCAACCGCTTTAAGCTTCTTTGAAAACCTACTGCTTGCCGAAAACTTCAAAGTTCTTCCCGTTTCACACGGAGACCACCTTAAAGCCCTGATAATAGCCAGGAAAGGGAATGATGGTATAAACGACGCCCTCATCTACTTGAAGATGAAGGAAGCCGGCGTCAAGAAATCTACACCTTCGACAGCCACTTCGGAAACCTAAATGTTAAGATCCTGAGGGAGTAGCCACACCACTAGAAAACCGTCCCAGTCCAGCGTAGCCCCCTCTTTCATTCTCTTCATCATGGGAAAACTCTCAGGATGAAACAGAAAAAGCCCTACTTTTATGCCGAAGCAAGCCTTCCACAGCATCTCCGCCCTATTCCAGCCCGCAAACCAATTCATCCGCTCTACATTCAGGCTTCTTTTCCCCGTTAAAAAGTCTCGAAATGCCTTCAACATCAACGCTATTGAGCCGCCAAAGCCCTTATTAAAATAAAGCAGTTTTGAACCTCAAAAGGGGCACACATCAGCCACTGGAACGATGCGAACCTCAAAACGAAACCAACTACCTCACAATGGAATAAGCCTGAAACCGCCAAGAACATCAGAGCCCAAAAAGACCCCCTCTAGCCACCAGTTATGTATAAAAGCGTTAGTTATAAAAGGCACAATATACATCAAGTTTTCGGTGAAAAAATGAGGAAGAGCTCTGTAGCAGTGCTCGTTCTCACACTCCTATTAACCCTCACACTTTACATGGCCGTATCAACACAGCAGCAAACACCCACGCTGGAACTAGCCGTGCAAACGCAACCAGCCGCACAGAAAACCCCAGTCACATGGGCGAAAACCTACGGAAACGTAGGCGAAGACATCGCTACGAGCGTCGCCGCCACACCTGACGGAGGATGCATAATAGTAGGAAAAACAAGCTCGTTCGGCGCCGGCGGCTACGACTTCTGGGTCGTAAAACTCGACAGCAATGGCAGCATACAATGGCAGAAATCCTACGGAGGCGAAGGGGACGACGAGGCCTACGGTGTTGCAGTCACCGATGACGGCTACGTCGTAGTCGGTTCCACTAACTCCTTCAACGCTGGCAGTTCCTACGACTTCTGGGTTCTGAAGCTTAATTCCACGGGGGGAATAGTGTGGCAGAAAACCTGTGGTGGCTCAGGGACAGATATAGCTTATGGTGTCGTGTTCGACCAGGCAGGAGATGATAGACACATAGTGGTGGTGGGAGACACGTCTTCGTTCGGCGCCGGTGACTACGACTTCTGGGCTCTAAGACTAAATTCATCGACGGGAGAACAGATATGGCAATATACTTACGGTGGGTTGGAACCTGATAATGTTCGGGGCGTTGCCTTTGCCGGTAACGGCTATATTGTAGCTGGGTACACGCAGTCCTTTGGAGTCAGCAACCGAGATGTCTGGGTTCTAAGACTGAACATGGACGGAACTCTACAGTGGCAGAACCTTTACAATTGTGGTGGTAATGACTCTGCTTTCAGCGTTACTGTTGCCAACGACAAGTATGTTGTGGCTGGCTACACGGAGTCTATCGGTTCTTCCAAGGACTTCCTGGTTTTGGTACTTAATTCCACGGGTGAAGTTCATTGGGCGAAGAAATACGGAAAAACCGGTTTAGAATGGGCTTATGGAGTTGCCTTTACTGGTGACGGATACATCGTGGCTGGACAAACGAGCTCTCTAGGCGCTAGTGGCGACGACTTCTTGGTCATGAAGATCGACCAGAGCGGAACCGCACAGTGGCAGAAAACCTATGGAGGACTAGGGAATGATTATGCTTGCGGTGTCACCATCCATTCTGACGGATACATTACCGTGGCAGGAGTAACGCAGTCATTTAATGTTAACGGCAGTGATTTCTGGGTCTTGAGGCTTAACGGCTCAGGCAACATAGCCAACCCCATCCAAGAATTCAAAATATTCGACGTGTCAACAGATGCAGAATTAATATTTCCTTCAAGTTTTTCCTCATCAGTCACGAACCAGGCATCCTCTTCTGATTTGCCCTCTACAAATGTCGATCCAAGTGATACATATGCTGATGTCAAGGTTCAGGCTCCACCAACTCCGGAAGGAGGAATACCTAGTGGGGGTGCTCCGACTGAGGGTGGGGTTGAGGGATGGGCGGTTGCGGCGTTGCTGTTCGTGTCTGGGACTGGTGCCTCGTCTTGGGTATGGCTGATCGGTGCAGGGGTTGCTTTGGCGGTTATGGTTGCAGGGGTCTTGCTTTTCTGGAGACATAAACGAGTAAAAACTTGAAAGTAAGTTATGAACACCTTTGGATATAACGAGCATCGATTACAACGAACCCATTTCTTTTTTCTGTGAGACCTAATTTTTTGGGGAATTGAATAGAGTTAGAAGTGGCTTTGGGTTTTCCTACTCTGAAAGTTACTTGTTTGTTTCTCGTCGGGATGCGCTTTACTTTGAGCTGCTTGATGCCTTCGTTTTTGAAGATGTTTGTGCATCTCGTATGTTAATTTTTAATTTTATGTTTTTTCCACTTCCCAGCGCCTCTTTCAAAGCTTACCTTCCCCTCCTCTGCTTTCTTTGAGGTACTGGAGGACTTCTTCGTCTGGGACGTCGTACCAGTTCTCGTAGTGGTCTGCCACAGCGAACATGGCGGCGTCAACCACTTTGAGAACCACCACGTGGTCTGCGTAGCCTTTAACTAGTTCAAGTGAGTGGAGTGGTGCTACGGGGGCTGCAGCTATAATTCTGCCGGCACCTTTTCTGCGAACATAGATGCAGGTTGCGACCATGGTTACCCCTGAAGCTATTCCGTCATCCACGATGACCGCCGTCTTGCCATTAACGTTAGGGATTCCGCCGTATTTGCCGACTCTCTCGTCGATGCCCTTTTTAACATGTAACACCAGCCTTTCCATCTCCTCCCCCGTTAAGCTCAGCCTGTCAAGTAGGGGCTTGTTTAACACGACTTCCCCGTCGGGGTCAACCGCTCCAAAACCAGCCTCAGTGTTCCATGGGATAGGAATCTTCCTGACGACAACCACTCCGAGATCCACGCCTAGCTTTTTAGCCACTTCGTATCCCACAACGACTCCGCCGTTGGGTATGGCTAAAACGCGGTCGACGGTTTCGCCTGTTCTGGCGACGGCTTCCCCCAGCAGCCTGCCAGCATGCCTTCGGTCGAGAAACATTTTATCATCCAATGCAAGGGTAATATTAAAAATATATAATTGTTTTCACCGATGAATGAAAGCAATCACAAACTATATTAGACGAATTAAATCAATATTGGAATTAAATTTGAAAGTGTTTTCAAGGTGATGGTCTTGGCTGGTGATGTTGGTAAAAGTGGGAAGGCTTCTTTGGAATCTTTGAAGGCTGCTTTGAAGTCGCTTAAGAGCAAAATAGAGGTCGACGAGGAGGGACGAATAAAGTTTAACGGTGTGCGCTACATTTTTATGGATCAAAGGCTGTTCATGTCCTCTTTTGAGGGCATAATGGACGTTCTAGGCGCATCCATGAAGTCGTTCATGTATCCTTCCCTAGAAATCACGGGTTACACTGTGGCTAACCAGCTTATGTCTCAAGGTGTTCCTCCGGAGGAAACTTTGGAGGCATATGCGGAGTACAGTGGCACGCGAGGGTGGGGCGTCTCGGAAGTGGTGAAAAAGAACCTTGATAAGCCCGAAGTCGTGGTTCGAATGTATAACCAGTTTATTGCAGATTGGCTTAGGAGGAACGTGAATGATCTTAGCGTACGTTTCCCATTTTACGAGTGTGGCTGGGGTGCAAACTGGGTTGGGGTTGTAAGGGCTGTTTTAGAGAAGCTTGGTCGTAAGCCGCCTAAGCTCACCTTTAGGGAGCCTAAGTGCCTTGCTAGAGGAGACAATTACTGTGAATTCGTGGTGGGTGAGGAGTAATGGCTGAAGAACTGCCTAGGGATATTAAACGCTTCATTGATGGCATCGAGATAACCGAAGACGGAGCCCTAATGTTCAAGGGACACAGGTTCGTGTTCGTTCCCGGAGTCCTCCTCTCTATTTCCCTCATGGGAGCCCTTATAGAACGTTTCAGTGGAATGCTGAATCCTGTAGCGAGGCGTGCACTGGTTAACTACGGCAGGAAGCTTGCCGAAGAGATGGAGAACCTTGGCGCTAGGAGTGTTCTAGATCACTACTTGTCTTTAGAACACCTTATGGGTTTTGGGAAAAACGAGCTTGTTGAGTTCAGTGATTCACAAGTGGTTTACAGAATCCACGGCTCACTTTACGGGGAGGAAACAGGGGCATACTTCAAAATGAAGGGCATTGAGCCGACGGCCGTGTGTGCTTCGAGGTACATAGTAGAGGGAATTCTGAACTACTTTGCTGAAAAAGAGGGGAAGCCGCTTTTCACGTCAGATGAAGTTAAGTGCAAGGCAAAAGGCGACAAATACTGCGAATTCGTGTTGAAACGTGCATGCTAGGAGCCACGTGGCTCTAGCTTCCCGTATTTTTTAAGGTGTCCGTCTTTGTTGTTTAAGGGAATTTTTAGTGAGAAGATTTAAAACTGATTTATGTTAAATGTTTCCTCAAGATGGCTGGTTGATATATATGAATGAACTGCACCGTTTTTTCCTCCCGGCGCTTAATGGCAGGTGATTGAATGGTTTTTTACGTTTCCAGCTTAGACGGCAAAATGGACGAGGTTATCCGTGCGCTTCAAACATATTACTCTAAGGGGCATTTGGCTTTTGAGGGTCTCCCGGGGACTGGAAAAACTAGGTTTGTGGAGTTCCTAGCGGAGAAGCTGAACAAGCCCTTGTCAATACTAATGGCCAGCGGTGATACTCTGGAAGCTGACATACTTGGCAGGAGAGAGCTGAGGAGCAAGGATGGTGGCTCGGAGACAGTTTTCGAGAAGAGCAAGCACATGAAGGTCATAGAGGAGGGAGGCATATTCTACATTGACGAGGCTATAGCTTTG
>JAHLWX010000085.1 GCA_019057675.1 Candidatus Jordarchaeum sp. LHC_1308
AGGATAGTGAAGCCTGGCGGAACCGTGGTTCTTGTTGGCACAGCGGGGAAACTTGGCAACGTCGACTGGGCGCCTATCTTCTCGAAAGAGATCGTGGTGAAGGGGGTTTTAGGGTCAGGTGAGGAGAAGGTTAATGGTGGAAGGAGAGCTTTCGACATGGCTCTTGAGCTTTTTTCGAAGGGCAAGGTTAAGCTTTCCCCACTATTGACCCACAAGTTCCCTATAGAAAAGTGGAGGGAAGCCTTAAAGGTCAGCCTAGACAAGAGAAAATACAAGGCGATCAAGGTAGCCTTCACTTTCCAGTAAACGCGGGAAAAACAAATTCCATTTAACCACGTGGAATTCGTCTTTTCCGTAGCTCTAGTGTGCCGCGTAGCTTAGAGCCTCCGACTTAAAAAAGTATTTAAAAGTGGTTTGCCCCCTTTCTAAGGGTATAAACACTGCTCAAAAGAGAGGGTTTTCATGAAACGAATCTCGGTAGTTGACCCTGAACGCTGTGTTGGTTGTCAAATGTGCATGTTTGCATGCACGCGCAGGTTTAGCTTAGGCGGCTTTGGTAGGAGCACTATTCACGTTAAATCTGTTGGCGGGATAGAAAGAGGATTCGTTGTCGTGGTCTGCAGGGCTTGTGACAAGCCAGCTCCCTGTGCACGGGTCTGCCCTACAGGCGCCTTAGCTTCTAGAGATGGGAAGGGAGTTAAACTCATCAGGGATAAATGCATCGGTTGTGGAAAGTGCGTTGAAGCATGCCCGATAGGGGCAGTCTTCTGGGATGAAGAAGCCGGGAAGCCGGCGATATGCGTCTACTGTGGCTACTGCGCCGACTATTGCGAGTATGGTGTGATAAAGCTCGAGGAGGTGTAAATGTGTCGTCCAGCGCTTTGCCCTCAAGGGTTCTCTACATTGACCTTACAAAGAAGCGCTTCTGGATCGAGGACAGAAAGGAGCTCTTCGAGGAATACATTGGGGGTTCAGGAGTTGCCATCCAGCTACTAAAAGAGGAATGCTCTAAGGGAACTGACCCGCTCGGGCCTGATAACCCGATAATCTTCACTGTTGGTCCACTTACATGTCTTTTCCCTATGGCTTCTAAGACCGTTGCCATGTTCAAGTCTCCTCTAACCGGGGAGCTCGGGGAGAGCCATGCTGGTGGAAGGAGCGCTGTCGCGATAAGGTCGGCTGGTTACGGGGCGATAGTCATCAAGGGAGCCAGCGACATGCCCCTTTACATTGCAGTGCACGGAAACCGCGTATACTTCAAGGACGCCGCAGCCTACTGGGGGATGGAGAGCACGCTGACCGTTGGCAGAGTGATAAGGGAAAACGAGCCCGGGAGTGGGGTAAGGTCGATAATGAGGATAGGCGGAGCGGGGGAAAGACTTGTAAGGTACGCCATGGTTACAACCGAGACGTTCAGGCACTTCGGCCGCCTCGGTCTAGGAGCGGTCTTCGGCAGCAAGAAGCTTAAGGCGCTCGTAGTTTCGGGAAAGAACACCATAGAAGTTCCGAATAAAAAGCTTTACAGGGACGTCTATGAAGAGCTATTCAAGCTCATGGTCGAGTCGGACCTCCTTAAGAAGTACCATGAGATAGGTACACCCATAAACGTGCTGACCCTTAACGCCCTGAAGGGGCTTCCAACCCGGAACCTCAAAAGTGGCGAGTTCGAGGGCGCGGAGGCGATATCCGGCGAGAGGCTGGCAAAGAACTTTCTCGGGAGGAGAGCTGCGTGTTCCCACTGCCCTGTCGCATGCATACACCTAGCAGCTCTAAGGGAGCCATACGAGGACGAGCCATACTTCTACAAGACCACATGGATCTCATACGACTACGAGCTGACTTATGCTCTGGGCTCAATGCTCGGCATATCCGACACTGTAGGGTTCCTCAAATTGGTCGACTCAATAGAGAAGTATGGACTTGACGCTATGAGTGCTGGCGTGTGCTTGGCGTGGGCGACCGAGGCATACGAGAAAGGTTTAGTCTCAAAGGAGGAGCTGGCCGGGGTTGAGCCCAAGTGGGGCGACTATGAAGCATACATCAAGATGGCGAGGATGATCGTTGCCCAGCCGAACGAGTTCTACAAGCACCTCGCCATGGGGGTCGAGGCTGCGGCAACAAAATATGGAGGGTTAGAGTTCGCTCTCGCCTTTGGAGGAAACGAAATGCCGGGATACCACACAGGGCCGGCGGCGTACGTAGGCTACCTCACCGGCGCTAGGCACAGTCACCTAGACTCAGCAGGCTACAGCTTGGACGAGAAAACCATCGGAGCCACGCCGAGCCCAGAAAAGATAGCGGAGGAGCTTTTCAAGGAGGAGGTATGGCGCCAAGTGCTTTCAAGCCTCGTAGTCTGCTTCTTCGCCCGCAGAGTGTACAGTCCAGAGAAAACGGCCAAGGCGCTGAGCGCAGTAGGCGTGGAGAGGAGCGAAAAGGAGCTCGCCTCGCTTGGCGAAAAAATACTAGCAGAGAAGTACGACTTCAAGCTGAGGGAGGGCTTCAACCCTGAAAACCTGAGGGTGCCAAGAAGGATAACCGAGACGCCAACCCCGCACGGAAAGATAAGCGAGGAAACCATTAAGCGGGCAGTAAGCTTCTACGTAGAGAAGGTTAAATCGGCCAAAAAGCAGCCTTTAAACCTTTAAAAAGTTACAAAGAGACAGAAGCCAATGCCCCGTTCTGGTTTAATGTAGAATTTCACTCCTTCCTCCTCTCGTCATGGAAGTTTCGGGTGGTGAAGCCCCGCATCCACCCCTGCAGAGCAGTTTTCCCACACCTCTACTCCCCAAGCCAGCACGCTGCCCCTTCACCCTCCTGCACTATTCGGGTAGCCCACGCGTCAAGCATAGGAACCCCAGCGTTAACGCTATTATACGCTATTATTATAGTCAATAAACTTCACGCTAGAGAGAAGTTTTTCAGCTCATCCCTTTTCATGCTTCGCATGTCCCGCAATGCGAGCCGCGAAAAAAGGGGAACAAAAAGTTCCCCGTCATCCTTCCGTTTCTTACTTTTCCTTTAGTTTGAGTTCCAGTAGCTTGTCGGCTAGGAGGGCTATGTACTCTGCTTTTTCGAGCCTCTTAACCCATTCCACTGGTATCTTATCTTCTCCATGATACGCCCCGCTTATCGCCCCCGCCATAGCTCCTATAGTGTCAGCGTCGCCTCCAAGGCTTACAGCGTAGAGTACTGCTTTCTCGAAGCTCTCAGCGTTAGCCGCAAAACAATATACTGCAGTTGGAACAGACCTGAATGCTTCCACGCCGTTGCCCAGCCTCGAGATAACCTTCTTCTTGTCGGCTTTCTCATTAAGGAGCCGAGCAGCGTCCCTAAGCGCCTCCCTGTATACCTCTTCCCGAGAGAAGGATTCAAGCTCTTCTAGGAAGTCACGCGGGTCGAAGCTGGAGGGGTTCGTCTTCACTGCTAGGGCGACAGCGTAAGCCTGAATCACCGCTCCCTCTACTCCAAGAGGGTGTGCGTGCGTTAAGAGGCTCGACCGCTCAGCAACTCTCCTCAGCTCCTCCGGCTCATCAAAATATAGCAAGCCGACCGGCGCAGCTCTCATCGCCGCGCCATTCCCGAAAGACCCTCTACCGCCAAAAAGAATCATGCTGGCAGTATCCCACCGCTCCCCAAGCTCGATTAGCCTAAAAACGGCTGGCGGCCCGGGCCCGTAACCCCTCTTCGGGTCATAGTTCCTCATAAACGTTTTGATCATGTGTTCCCCGTCGAAGCCTCCAACCTCCACCA
Source organism: Candidatus Jordarchaeum sp. LHC_1308 (assembly GCA_019057675.1). GTDB lineage: Archaea > Asgardarchaeota > Jordiarchaeia > Jordiarchaeales > Freyrarchaeaceae > DTBI01. The sequence goes on from JAHLWX010000085.1 coordinate 3,751, forward strand.
AGGACTCCGCAACCCCGATCGTCATCTCGGTATCATCAGTATAGCGTCCGTCAAACTCAGGCGGCTCCTCCACTAAACGGGGAGCACAACCCTCGACAGGTCTCCCCAAAGCATCCCCAACACCCGTGCCAAGCATCGAACCCCTAAACTTAGAGCGAAGCAAAGACCTATCCAACCCAAACAACCCACCATTATTAAGAGCCAAAACACCTCACACACCCAACACGTAGACAAACACACGAAGCAGCACTTACACATCAAAGAAAAGACAAGACAACCTCCACCACCAGAACACCCCGCACGCCCCAATAAAAGCTTACGCCTTAAAGGATGAGCCAACAAAGAGACACCTAATCATCAAACCACACAAAAACAACTTAAACGAGAAAAACAGACCACCAAGAAACCCCGGAAACAAAAACAAAACCTTCACACCAAACTGGAAAGCTATCACCACACAACTACAAAATGCAAAAATAATCAGAAGACAAAATACACAAACAAAAACAACAAAAAATATATATGTATTTACATACATTAAATGGAAACAGCTGATGGAGGAGGAAGAATGAAGTGGGGTCTGCGCCTCTTCAGCATCCTCGTGCTGGTTTTGCTAGCATGCACAGTGATCTCAACATCACAGGCCGCAGCCATAAGTAGCGGCTACACGGGTGACGGAAACCGCCTTAACCTAAGCCTCCTTCGGGTAGGAGATATAATAGCAGTATCAGGAGTAGTCATGGGCGGGCTAGCAGACGTCATCATCCCAGGACACTTCACACACGTTGCAATGTACATTGGAAACGGACAGATGATCGAGGCATGGAAGGATGGGGTGCGCATCATAAGCGTAACCGAAGTCCTCAAGGCAACCGATGCGGCTATCGTGAGGGTCAGCACCTCAGACAGCATCAGGCAGGCAGCAGTCAACTGGGCCAAGACCAAAGTCGGCTACCCATACGACTACATCTGGCTAACGTATGTGGGCGGCAAGCAGGTCTACGGGAGCAGCTACTACTGCAGCGAGCTCGTCTGGGCAGCGTACCTGGCTGTTGGCGGGCCCGACATAGATCAGAACCCCGGCTGGAGCTGGAAGTATGGCAACAACGTTGCTCCTCAGGAGATCGTCGATGACGGCGACACCTATATAGTGGCATACTCGTCCTAAACCCCTTCCCCCTTTTTCCTCTTTCCCTTTGGTGAACTAGGCTGCGGTGGACAGCGCTTAAATAGCAGGCTTTGACGAGTGTTTGAAGTGTGAGAAGAACTTATACTATACTTTTTTCCCAGACGTAGTCTTCTGTGAGCGTAGTCTCTTTTCCCTCTAAGATTTTTCTGAGCGAACTCGTTGCCCCGCTTTTTGAGAGTGGCTCGTTGTTCGAGCCGCACTGCCATGAGTGAGTGCATCTGGGGCAGCCGCTTTCGCTCTCACAGTTGCATTTTTCAAGTATGGTTAGAGCCCTCCTGAAGGCTTCCTCGAGGCGCCTGTAGAGGAGGAGGGCGACGCCGTTGCCTCCGGGGCAAGCGTCGTACGCAAATATTACTCCTGATGTCCCCATGGAGACGCCGCCTATTTCACCGCTTCCCCCGCCTGTAAGCATGTTACTACTTTCCAGCACAACATGTTCCACCGCGTGGAAGCTTCCAGCTAGGAACTCGTCAGCGTCCCTTTTCGCCATTTTTCCCTCTATGTCGGGTTGCGGCGCCTCAAAAACAAGGCCTAAGGTGTCAAAGGAGTACTCTACGGGCTCAGCCAGAGGCTCTATTCCAACAGTCTCGTCGCTTAGTATTTCTTTCACCATATACTGCTCGACTACTTGGGTAACGTTGAGCCTGCAATACATGGTCTCTACGCCGAACACGTTCCTTTTCTCGATGACTTCTAATATCTTGGGCTGCGAGTAGAAGAGGGCTTGCGTCCTGTATGGGTAATCATCGGGGAGTTGCTCCACCTCCGCGAGCCCGACTCCACCCTTAAACGTGAACGACTTCGACAGGTAGTTTCGCCCCCCATGCATGTAGATGGCGTTCGGGAACAGTTCCCTTGCAGCGATGGGCATCTCCCTCTCCCCTATCCTCCTCTTTCCCTCATAGATCTCAACAACCTCTCCGATCCCCCTTATGTTGTACCTCGCAGTTCTCTTACGAGCTTCGCGGGTAGCGTAAAGCACGCCGTCGCGCTCGACGAGCATCCCCTCCCTCTTCAGCTTTTCTATCACAGGCTGGAACTCTCGGAACTCTCCGGGCTTCAGCGGCCGGTCCATGGCTGCAAAAAGTATCTGGTATTCTGCCACCACGGGGTTCCCGGGCTCCACGTAGGCCGGGTCAACGTCTGAGAAGTAAGTTTCCGGGTGGCTCTTGTAGTACGTGCTCATGGGATCCTCGTCCCTCAGCGCAATTACACACAGGCTTTCCTGTCCCTTTCTGCCTGCACGTCCAACTCTTTGAAGAAAGCGAGTGTACCCGGTAATCATGGAGATGACGGCATCCAGGTCGCCTATGTCTATGCCGAGCTCAAGGGTCGGCGTGGCGACAATGCACTTTGCTTCTCCCAGCTTGAACTTTCTCTCCACCTCCCGCCGGTACTCCTCCGGCAGCCCGCTTCTATGTATCAACACGTCGAGGCCCTTACGTCTCGCTATTCTAAGAATTGTTTCAGCGTCTTTGTGCGTGTTGGCGAAGACCAGGGTCTTCAGTCCAGCTCCAACACACCTAGCCAAGACGTCGACCATCATCGTTCTGAACGACCGGCCAGTTGGGTAGAGCATTAGGATGTGCATTCGTCCCCTCTTGCCCTCGGTGCATTTGACCACGTCCACTTCTCCGCCAACGAGGCGAGCCCAGAAGTCTTCAGGGTTGCTGATTGTGGCCGACGCCCCGATGATCTGGAAGTCGCCGAAGAGCCTCCTCATCCTGTGAAGTATGAAGTGAATGTTTGCTCCGAACGCTCCAACATACTGGTGTGCCTCGTCCAGAACCACGAACCTCGTGGATGATATGAGGCGGGCAAAAGCGTCCCTCCTTTTAAGATGATAGTCTATCATGTCGAAGTTCGTTATTAAGACGTCTGGGGGGTTCTTATAGATCCTTTTTCTTTCGTTTTGTGCGGTGTCACCATCGAGGACGGCGACAGTCACTCCGGCATAGCCTCCGATGGCTTGGAGCTTTGAAAGCTGATCTCTGTTAAGCGCCTTAGTCGGGTATATGAAGAGGGCCGAAACCCCCTGACCGTGCACCTTTAGCCCGCCGAACCTTGCCCGGGACTGGAGTATCATGTGAAAAACCGGGAGGGCAAACGCCTCCGTCTTCCCAGTCGCGGTAGGAGCCACTATGAGCACATTCTTGCCCTCAAGGATCTTCCTGATCGCCTCCTCTTGAAACTTGTACAGTCTTTTTATCCCCGTTCTCCTAAGCGCCTGGACAAGTGGAGGGGCAAGCCCACTCTCTTCAACCTCAACACCCCTAAATGGATCAGACGCCTTCCAGAGGTCGTACTTCACAACGTAGTCGTGCCCCAAGAGAAGCTCCCTTACCACCGGGGGGACGTCGTCGAGGCTCAGCCCAACTATCCTCAGCTCGTTCTCTAGAACCCAAGCAGGCTTAACGAGTCCAAGCCCTTCAAGCCTCTCCTTAACAAGCTCCTCAACCACTCCTTCCTCGAATGCCTCTTGAAGCTCTATGAAGGCTTTAACCCTGCTGTCAGCATCACGCGACGTTGCGAAACGCAGCTCGCAAGACGCACATGAAATCAAGTAGCCCCCGTCATCCAGCTCGTTAAATCGCAGGTCGCCGCCACACCTAGGACAAGTGTACAAGGCACTCCACCAAAATCAAGAAAAACAAGTCAAAACTAAAAAATCCTTCCAGAGAAGTAGATAAAAAACAACTTCCTTTTAGACATCTTTTAACCGGGTACTTTCTCCCCCCGTCCCTGAAGCCTTTAAAGTGTTCCAGTAACAGCCTTTCGCTTTCGAGGATTTTCACCCCTTCATGCACCTCGTAATCTCCTCTGCGGCTAGTGCCCCAACACCCTAGAACTCTCTTACAACGTTACCCGCCCTCTCCAAGCTGTTCTTAAGCTGCCCATCAG
>JAHLWX010000086.1 GCA_019057675.1 Candidatus Jordarchaeum sp. LHC_1308
TTGTTTGCTTTGAGAGGTACGTCAAGTTAAGGTAAATCCAAGTTAAAGGTGAATTTTTGGTGCGTTTTTCGCTACAGACCCCTTTGGCGCTACATTAGCTGCATCGGTAGTTCCCTGAGGCTCCTAATGAACATGTCAAGTTCCTTGGCGCTCTTAAAAACGTGGATGACGTTCCTTTCCTTGATTTCTACAATGGCCATTTTTGGTTTGATTGTGACGTAAACTCCTCCTACGTTGTTCCAGTGAACCGTGTATTGGAGTTCGTCGCTCATCCTATTTCTCCTGAAGCCATGCCTGAGAAGAACCTTTTTAAACATCACCCCAACCAGCCACCCTCTCCATTCTTGGCGAGAAAAGAAAGACGTTCTTTACGGGATATGAAGGTAACTCTTCAAGAAATGCATTCATCGTTTTAAGTTAACGTGAAAATTTGAAGAATGGTTTAAACATGTTAAACGAATGTTCAAAAGTGGAGATAAACTGGTTTTCTGTTTATTAAATGTGTAGTTGAGGAAACCGAAAGCGGGAGTTTAAAAAGCACACTTGAAGAGACCCTTTAAACGTTGCTTTTGATAATCCTTGAGAACAGAGCTGATGCCTCCTTTAGGGTTAGGGGTTTCTCATTCAGGCCCAGCTCCTCGGCTAGCTTCACGTAGGGTGGCTGGTCGAGGCGTGCCTCTCTGAGAAGCTTAACGTTGGTCAGCGCCCCCCTAACATCTCCCTGATAGGCAACGCGGCCATTCTTGAGCACGACAACCTTGTCGGCGAGCAACGGTACGATTTCAACGTCGAACGTGGAGAATATCAGGGTTAGCCCGTGGCACTCCTTCAACTGGGATAAAACCCAGATTATCCTTTCCCGGGATTCGAAGTCTAAGCCTATTGTTGGCTCGTCAAGGACGAGGATCCTCGGCTTCATCGCTATGACCCCGGCAATGGCGACAAGCCTTTTTTGCCCCCCACTCAAAAAGTGGGGGATCCTGTCTCTCAACTCTGTTATTCCGAGCTCTTCCATGGCGGATTCAGCCTCCCTTAACGCTTCCTCCCGGGGCATAATGTTCAGGGGGCCGAAGGCAACGTCTTCGAAGACTGTAGGCATGAAAAGCTGATCGTCCGAGTTCTGAAAGACGACTCCTACAGTTCTCCTAACCCAGTCCAAGTTCCTCCTTGAGACAGACTTCCCGAATATTCTGACCTCCCCCTCATGGGGGAGAAGGGTGCCGTTAATATGAAGGATGAGCGTTGTTTTACCGGAGCCGTTTGGCCCCAAAATAGCTACAGACTCGCCCTCCTCGACTTCGAGGCGAGCACCGCATAAAGCCCTAGTTCCGTCAGGGTAAACATGCTCGACACAATCAACCTCAACCGCCTTCAAAAAACAAACACCTCCACGTAGACCAATATGAAAGAGAAGGCTAGAGCTGCGGCGACAAAGAAGACGTCCCGGATTTTGAAGCGCTCCGGAGACGTTATGGGAATCTTCCCCCCGTAGCCTCTGGAAGCCATAGCGACGTAAACTTTTTCCGCCCTCTCGTATCCTTTCACGAAAAGGCTGGCCATAACGTTAGCGACAAGCATGACCCTTCTCCTCAGCGGAGGGCTTCCCCTTGCGTTCATGGCTTTGACCATTTTTTGAGCCTCATCAAAGACCAAGAAGAAGTATCTTGAAGTCAGCATGAGCGTGTCGGCGAGCCATGATGGAAGAAGCTTCGAGGCAAGCCTCGCAAGGTTTGTTATCGGCGTGGTTAGCACAAGTAGGAACATTAACCAAGCGGCTGTGACTGCCTTGACGAGGATTAAAGCCGCTTCTAGTAGGGAGTATCCTATGAGGGGGAGGAGGATGCATAAAGTTACAGCAAAGAGGAGTGGTGTAAGGGACCAAGACATGACTGTTTTCAGAGGAAGGCGGGCGGACGCCATGACCAGCAGAGCGACAAGGGATATTAGAGCGACCAGCACGGCGCTCTTAAGGTAAACTGCGATCAGTACCATGGAGAGTGAAAAAACAAGCTTCGAAATTGTGTGAAAAGAGTGATAAAAAGACTTCCGCGTGGAGAAGTACTCAATCATGGGGGTGCTTGGCAGATATCTCTCAATTACCGACGACGTCCTCAGCCCTCCTTGCGTCTTGTTCCGCCACCACAACGTCTGGCCTCAACTTCACAGTGCTCTGAACCACGACGCCAGTCACAGTGGCCTCGATGACGGCCACAAATGTGTTAACGGGCAACGTAGCAGCCGTGAAAACCATGAAGAAGCGCATAGGAGACGATGCCTCGACAACTCTCAACATCAAGAATAGAGCTTCCTCCAAGTGGGGGGCAGATGAAAGCCAGATCCAAGGAAGCAGGGGGCTTGATGCCAACTTATCAATCGCCTCGTGGAACAAAGGATTCCCTGACAGGTAGCCGTGCACCAGTTCGTGTATGAATGGGTTTTCCGCCAGCTGCTCGGGAAACAGACCATGCACCAAGACACCCTCAGCCATGTACTCGCCGAGGTAATATGAGGGAGATCCTGCTACCGAAACAGAAAGCATACCGCTCGCTAAGAAGGTGCTGAGAATGAGCGGGGCTATCGTTGCTGTGAATGCTGACACGTAAACATTGAAGCGAGACCTTAAAATCCTGTAGAACAAGTATGCCGCAACACACTCGAAGTAGAGGACGAGCATGTTAGCCCCCAGAACTGTGACGCCGCCATGCCCAAGCAACGCAAGTATCAGGCTAACCATAAAAATGATTATGGCTGAGGTGGCAGGCCCCGCAACCAAGCCAGCGAACGGAGTCATGTTTACGTGAGTCCCGCCGAAAGGCGACGGAACAGGGATCAGCATGGCCACGAAGAGAACCACAGTGAGAAAGGCGGCTACCACCCTCTGCTTGAGCCCCAGCCGCCTAACAGCAACAACCATTACCAAGCCCACCAGTAAGCCCGCCGCTACAAACCACACAGCACACCACTCTAAAGGCATAACGCCATCGGGAAGATGAATATGAGCCAAGCAGACCACCATGTTAATAATCAAAAAACGAGAATTAATAAATATTGCTAATTTTACCTAAAAAAATAATAAAAATAAAAGAAGGAGACGTAACGTTGCAAACAAACCTAAAAAAAGAGGGGGGTTATTTACGCCTCTTCCAAGCAAAAGCTCCCAGCGTGGTTACCGCTAAGGCTACTGCTACCCCTCCTACTGCAATGAGGAGCGTGAACTGCTGGGAAGACTGTTGAAACATGTAGAAGAGGAGGAACATTTGCTGTTCGGGAGATAGGATTGCGTGAGTGTAGCTTTGCAGCTCCGCCGTATAAATTATCTCGCCTTCGAGTGAAAAGTTGAGTTTAGTGATGCTCTTAGCTTCAGGTGAATACCAAATGCTTAGCGCATCAGGAGCATCGGGATACGCCATTTTCCAGCATTCAAATGTTCCAGCTGGAACAGTTACGTTCTCTGTTCCCGTAACGTTGAGCAGAGGGAACAAAAGGAAGACGTTAGTTAAGTTCTCTGTTTCAGGGAGTGGAATGTTGTCCCAATTGCTAGTTGTCTCGTTGTAGATGAGAAGATACCCTTGAAGGCGACAGTTTAACTCCTCCTTGTAGTAACCGAATGTCGAGTTGATTTCTAGGGGGAATTTTATGGGGTAGGGGTAGGTTTCGTTGAGCTTTATGGTGATTGTAGAGTTGATTCCGTGTGATCCATCAAAATAGTAGATGTGGATTTGCATGCCGACTAACTCGTGGTCGGATTTTGTTATGTAAAACTTGGAGTAGCTGTCGTTCTCAAAAAGCTCTATGCATTCGTTGATACTCATGTCTTTGAACAGCTGAAAGTAGAGGAAGAATAGTGTGAATGGGTCTAGGGCAGGTTGATATTTGAGGGTGTAGCAGTCTCTTGATGTTCCGTTAAAGTCCGTTACGCTTCCGGCTTCACTAACGGAAAGAACGAATAACTTGTTTGTGGTTACGTTGCCCGACACGTTTTTGACTGCTAGATTGTATTTCCAGGTGTCCCCAACAGTGTAGGATGGTTGTTCTCCTGTTATTGCTAGGGCGGGGTGGGATGCGAGAAGCGCTTGCGACAAGGTGAGAAGGAGCGTTAAGACAGCTAGGAGCACTATTAAAGGTTTAGAAACACGCATTGGTCGGCACCATTTTTTGTAATCATCTTTACATTGAGAAACAAATAAATTTTTCGGAAGAGAACATAGGAGAACATTATTGTTGGGATGTTGTTTGTAACGCTTTTTCGGTGGGTGCATTAGGTTTCGGGGAGATTTGCTGATCCAACGACTATATGGGGAGCCGGCGTGTTTTTGTTGCGAAAAATTTAATATGCAAGAGCTGATATTCCTTCCTAGGGAGAGTACCCGGTGACTTCTTGGTCTGAACGATTTTCTGACGGGAAGAGGTGACAAATGATGGATGTCTTCGATCTCGTGGAGAAGGAAGTGAAGCGCTTATCCCGGGAAGAGGAGATGGAGCTTAAGAGGCTCAACATTAGTAGGGAGCGGTTTGCCCTGATGTTAAAGGAAATGCTGGAGGCCGCTAAGGAGAAGAAGGGTGACAGGCAGAGACTCATAAACGAGATACTGTCAAAGTATACGAATTAAGGGGGATGGGTCAGAGAATACGCATTAACTAGTTTACATTTCTCTTCTGCTTTTAGAGGCTCCTATGGCGTTTACCTTTTTATTAGGGTTTCCTGCTGCCTCATTAGTGTGGTTAGAGACTTTAAGTGACGCATTCTTTAAATATATGTAACGTTTTTTTGTGTGAAGAGCTTGACAGGGGGCTGAGCTGTTGGTTGACGCTATCGTTGTTTATTCGACTAGATCCGGTAGTACTGGAAGGATGGCTAAGGCTGTGGCTGAGGGATTAGCTGAAGGAGGGCTGGACGTCAGGGTTTATGATCTTCGCAGGAACATCGTAGAGGACTTTAAAGAAGAGCTGGAGGCGAGTAAGGCTATAGTGGTCGGCACGCCTACTCACGACTACATGCCTGCCTACGAGGTCAACGTTCTCTTATCCAAAATGGAGGAGTTGAACGTTAAGGGCAAGATTGGGGCTGTCTTCGGCTCATATGGGTGGAGTGGAGAGGCTGTCTACGAAGTTCAGAGAAGAATGAAGAGCTTGGGCTTCGAGGTTGTCGCTGGGCCATTGAGAATAATAGAGGACCCGGATGAGGACGGGCTGAGGAAGTGCAGGGAGCTGGGGCTGGCTGTGGCTAAGAGAGTCAAGGGAGGGTGAACCGGCATCATCTCGAAATCATCGTTTCTCCAGTCTTAGCGTCGTATATTTTTCTAATTCTATGAAGTGGTATGAGCGTGCCGGACTTTAGAATTATGAAGGATCCTTCGATGCGTTCAACGTCGGCTAAGCTGAACTCTTTGCAGGAGCCTTCGAACCGATCAGCGTAGACCGCCTTGAAGTCTTCAGGGGACATGGAGTGATCCCAGAGAACTCGGTTTATAACCGACCTGACGCTCTTACCCTTCAATTCCGCCACCGCCTCGGGCTCTAAGGAAACGCCGCGTTTAACCCTTAAAAATCCATGGCTGAAAAATGGATCTTCATGTAGAAAGTGAATATTTTTATGTTGTTTTTTATGTGAAGTTAAAATAGTAGAGGTTAAATTGATAATTTATTTTTAAAGGAATATGTAAAAAACGAAAAGGGCAATAAATATATAATTCCTGAATATTAAACTATTTGTTTGGGATGGAGGGACGAGCATTGTTTGAGAGAAAGGTGGGGGAGTTAGTGGACGAAAACGAAGTGGTAAGTAGGATTTCCTTATTGCTTGAAGGGCTGAGCCAGCTGGTGTGGAACGCGATGGAAATAATTAAGGGGACGTTTTTCGAGTTTGTTCTGCGGTGGTATCTTTCCGGGTTTGTTTCTGACGCCGATGAGGTTACAGGGAAGGTTAGGGATTTTGTTTTGCGGTATAGCAGGGTGGCTTTAAGGCTGAATTATCTTCTCCAAGACTTGTACTCGTTTATCGTCGCAGGGAGAGATAAGAGGGAGGTGGCCGGCTTGTTGAAGGCGGAATTGGAGCTGCTTGCCAGCGAGGCGGACGAGGCATTCATAGTTGCAGCTTCAAGAATTAACGAGTTTGAGAGGTTTTTAGATGAGGTAGGGATCCTTGAGGCTAGCAGAAGATTACTGGTGGATGCTGCAAGGGAATGGGAGAAGGTTAAAAGGGAAGATCTCCCGACGCTTTACTCGGCTCTCGCCGGGGAAACTTGTGGAAGCTTCATTTCAAGCGTAGATGCCTGCAGATGCTTTGTTTCGAAATTCGTGAACCTGTTTGACCCATTGAGAATTACGCGTGAAGCCGAGGAAAACGTTAAGTTTCTTAAGAGAATGGATAAGGCGGGGGAGTTCATATTTGACGCTTTCTGGATTGCTACCATCGCCGGGTACCACGCAGCTAGAGGAGTAGGGGTGCTGGTGAGCGACTTCCAAGGAGAGGATGAAGCTAGCGAAGTGATGAAAAAGCTATGGGACAAGGAGAAACCAAGATGGCAACTTAGTGACTTTGACGTGGAACGGGTTGCCTTTTCTCTCATACGTGTCCGCCACGAGGTTGAGGATGCGCTCAGCGCAGCAGATAAGGCCATCGAAATCGCGGACAAGGCTAATTCGGTTATCAGCAATTCCGACGCCAAAACCAAGTCCAAGATTCGTGAGATGCTATCTAGGCTTGAAGAGTGGCGAAGCGAGGCAAACAGTGTTCTGGAGGACATATTGAACTTTCAGAGAGTTATAGAGAGAAAAAAAGAGGACATTACGCAAAGAAAAACCATAGGCTAATGTCCCCTAGTTGACTGCGACGCTTTTCTTAGTTGCTCCTCAAGTTTTCTAACTTTTTCCTCTAGGGCTACAATGTACCCTAAAATGTGGTACTCCTGGTACCTGCATCCAGAGCAGATTTTTATTGTTCTGGTTGTCCCATCGGGGCACTCCACGGTTATCTGCTCATACTGCTGGAAGCAGTTCTTGGGGCAACTTAGATCCCACTTCATTATTTCATCCTCCTTGATGCTTTCCCCAGCGCCAATTTGAGAGATTCATCGCTCTTCTCTATTGATTCCAATAGGTGATAGTAGCAGAACCTTCTTCTCTCGGGTGCTGCATCCCAACCTCTGCCGTCGCTCATCTCTCCCAGCATGAGGTTCCCCAATGCCTCTTGGAGGGCTTGCTCTGCATCATCTACACGAAATCCCATACACTTAAAAGTTAGGATGATGCAACGTGAAAGCTCAAACCTCCTCCTCGCCTCTCCTATTAAAGTGTTTATCACGTCGTTTTCAGGCCTGTCAAGCCAGACGGTGAAACGGGCATCGTGACTCCAGCTACCTGATGGCATGTAGAAAAGCTTTTTTGGCATGTTGTCCTTGAGTGCTGTCTTTACGCTACATATCCTTAGGCCCGGCACGTCCTCTGCAAGTTCGTATATGCGGCTTAACGCTTCAAGTCCCCTCTTCCACTTGAGACCTAACAACTCGGCGTCCGTCGAGATTATGAGGAGGGGCTTTGTGGCAGCGTAGGGGCGGTATCGTTCCCCGAGGCGCTCCTCCATAATCGAGTACTGCCCTAGGACAGAGACAAAGTCCTCAGCAGTCTTTTTACCTGCGTACATCTCCCATAGCATCTGGCTTAAGCCGTAGTGCTGGAGGACGCCTACAATGTGCTTTCCCCTCGCTCCTTCAAGCCAGTAGGGGAAGAAGACCTCTTCCTCGGGACATCGTGGATCAGCCATTCTGAAAACCTTGTCGCTGACCACCACCC
>JAHLWX010000087.1 GCA_019057675.1 Candidatus Jordarchaeum sp. LHC_1308
ATACCTGAAAAGGGAGGATTTGGCTCATGGTGGAGCCCACAAGATAAACAATACTCTAGGGCAGGCTCTGCTCGCTAGGAGGATGGGTAAGAGCAGGGTGATTGCTGAGACGGGGGCGGGGCAGCATGGTGTCGCGACCGCGATGGCTTGCGCCGCCCTAGGACTGAAAGCAGAGATCTACATGGGCGCAGAGGATATCGAAAGGCAGAAGCTTAACGTCTTCAGGATGCGCCTCCTAGGTGCTGAGGTTCACAGGGTTGAGTCAGGGTCGAGGACGCTGAAGGACGCGATAAACGAGGCGATGAGAGACTGGGTCACCAACCTTGAAAACACGTACTACCTTCTAGGCTCAGCGGTCGGGCCACACCCCTACCCCCTAATGGTCAGAGATTTTCAGAGCGTCATAGGACGCGAACTGAAGGAGCAGATACTGGCGAAGGAGGGCAGGCTGCCGGACGCCATCGTGGCATGCGTCGGGGGCGGAAGCAACGCCATAGGCACCTTTCACCCATTCGTTGATGACGAGGAAGTTGAACTCTACGGGGTTGAAGCTGCTGGTCGGGGGCTGGAGTCAGGGATGCACGCCGCCTCCCTCTGTGGGGGAGAAGAAGGCGTCTTCCACGGCATGCTTACATACATCCTGCAGGACGAGGATGGGCAGATAAAAACCACTCACAGCATATCCGCCGGGCTAGACTATCCTGGGGTCGGACCGGAGCATGCCTTCCTAAAGTCTATAGGAAGGGCGCGCTACGTCGCCGTCACAGACGAGGAGGCGGTCAAAGCTTTCCTCGATCTCTCAGGGAAAGAGGGGATACTTCCAGCGCTTGAGCCAGCGCACGCCTTAGCCTTCGCCATGAAGCTCGCCAGAGAAATGGATAGAGGCGACATAGTGGTGGTCACACTCTCCGGTAGAGGCGACAAGGATGTGGAAGTAGTTGCCAAGTACCTGGGGGCTGAAATATGAGGGCGCTTGCAAAGAAGTTCTCTCAGCTACGGGAGAGAGGCGAGGGTGGCCTCATAGCATACGTGACTGCTGGCGACCCCTCTCCATCGATGACGCCAAGCATAGTTAGGGCCATTGTTGGTGGTGGAGCGGATATTATCGAGCTGGGAATTCCGTTCTCAGACCCTATAGCGGATGGCCCCACGATACAGGCAGCCACCGTGAGGGCGCTCAAAGCGGGGACAAGGCCCAGAATGGTTTTAGAAATGGTTGAAGAGGTAAAGCGGGAAGTGAACGTCCCAGTAGTTATCCTAAGTTACTATAATCCTATATTCAGGATGGGACTAAAGAACTTCTTTGAGGAGGCAAGCGCCAGAGGCGTGGACGGGGTGGTGGTGCCAGACTTACCAGTTGAGGAGGCAAGCGAGTACAAGGAGTTCGCCGAGTCATACGAGGTGGACACCATATTCCTCGCAGCCCCCTCCACTTCGACTGAGAGGATGAAAAAGATCGTGGAATACACTTCCGGCTTCCTCTATCTCGTGTCGGTTTTCGGGGTGACCGGGGAAAGAGAAAAAATTCAGGATATAACCGTTGAGACGATAAGGAGAGCTGCGCGCTTCACGCGGGGCCGAGTCCCCCTAGCCGTTGGCTTCGGTGTCTCAAAGCCTGAACATGTGAGGAGCATACTCGAAAGCGGAGCTGATGCTGCCATAGTTGGAAGCAGACTAGTAAAAATCGTAGAAGAAAACTTGGGTAACGAGGAAAAAATAGTTAAAGCACTCCGAGAATACACATGGAAACTCAAAGAGGCAACCCGCTGAAAAACAGGCGAGAACCCCAGTAAACCCTTTACACCCCTCCTACGTGCACTTCCACTTTCTTTCATATTCCAAGTTTTCTCCTTTTTTCCTCTATGTGCGCTAGTATGGCATCCGCAGCCTTTACGGGATCCTTTTCGAGGTTTAGTATACCACCGGTAATGTTCCTGCAATCCTTTGTTAGAAGCCTCACGAGGTTCGGCGCCCCGGTAATCGTAGGAACGGGATTCACGTATGTGAAAAGTCCGAGGGCTAAAGCGAATATCGCATCTATAGTAGCCTTCTGCTCCATGTATTCTGGGGCAACCGCTGCTACGGGCAAATCCGGTATAGGCACCCCAAGCGCCTCCGAAAGAGCGGCTAGGAGATCTGCCAGACGCCCCGTGTCAGTACAGGTACCATAACTAAGCACAGGTGGAATTCCCAGTGAAACGCACACCTTCCTGAGCCCTAGCCCAGCCTGCTCAGCAGCTTCAGGGTGGCATAGACCCGCAACTTGGAGGGCTGCATTCCCACAGCCCATTGAGAGAACCAGAACATCCCTCCTTATAAGTTCCTTAGCCATGGCTACCGTATGTACATCCTGCCCATGGTCTCTGAGAGTTGTACATGAAACCAGTCCGGCAACCCCTCTAACGTCACCCTTCTTTATTGTTTCCAGTAACGGGGTTAGGCTTCCTCCGAGCGCATCGAGGATGCTCTCCGTTGAGAATCCCACGATAGCCTCGCCTACAGGTAACCCGGTGACGGGCTTTATTTTTGCCCGTCTTTCCCTGAAGTTTTCGATGGCCCACTGGAGTAGCTTTGCAGCCTGCTCCTCCGCCTTTTCAGGCTCATAGTTCACTCTGTCCTTTACGCCTTCGAAGGCGACCAGCTCGCTCACGGGGACAAGCCTGAAGCCGTACTTCTCAGCGTAGAGCGGGTCTATCGGCATGGAACAGTTCATGTCACAAGCGAAGAGGTCGACGCAGCCGCTCGCAAGTACAGCCTCCTGCATCAACCAGTTCCCCGTGAAGCCATAGAAAACGTCATCCACCTTCCACCTCTGGATCATCTCCTGCCCCGTCTCTATGTTTGCTATCACCCTTAACCCCCTCGCTCCAGCCTCCCTCGCTTTTCTCTGCCATTCATCTTTTCTTGCAAGCTGAACTAGGATGAACCCCAAAAACGGCTCATGCCCGTTAACCAAGACATTAACGTAGTCCGGGTCTAGGACGCCCAGGTTCACGCGCACACTGTGAGGTCTGGGGACGCCGAAAAGCACGTCTTGACAGCACTCTAAGACAAACTGGCTCTGATAAGCCATAGCTATAGATAGACGTATAGCCTTGAGGGCTAGGCTCACGAAGTAGCCGTCAACGTTCGTCAGGCAGGAGCTTGTGGCGAGCATGATCTCCTCGTATATGCCTCCGGGAAAAACGCCGAGCTCACGCCAAACTCTTTTCCGCTCCTCTGGAGCCAAGGCCTCAACAATCCTGCTGGGCTCATAGAACTTCCGCGCGTAGTCCTCCTCGACAAAGTCGCAAACCCTTAAAGCGACCTCCTCGACACCTCCATCAGAGTTTAACCCAAGTCTATTGGCAAGCCACATCAGCTTACCTTCCTCTCTTATGGTGAACGGAGTCTTCCCTTCAGCGGTAGCCCTCAATGTTCTGATAGTCTGGCTGGCGTGAAAATGGTACGTTGAAGCCCCTAGAACGTTCCTCAATAACATCATCCTCATAGCCATGCCGTCAGCTGTTATCCCGCAAACACCACGCTTACCCTTTTCAGCATCGGCGCGGCAAGGACCATTAGAGCACAAGTCGCACCTCACACCCGCCTGACAGAAAGGGCACCGCCTGTCAGGATCCCCGCCAAGCCCCTGCATATAATAACGATCCCAGACGTTAGTTATCCCGTCCTCTTTCAACTTTTTGTACATCTCGACAATAGAATCGTGATGCGAGACACGTTTTCTCTCCAAACGACTCCCTCATTTTAATTTCATACTGTTACAAGAATAGCATTAATACTTAATTAATTATTTCCACCTTCTTAATAGAAAGAAAATAATCATTTTCAATTATTTATCAAATTAAATCCGGGATCCTCAATCTGCAATTAATCGTTCTTCCTTGTTGATGGAGGCGAGGCAGAGAAAAAGCCATCTAAGCTAACGAAACTTCTCCCTCAATATACTATATCCCTCGAACAACGCTAAACAACCTCTTTAAGTAAACATCTATTTACGTCTGCAAAAACTTTAACTTTTTCCGAAAGTTTTTGGTAGGTAATTCGGAAGCGCCCAGAGGCCTTTCTACGTTGTTCTTATTTTACCCGGTGAACCTTACTCTATGGAGAAATAATGTGCCTACGCACGTCTGAATCCTGGCAATTTAGACCAGTTTTCGTGGTTTTCTCCGTTCATGACCTCACGTCGACGTTCCTGCGCACTCCTACAACCCACTCAAAAAGATGAACGCCATATTTTCATGGTTCACGATGACAGCCAAGTCTAAGTCACCGAAGGAATGGATCTCTCCCTCACATAGGATCCGTGAACATAAGCGAAAACTCAAAGTTCAAGCTTTCTCCAAGTAAAGTAGTAACAGGCTTCACAAATTCATCTATTAAAAACACCAACACGAAACCCAACACGCAATATGTCACAACGCTCATCCATCTTCCCGGGGGACGAAATGAACTCATTAAGCTAAATAACTATGAAAATCAACGTTTGGCAGCAAGAGCTCATCATCTGTATCAGGTTTTTTCATGGTTCTTTTGCATTAACTCCGTGCTATACTTTGATTTTAGTGTTCGACTTGTATTTACATCCCATCATTTCTTTTTCTTTGGCGGGTTCATTTTAGTGAAGCAGCCTTTGGCTCTTCGGGTCGAGGAAAAATAAAAAAGGTGCATTGAGCTAACGCCCTTTGCTTGAACGCCTGCAGCCACTTAGCACAGGAAGTTTACTTGAAGAGTCTCTTGATGAACTCGTTTATTCTCATTATTGCCTCTTTCGCTTCAGGTAACGTGTATAGTCCGAAGGACTGAAATACGTGTGGCATGCCATCCCATGTTTGCAGTGTCGCATCTACCCCCGCCGCTCTGGCTTTTTCAACGAAGCGCCTGCAGCCGCCAAAGAGCATCTCGCTGGTGCTCGCCTGAATTAGTATCGGCGGGAGCCCCTTCAGATCAGCATATAGCGGCGACACAAGCGGGTCAGCGGGGTTTGCCCCCGCAAGGTATGCTGGCCCCCACCAGAATACTCCCACCTCTGCCAAAACGGGGTCTGTCTTTGCGTTTTCAAAGAATGATTCATCGGTGCTCGTCCAGTCTGTTACAGGTGAGAGGCAAACTGCCCCGGCGGGCAACTCTATGCCTTCATCCCTGAGCTTCAGCAGCGTTGTCAGCGCTAAGTTTCCCCCGGCAGAGTCGCCTGCAACCACCATGTTTTCTGGGTTCACATCAAGAGAGAGAAGCCACTTGTAAACCTTGACGCAGTCTTCCAGCTGGGCAGGGTAAGGGTGCTCAGGGGCCAGCCTATAGTCCACGCTCAGCACCATCACCCCTGCCTCCTCTCCAAGTCTGACAGTTAACAGTCTGTGCGTGCTTGGGGAGCCGACAATCATTCCTCCCCCGTGGAAGTACAGTAGAACTTTGTCGTCTGCAGATCCAGAAGTTATCTGCCACTCCGCCGGGACGCCTCCAGCGTCAACCTGATCTATAATAACGTAACTCGGAATGGGATATTTTTCCTGCTCGACCTTTGCCGCATGCTCGAAAGCATACCTCATCATCCTAGCGAGAAAGAGCATCTCATCCTTAGTCAGCCAGCTGTAGATCTCCTCGGCGCTCATCTCCCTCCTGAAGAAGCGCTCGTTGCCCGCCATCACCTTGCCCCAGAGAGCCGGGAAATCTATTCCCTTCCCCTCTCTCTTAATGAACTCTAGTATGGCGTCTGTTTGCGCCTTCATGTATTCATCTATGAGCTTAAGTACATCAGCCCTAATCCTCGACCTATCAAGAACAGGCACGTTAACTCCCTCCAATATCCATGCGCAAGGTAACGGCGAAGAAAGGCTTTAAATTTTTTGAAGAATTACATAATCTTTTTGAAGAATTACAGGCAGCATGGTGAAGCTACTCGCTGGATTAAAGACACACACTTCGTTACCTGTCGAAGTGCTGGAAAAGAAAGGCTTGACTACAACGTTAAGCGAAGTGATAATCATTTTTATGAAAGTTACGAGGAAGTGGCGGGGGATGAGACTAAGGGCGAAGCAATGCTTTAATAAAAACATTCCCCCGGAACGCGAATCGCCGAGAATTGCACCCCCTTCACTCGAGCGCTCTCCATACACCTTAGACTAGCGCGGCAGCATCAGCAACTGAAAACAGAAAAAACCAAAAGAAGGTAAAACGGGCTTCTCTTAAACAATGGAAACAGAAAAGGAAGGATCTTCCTGGTTTTAATCATTCTATTTATGCTATTCTCCCTTATCTCCTTGGTGTCTCTTAAATCACGTGTTGTAATCATGTACCTTGCTAGTAATTAGCGTATTTTGTAATAACGTCTTTGTAATAACGTCTGCCTCGTACATTACTCGTCTGGCAGGGTTTCTGCAGAAAACTAGCTTTCCTTTTCTGATAGCGTCATACTGGAAACTTACCGGGGAGAGATGGAGAACCCTAACGTTCACGTTGAAGTTACTCAAATTGCATTTATGTTTCAGATTTTTCTTTATGAAGCTTGCAAGCTTCATAGCGAACTTCATCCCTTCATGAGGTTTGAAGCGTTCCGACGTCACAACAGCAATATTCATCTCGTCGAGAGAAAAATCTAAAACATATCCTAAATCCACGTCGTCAAAAATTAGAAAAGCACTATTTATCACTCTAAAAATTTCCTCTTTATCCTTTTCATCCACAATCATTATACCCATAATTGTCCCCCTCAGCAAGAAAGTTAGTTTAAAAACACTTTTAAATGTTTTCTATAACAAAGAAAGCCAGATAGAAGACACAGGTCAACGCCCTCGGCTTTTCTTCGCATGGATCCCCATCTAAGAGCTCTGCTCGCCATGATGCTTTCAACCTACGCCAGCTGCATAAACACTTCCCGCCTCTATATCATTCTCTTTAACTAGTCATACAAAAAAAAGGAGACTCTTTTCACACTCCAAGTTTAGAGATGGTGTCCCCTCTCGGCAGGAAAAACTCGATTATTAACGGAATAATTTGGCTTGTCGGCGTGTCTTTATGTTGTCCCGTTCTCACCTTTTAGACTTTATCCAGCGCTATTTCTTCTCTTTCTTTCACTGGCTGCTTTCTCTTAAAGGCTTGTCTTGCTTACTCTTCTACTTTAATCTTTATGCGGCACTCGTTGCCGTTGGTATCCACTGTTGTCTCAGTAACCACTCCTATCTTGGGAACGTTTATTAGCGCTATGAGCATCAGCGAGATGATGCACATTGGGCAGGTCGGGTATCCCAGCATCCTGCCAAAGCGTGACATGTCAATGTACATGCAATCGCTGCCGCTCACGATGAGCGTGTTGCCGGTCACCTCCACCCTGGTTCCCTCTATTCCGCCAACATCCGTGAGTTTCTCGATGACCTTCTTTACATCGTTAAGGTTTTTCGGTAGATCACCGGAGCCTGTAAGCCCCCTCAATAAGTCTCTCATAAGTGGCTCTAGCAGCTGTGAGGTCTGCCTCGCCACTATTGGTAGTGAAACTCCAATCCTATCCAAGGAGCTCAGCAATGTCCCAAAACATATCGCGTTATACAACGGATTTATGGGCATAAAACTACCCCCTACAAATAATATTTGCAATTTCATATTTTTAAATGTTTTCAAATCGTAAATTTTTGTCATTTAATTGGTTATATTTGCCAA
>JAHLWX010000088.1 GCA_019057675.1 Candidatus Jordarchaeum sp. LHC_1308
GTTTCATCGAGGAACCCAGACATAGACACCGTGATCACAGTCGGGCTGGGGGAGGACTTTTTGGCTAAAAGGGCGGCGGAAAACCTCGGCTTCACAAGAATCCACAGCTTGAAAAGCATGCTCGGGAAGAAAGCGTCCGAAAACGCGCCAGCCGTCGCAGCAGCATTGATGGCTACGGAGAAAAAAACGAGAATTGACGCCGAAAAAATCCTCAGTGAAGTAAGAGGAATTTAGGCGTTCAACGCCGCTAACTTCAACCGCTCCGGAGCACAGTATTCTGCTTACTTCGCCCGTAAGCAAACCGCTGAAGAAATCTTGTTTGGCCATTCAATCAGAGCCGCCCCCCGGGAAAAAGTAATAAAGTAAGAATGAGATAAAATAATTTTGGGCTAGAGGGAAGCTCGACCAGAGGGCTGGGCCACCCCTTGACGGGGGAGAACTAGTTATCTTCTGGGCCCCATGAAGCCCTCTCGAGCCTTAGGCTAGCCTCAGAAGAGTGTTGCCTGCTTGAACTTTCTCTCTTCTTCCCTCTTTTCTTCCATCTCTCCTTTCTCTGTCCTTTCTTCCATTCTTGTTTTTTCTTCCTTATTTTTTGTCTTTCTAGGTTTTTCATGTTTAGCCGTTGACTCGGAGGGGAGTGGGGTGGCTTTCCGAGCCGCGGTTTTTTGCAGCGACCCTTGAGCCGCCTCTTTCGCTTCTTCCCGACTCACTTCTAATTTGAGGTTTAACGCGTATGGCTGCACGTCCTTTAACCCGCCGAAATCGATTTTCTTCCCATGGAAAAACAGTGGTCGAATGGAGATGGGCTTGGTCATTTTCAGCTGTCCGTCCTGCTCTTCGATTATACCATTCTCAAGTGCGAGCCTGAGTATCTTGAGGGCTAGTGTAGGGGTGAGCCCGTAGGGTGTTCCCCAGTCGAAGGAGAGAATGAAGCACCATTCTTTTGCTGTAAGGGCTTCTCTTCCTGAAAGAATGAATGGTATCGCTGAAAGAGCCTCCAAGGCGTCTGTTTTCAATCACTAATCCTCCTTCCGGGGCTTCTTAGGTGATGTGGGAGCTGGTGTACCTGTCGCCTCTGCTGGCTTCTCCGGTATGAGGAGGAAGGAAGACGTAGCTTTCATTAACACCAGTTTTGTTTCAGGCCTCATCCTCGCCTTAACTGGTATAGCTATGAGGGAGGCACCTATTTTTTTCATCAGGTCAACTGACGCTACGTCAATGGAGCCAACTTCTATCAACCTGTTCAGTTGGAAGCCTTGACCTACGAGTGCTGGCTCGACTTCCTTCATTGCCCGCTCCATCATGCTGCATATTGATGACACCAGTTTCTCCTTCTCCACGGTGGAGAGCTCTGACATGAGGGTGAACAGGAAGTCTATAGACTCCAAGAAGGATTCGCCTATGTATGCCAAGAATGTTATCTTTGCCTTGTCGGCGCAAACAGCGGTCAGAACAGGTAGGGGGTCTTTGATTTCCTTTGGCTCCCTGAGCAAAAATAACACGTTGCCAAGGAGTTTTTTAGGAGGCATATCCGACTTCTCGATGATAAGTATCGGCAACCCTATTTGAAAAAGTGACTCGATAAGTTTCAGCTGCTCTTCGGCTATGTCGAGTAGGGGGATAACGATGAGGCTTGAAGAATCTGTAATGCTGGAGACAAAGGACGCTACGTTCTCTTCTGAAACATACTCTTCAACATCCTTCACTTTTCCTTCCAGCTGTCTCCTAGTAGACTTAAGAAGGCTACTACAATCCACGCCTTGCTTGGGGCAGCATACTAGCTTAACCTTGCAGTTATGCCTCCTCGCCAAGAAGGATATAACATCTATTGTGGGTTCTGGAGGCTCCTGACCCTCTACAAGCAGGAGCACTATTGAGCTAAAGGAGGCCGGCTTCAACTCCGTTATGGGGATAATTAACCGCTGCTTAAGTCTCGCTTCAAACTCGGCGATTTTTTCAAGTTCCTCTAAACTCACAAGAGAACCCTCCAGCTTTACAAGAAAAACATAAGAAAAAATTTTCTAAGCGAAGATCCTCAGAACGCTCCATCGCCGCCTCAGAAGATTATCGCAATGCATGGTTTAAAAACTTTTCATAGCGTCATTTAAAAAATAAACGCATATATAAAATCAATCATAAAAAATTGATGAAATAATACATTTTAGTCATGTTAAGTGCGACCCGTGATCCATTGCGAAGACGAGCAGGTATAGGCGCTTTCTTATG
The DNA here is from genome assembly GCA_019057675.1 of Candidatus Jordarchaeum sp. LHC_1308. Taxonomy (GTDB): domain Archaea; phylum Asgardarchaeota; class Jordiarchaeia; order Jordiarchaeales; family Freyrarchaeaceae; genus DTBI01. Next base: position 2,227 of record JAHLWX010000088.1, read on the forward strand.
CTAAAGGGAAACGGTCTACTGCTCCTCGATATTGAAGGTTTATTAGTGAAGGAGAGAAATGTTTAGTTTAGACGGGGGTGCCTTGCTTGGTTGGGCTTAAAGATTTAGAGTTCGAGGAGGTGCTTAGGGTCGTTAGGGGCGACGTTGGGTTTCTTGCGAGGCTCTTGGAGGAGGGGAGGATTAGCGGAGCGGAGAGCGAGATCCTCAAGGCGTGCATCGGCGTCGTCTCAGGGGATAAGGAGGCAAGGGGCAGGCTTAGGGAGCTCGCTGAGAGGCATCTTGATGCCGGGGGTTACGAGCAACTTATGAAGTTTCTCGAGTCTATGAGTAGGGTTTCATGGATGGTGTTTGTTAAGAACTACGAGGTCAAAGGAAGCTACGAGGCTGTGGGAGGCTGGAGCCTTGAAGACCACAGGTCAAAGCTCGAGGTGATTAGGGTTTCCCTAGTGGAGTATGTTGAGAGAATGAAGGTTAAGGAGGGAGATCAAGGTGGGGTTCGAAGAGGAGCTGAGGGAAGCTGAAAGGCTTTTCGTGGAGGGGGAGGCACTTAAAGCCGCCGAGAAGTATATTCAGGTGGCTGAGGGGCTTGATGCCCAAGGAGACTACCTTGCTGCAGCTCAGATTTTCCTCAGGGCTGCGGAGATTTACAGGGAGAAAGGAGAGTATTATGGGGCTGCTAACGCCTTCAAGGATGCAATGATAAGGTTCCTCGTGTCCGGTAGGCTGGATGAGGCGCTTATGGTAGCTGAGAGCGTTAAGGAGGAGGAGATAAGGTCTTCGCCTACATTCGCTTTTACTCTCCTAATGTTGAAGGAGAGGAAGAGGGAGCTGGGTGATAAGGCAGCTGAGGCATTCCGCCTAGAGGAGGCCGAGCCACTTGGCGAGGAGGAGGCAAGAAGAGCGGTGAGCGCTGATGGATATGTGAAGACTAAGAGCGTGAAGGTTAAGGGGGAGTTGGGAGAGGATGTCCTAGAAAGAGTCTTCGCCGACGTGAGGGGAACCACCAGCTGCAGAGTTGAGTTTAAGCTGAAGGGGAAGAGCCGTGGAAGGGAAATTGAGGGATATGTGAGCTGCGAACTAGCTCCGTCTGAGCCGCCCTACTATGTGGCGGAAGTCGAGCTGGAAGCTGTCTGGGAGGGGGGGCTTGAGGAAGGTGTACTTGAAGGGCTTGTCCCGGAGGGGTTCAAAGTCGTAGATGTAGAAGAAGGAATTGTTGAGGAGGTTGATGGGAAGACAAGGGTAATATTTAGTGTCGCTGGATTGAAGGAGGGGGAAAAAGCCTGCTTCATGTTGAAGGCTGAAAGAGGCGTAGCTCGGACGGTGATCCTCAGAAGAGGCAACCTGATTGACGCCGTCAGAACACATATGCCAGTTAAAAGGGAGAACGGTAAGTTCACCGTCTCATCCGAGGTTTGCGGGGTCGCCGGAGGAGTGGACGAGGTTTTCGTAGAGGACGAGATTCCACTAGAGCTTTCCATAGTGGAAGTCTTCCCAAAGGAGGGAGATGTAAAGCTCGTGGAGGGAGAGGACACGCTTGTGAGGAGGAGGCTGAAGGGCTTAAACGAGGGGGAAAACGTGAAGGTTGGGTATCGCTTGGAAAGGAGGCCTAGGGCTTTACTATTCGAGAGGGAACTGAGGCTCAAAGACGGGAGACCACTAGCTAAGGCCACGAAGATTGTTAAACCATTAAGTGAAGGAAAGTATGTTGTCCAAGTGAGCGTTAAAAACACCTCAATAAGCACGCTTAGCGGCATAGAGCTCGTAGACGTTGTCCCAAAAGGACACGTGGTTAACGCTGAAAAGTGTGAAGTCGCCGAGAGCGGGGAGGGTACATGGCTCACGTGGAGGATCCCTCTTCTTAAAGAGGGAGAAACTTTCGAAGACACTTATCGGGCAACGGGAGATCACCTTCACCACGATCAGCCACTACGTGTCAAGCTTGAAGGATACGAAACAGTAAAGGTGGAGAGCGCAGGTATAACCAGATACAAGGGGAACGCTTGAAGATGGAAAGTGACCCGGAATAGAACAGAAACAATAACACTTAGCAAAAAGCAATTGTGAGAAATAAGAGCAACAAGAAAAAAGAGAATTAGGTTTTTAGAGGGAAATTATGACGCTGCCTATGTGGCTTCCGTTGCCTTCTTAGCTTCTTTCGCCTTTTTAGCTGTTTTAGCTGGCTTGGCTGCTTTTGCTGCCGCCGCTGCGGCCGCTTCTTTCTCTTTAAGTTTCTCTTCCTCTTTCTTCGCTTTCTCGGCGGCTTTCTCTATTTCCCTTACGCTTTTCTCCGTCTGGCTAACCAGTTTCTTTAAAACGTCTGCTCTTATCTTTGATGGCTTGTCTGTTGGCTGCTTTATCGATCCAAGAATGGACTTGTATTCTTTGAGAGCTTGCTGAGCCACTTCTTTAGCTGAACTTAGAGGATCCTTTTCAGCTGTTTTCTTAGACATATTCTCCTCGCCCCTCTCATCTTTGTCAATGGATTTCTTATTGTTTTTCATCCTTAAATAATTAATCTCAGCCAGAAGGAAAAATTAAGTCTCAAGTAAGTTTTAAAGGGGAAATGACGCATTCAAAAACGTTTTAACGTTAGCTGTTTTTCGTCTCCGAGAGATGAAAGTTCTCAGAGTGGTGATGTCAGGTGTACTTGTTCGATTTACATGTGCATACTTACTGTTCGAGACACCCTGTTTGGGGGAATGACGCTGTTAGTAGCCCCCGCGAAGTTGTTGAAGAGGCTGCTAGGAGGGGACTGGACGGGGTGGCGATAACAGACCATAACACTACCAAGGGAGGATTGCTGGGGTTTAAGGTGGCTGAAAGCAACGGCGTGATGGTAATTCCGGGCGTCGAGATAAGCAGTGTTAGAGGAGACATAGTGGTTCTGGGTATAATGGAGGAGCTGGAGTTTAGGCCCAAAGAAATGGATGTCGGGGAAGTCATGGAGCTTGCAAGGGATGCCGGAGGGATTGTCGTGCTTCCTCACCCTTACAGGCGCAGCAAACCCCCGACTTTTGTGAGGGAATTCAGAGTGGACGCGATTGAGGGATTCAACGCTAGGACATCAAGGCGGCTGAACGAGAAAGCTAAAAAGCTTGCCGAGGCTGAAGGCATACCTGTCGTTGCAGGCAGCGACGCCCACACGCTGGACGAGATAGGGAACGGAATAACAGGTATCACAGCTGATGACGGAAGTTTGGAGGACGTGCTCGAAGCAATAAGTAAAGGCAACGTCGCAATAATACGAGAAAACCCCTTCAGGCTCACCGAGAGAATGAAGTACTACGGAGTAAAAATACGCGACCTGATACTGCACGGAAGGGAGTACAAGTGCATGGAGGAAGGGTAACCGACCGGCTCCGAGTGAAAAACTCTTTGACCCTAAAGCGGACGCCTTCACGAGCTCTCTTCTCGTGCTTTTTAGGGCGTGTACGCGCCTAGTTTCCTTTTTCAGCTTTTTCGACGATGAGCATTAGACCTGAGACGTTAACCACTTTCACTTTTGACCCTACTGGTATAGTGGAGTTGTCTGCTGATCGGGCTGACCAAACCTCGCCCTTTACGAGCACTTGCCCCCGTGGGTTAAGCGTGGTTTTCGCCAGTCCCTCAGCTCCAATTAGTGTTTTGGGCTCTAAGTCAGATTTCAGCTTCCGCGTCTCGCCGACCTTGTATACCAAGAATCCGAAGAATGCTGCCAGCATGCCTGAGATTGCCAGTAGGACTGTTGTGAGAGCCTGTATGAAGGACTGGGTGAAAAGCCATCCTGCCGGAACCACCATGAGGCTTCCAAGCACTAGGCACGCTACGCCTGCTATGGCGAGCATGCTGGTTCCTGTTTTGAGCTCCAGTATCAGGAACGTGAATCCCAGTATGAAGAGGATTATGGCTGCGACGTTAAGCCCTAGGACGCCTAAGCCTAGGAGGGAGAGGAGGAGAGATATTGAGCCTCCCACCTCAGCCCCGTAGCCGGGCGTCTTGATCCCTATTATAAGCCCGAAGACGCCGAGCATGAGAAGAGAGTATGCCACGTAGGGGTTAACTAAGAAGTCCAGCGCTTGGTACTTAATGGACTTCGGGTAAAGCAACGGGTAGGAGCTACTTATCCCCGATAGAGATATCGTTCTGGACGGGGTGTAGAGTTCAGTTTCGTCTTCATCCACGAGTCTCCATGAGGAAGTTCCTGTCTCGTTGTCCACGTAGTATATCAATGCTTTTCCTTCAAGCTTCGAGAGAAGCTCCGGGAGACTGTTAGCTATAACTTCTATGACGCCGCTCTCCCTAGCCTGCTCCGGGAGCATGTTGAGGTTCATGTAGACAAACTGGCCTGCCACAGTTTCGTTTCTTGAGTGGAGGCGGGCATGCGCAACCATTAACGCAGCCATAGCATTAACATACTTCGGGTCGTATACTGGCTGGCCGCCCATGGCGGGTTGACATGAGCCTATAATGGTTCCGCTCGACATCGCAGCGATGTGGCTTGCCATGAGGAGATACGTGCCGCCGCTCCAAGCTGTGGAGCCGAGGGGGGAAACGAAAACGCAAACTGGCACCCAGCTTAACTCGAAAAGGTTCATTATTTCGTTCACAGCACCCAGCTCCCCTCCCGGAGTATTAAGGTAGAAGACCACAAGCCGCGACCCGGACTGGGCGGCGGCGGTTAGGGTCTCCTGAACCATGTATAGCGTGGACCTGGTTATCTCGCCTTTTATCTCCGCCACGGTCACCACACCTCCCTGAGAAGCCGCTGCACGAACCATGCCGCAATTACTGTAAACCGAGGGAATGACGGTGGAGAGAAGGATGAGCGAAATTAAGCCTAAAATAAGAAGGATGCCCTTCGAGCGCATCAAAAATATCCCTCCAAGTCCCCTGAAAATACGTTAGGATTGTAAATGGTTAATAAAGTCGCCGCACCACTTCATCACCACCATTATTAGTAAGCATTAATTAAAAATTTAATGGAAAAATGTAGAGGAAACCGCAGGGGTGCTTGAAGGGCTGAATTGAGGGGACTGTGTTCGCTAACAGTATGACTTATCTTGATGATGCTTAGGATTTATACAGAAACATTAATGTTCAACATGTTGCGAACCAAGTAAGTTGAGCGGACGGTCTTTACTTTAAAATGGAAATGCGGCTTTTAAACATAGGTGTTGCTTTAAAA
>JAHLWX010000089.1 GCA_019057675.1 Candidatus Jordarchaeum sp. LHC_1308
AAAGAAAGTTCCGTCACAGGGTTGCCAACAGGCACATCCACTTATTTTACGTCTTTTGTAAAAACCCTTTTTTGTAGAGTGGAGAAGCTGCAGGAATGTTTGTGCCTTTAGCTCTGGGCAAGCATTGATGCCTTCTCGTACTTCATAATACGTTGAACCATCTTCCTACTTAAAACGCCGACTATTCTTTCCCCGTCGGTCACTGCCAGCCTTTTGACGCCAGTAGACTGGAAAAGCCTCCAAGCCTCCGCGAGCGGCGCGTTTCTGTCTATTGTGTAAACTTCCTTGACCATTATGTCTCTCGCCTTAACGTTCTCTAGCTTCTGGCGCTGTGCGACAAGCCTGAATATCTGCCCATCGGTTATTAAGCCGACGATCTTCCCATTCCTGTCTTCCACGAAAACTGAGCCAACTTCCTCGTCAACCATCAACTTGGCGACAAATGGAACGTCATCGTCAACCTTACATGTAACCAGCTTACGTCTAGCCACATCCTCAACCTTCACTCTCACACCTCCACAGTTTTTAAAAAATCAATAGAGAAAGAGAGGATAATAAATTTTTCAGTCATAAATGCCGGATGAAGAATAAAAGAAACTAAAACTGCTGGCACCTTTCATAGGGTTCCTTTTTTGATTAGTCATTTTTTAATCAATTTCCATTTGAGCGTCAACCCGTAATGCGTTTTCGAGCGTCTGCCGCCTAGTGGCAACCTTTAAAAGAGTTTTCATCCTTCGGAACCGTGGTGGTCTGCTTGAAGGTTAGTGTCAGCGACTTGTTGCGTATGAAGCAGAATGTTATCCCTGGTATTGCGAGGAAGTTCCGGATAAGCGAGCGTCAGGCCGAGAACTTCCTCAGGATCGCCATAGAGGAAGAAGCTAGGTCAAGGCGGCTAAACGTAAGTAGGGGTGAAGTTTCGGGTGATGACGACGCTGTCTCAGATTTCGTTAAGGAAGTTGAACGCTGGAGCGAAAGGGAGTTCGACGAAGAAGACTTCGAAATACTCGGATACTGCCGGTCAATAAATGAATAGTAAAGGCTAGCAACGCTCACCCCAGCTTCATAGTACACCTTCAGCCGCAACCCCCTCTGCCCCCACATGCTTTATGCTGCTCATAAAGTTTAGCAGCTACATTTGTTTAGTCGCGTTGCGATTTACGCGGATGAGGGCGGCGTAGCCTCTCCATTTAAAGCTTTGCAAGTCCATTTTTCGGCATAAATCTTTTATTCTTTTATAATTGCTTTTTGTGGCTGCGTGAGGGCTACACTGGCTCCTTTATGTTCTTGTAGACTTTATTAATCTCTTTTCCGTTTTCGCTCGGATGCCCTTATGTTTATGCGTTTGACCGGAGGGGCTATTGGCTTCTAGGCTTCCCTACAGTTGCTGTTAATCTGGCTTCGGCTTGTCTTAACAAAAGGTTTTTAGAGGAGGAGAACTCGTCGAGGAAAAGCCCTCTTCACGTCAGAGAAAGCGCAAATAGACCAGCGCCTATGCAACAAGTGTGGAAATGCTATGAACATTGCGCGTTTGCCGCTATCAGAAAACTGGATGTAGGTTGTGTAGTGTCTCCCGTCTACTGTGAGGGGTGCAGTGTCTGCGAAGCGGTCTGCCCAGTCGGCGCAGTGAAAGTCAAGCCGGTTGAAAAATGGAAGAATAAAAGTTTTTAAGAGTAGATATGGCTTCCCGTTAATAGTCGGGCAGCTCAACGTGGGCGGCTCCGGGTCGGGTAGAATAATTTCCGAGGTCAAGGAGGAAACTAGAAAGGTGAGTAGCTATTTAGGTGCATCACTACTCTTATTTGACGGCCTCCAAGCGCGTTTTGCTCGACTATATCAGCTATAAGCGGCTCCTCCCATGTTCTACTCGTGACCGAGCCAACAAAGGCTGCTATGTGCGGCCTACAGCGAGTCTTAAGCATCGTCGACTACTTCGGCGTTGTGATTAACAGGTTTGACGCCTACCTTGATATGGTATCAATAATTTCACGTTTGATAGAAGACAGGGGTGGAGAGGTCTTAGCTCTAATACCATCAGACGATGTAAGTGATTCACGCAACAGTTAACGAGCAACCTGTCGTGGAGCTCTCTCCCTCAAGCCCGGCATCGAAAGCCATAATGGAAGTGTTCATGAGAGTTGAAGAACTGCTCAAGTAACATCATGAAGCAACACGTCTTCCAAGGACGAATTGTAGGAGGCGACGCTCCCCCCTCGCGCTTTGCTCTTCACATGTTAACTCCCCTTTAGAGCATGAATGGTGAGTGAGGTGAAAAATAATTGTTAGAAGTTGTTCCCGTGTTCGATTTTTACAGGCGAGGACTCCGTCGTACGTGACCACTTCAGGAGGGCTCCTTTCTTCGTTATGGTGGAAGTCTCCGATGATGGAAAGGTTTTCTTCATGAGGGAAGAAAAAACGTCAGCGGGCATTTTGGAGGAATGGGGAAGGCAGCCGGGCTTGTTGCCCGTCTCTCCCCTGACTTACTGATAGTCAAGGGCATAGGGCCAAGAGATATAAGCATGTTTGAGCCAATGGGCGGTGTAGCGTCCTGTGATTCCCCAACTTTAAAGGGCGTCATTAAAACGTCTTGAGGGGCGCCTATCCGGCGTGGACGCCTGCAGGACACTTTTGAAAGGTGAGAAAATGGCTGAAGGAAGAAAACAACGAGCGCAGCCTCTCCAAATGGAAGAGATAAAGAAGCGCATGTCCCATGTGAAACACAAAGTAGTAATCATGAGTGGAAAAGGAGGCGTGGGAAAGAGCACCGTTGCAGCAAACCTTGCAGTCGTTCTGGCAGAAATGGGCCGAAAAGTTGGCTTAATGGACGCAGATTTTCATGGGCCCTCCATACCCAAGATACTTGGAGTCCAAGGCGTTCAGCCCCAAGTTGGCCCAACAGGGATATATCCAATCGTAGCTGAGCGTGGCGTAAGAGTAATTTCAATAGACTTCTTCCTTCCATCCAGCGACTCTCCTGTGATCTGGAGAGGCCCGTTGAAGATGGCCGCAATAAGGCAGTTCCTCTCAGATGTTGAATGGGGGGAACTCGACTATCTGCTCGTGGATCTCCCCCCAGGAACTGGTGACGAGCCGTTAAGCGTAATGCAGCTCATACCTAGAATAGACGGCGTCGTTATAGTGACGGCGCCCTCAGACCTTTCCCAGTACGTCGTCAAGAAAGCCGTCTCTATGGCCAACAGAATAGGCGTCAGGGTCATAGGAATAGTAGAGAACATGAGCGGCTTCGTCTGCCCCAACTGCGGTGCACGCTTCGACCTCCTCGGCTCAGGAGGAGGAGAAAAAATCTCCACAGAGACGGGCGTACCATTCTTAGGAAAGATACCTATAGACCCGAACATCAGCAGTGACACCGACCAAGGCACACCCTTCACGCTCAGGCATCCCGACTCGCCCGCCGCTAAGGTCTTCAGAGAAATAGTTGAACGCGTGGTGAAAGCCGTCGAGGGAGGAAGCGTCTAGGAGACATGGACGACATTTTGGAATCCAAGAAGTTGCCGGAGGAGATGCGGGAGGCGCTCCCTATCCCAAGAGACATAGAACTAGAACCGCACGTTGCGTGCTTTATCCCCGTCTTCCAAGGATCTTAGACATTCTCTTCTTTCTTTCATCGTCATCTTGATGAGCTCGAAGCGATGGGCTTCGTGACCGGTCGACCTAATGCGGAAGGAGGCAGACCGCAGAATGGGCACTTAAGGAGGCTGCCGTCCGATGCCTGTTGCAGAGTGGCAGGGAAAGTCGTTCAAGCGATAGTAGGATGAAGAGAAATTAAAATTAATACTATCTTCAAGAAGCGCATTCAACGAGCCCTCCTCCATCAATGACGGAGAGCGCCAAAGAATAAATCTGTTATTAATTAAATAGGCTCAGTCATCGTTGCGCAACTCATCACTTTTCTCCTTTTTTCTCTATCAGCCTAATATGTCCTCGAGGAATTCTGAGAGTAACGGTAAAACACTTCATTAATAGTTAAAGCCCGCGCTCCCTAGAAGAGGCACGTATAGGCTGCCAAAAAAGGAGGATAAAAAACACATAAGAACTCCGCATCTACTCAAGAAAGCCTACCGAGAAACATCGACGTCCTCTTGATGGTTAAAGTGCTTTTCATGTTGAGCTTTCTCCCTCACTAATGAGCATCACCATTCACATTCTGTGGACAGCATCTCGTTGTATGTTGAACGAAACTATTTAAGACCTTGTTTTCTAGCTATTAATAAAAGGCGGTGCGGAGTGTTTTTCCTTGGCGTTTTTCCCAGCTTCAGGAATTGTACGAGATGTTTCACTTTCCCTTGTAGCAGCCGCGATTTTTCTCTCGGGAGAATTTCTCGTAATGCTTCTTTACCAATGGGTTAAAAGTCCCCGTCAACTGGACGACATTCGCCTCATATGGTCAATTTTCACGTTGTCCATTATGCTTTTGCTGGCTTCGTACGTCGCTTCTGATTTCTATGTTCCAAGCTGGGAGCGTGAGTTCTGGATTAAAATCGGGTACATCTCCATACTCTCCGGCATCACAGTGTTCGCTTTCACAGCTGAAAGAAAGCTTCTGCGAACGCGCTGGCTTTTCACTTCCATTGGACCAACAGGAATAGCACTCACGCTCCTTCTCCCCCACACTTTCCTCAGGTACGTCTCCTACCTGTTCCTCTCTCCCATTTACTCCATATTTTTCATCTTAGTATTACAACATCTACAGAAAAAAGCCGAGCACCCCTTACGGAAACAGGTCAAAATTTTCGCTGTGGGCTTCATCTTCTTCTTGGGCGGTATCCTTCTGACGGCTGACGACATTGTCCGGGCATCGGGAGGCTTATCCTACATTGCGGGCTCCTTGATGATGATCGGTGGTATATCGACTGTTAATTTCGTCATGTTGAGAATACCTTCATTCGGCGAGCTTGATTGGCGCAGTAAAATCAAGGAGCTGTACCTTATATCGCATACAGGCGCTCCTTTGCTCTACATCGACTTTGAAAGCAAAATAAATACTGTTGGCCCTGACCAAGCGTTAACGGCGGCTGTGCTGTCAGCTTTATCCTTAGGTTTCAAAAGCGCTGGCAAAGATGGAAAAGTTAAAGTGGTGGACCAAGGAAACTTGAAGTTTATTTTCGGCTACACGAAAAACATCATATTAGTTTTGGCTGTGACAGAGGATCTAGTCATCATACGCCAGAAAATCGACGAGTTTCTAAGGGAGTTCAGCTCCCTGTACAGTCAAATACTTGAGGCATGGGATGGCAACATAAGCGTTTTCAAGCCAGCTGTGGCACTGGCAATGAAGATTTTCGCTCAATGAACATTTACCGCTGAAGGAAAACTGGCAATTAAAAACCTAAATCCATGTTTTCTTCACGCTTAGTATACGTCCATGCTTGCCCTCGAGAAACGCGCAGAGTGTGATCTGAAATGCTTCTCGAAGACTGAAGGTATGTCTTCCGGCTTTTCGATGACAAATACCCCGTCCGTCTGCATCAACTTTTTGACGTGATCCACGTCCTCCTTCCTTATCCTCAGCTTGAGATCTCTTCCATCAGGCAGCTTCGTGACCACTATACCCTCCTTGTAATCGGACGGCATAATGTAGACTGGAACAAATGCTTTCAGCGCCATTATAGCCGAGTTGGAAAGCAGTGAGTCAGCCATTCCCGTCGCTATCTTTGCAACAGTGTTCGATGTGGCGGGTGCGATCAGGAGAAACTCGAACCTCCCCGACTGAAGCTGCCCAGCTAGGAAAGGAGAGTTCGAGTTTACCTCAACCCAAACCTTGCCAAACTCTTTCTTTAAAACATCTGACAACCTGTAATACTTCACAACCTGGTCGCCGGCCTTCGAAAGGTAAACTCTTATTTCAACATCGCCAGCATACTCCTCCTTAACCTTGATCATCGTTTCGACAGTTTCAGTCAACCTGTCTCCGCTGCCGGTAATCCCCCACGCAACTCTCTTCCTCTTAACCTCCTCATCACTTTTCTCTTCACTCAAAGCTACCACCCGCCTTCTCGAGTAATCTCAGAAGGGTGGCGAATTTTTTAACTGTTTTCCTGAGGCTCCTAAACCCCTCCTCATCCTTCATAACTTCCTCAACGCTATCCTTAGACCAAAAGGTCGCCCCTAGGTTCGCCCCGAAAAAACCTCCACTCACAGCTATCACCCCGTTAAGCACATAGAATGTTATAATCTGCTGCAATGCAAGTTCCTGTCCCCCAGCCCTATCTCCACCGACAGCTATAGCCATTCCAACCTTGTTCCTGAAAAACCTTCTATCAGCGGCGACGAGAGCCCTACATCTATCCATGACCGCCTTAATTTGCGCACTAACGCCACCATTATAAACAGGCGTAGCAAAGACAAGCCCCCTCGCCTCCCTAAGCAACGAGTAAAGCTCGTACATGTCATCCCTAACAGCGCACTCCCCGCTTTTTAAACAATAATCGCAATGCCTGCAAAAACCAATATTCTTCCCCCGAACGGTGAAAAAAGCTGTTTTAAACCCCTCCTCCTCCAACATCTTCAAAGCTTCCTTCAAGCAATACTCAGTAGCTCCCCGTCTAGGACTACCACAAACACCAACAATCACCAAACCACCCCCATGTAACATAGCGTTTTTTAATTTTTTAAATAACTAACTGCACATTCCGATGATGGAGCTTGCTTTTCTCGTCTAAGGATGAGAATGAACGAGGAATCTTCCATTACTATCCCACGTATAGGTAAATTCTGCAGACTTCCTTCCAGCGTCGCCACAATAGATTCCTCATAACACTAGAACATCCCTTCGATAAAAACACGTTTAACCGCCCTACAAAAACATCCCTAACCGGAGTTACTGTATAATTGGCGGGCATATGTTCGTGCTTTGCGAATGAGGGAAAAAGTTAGTACTCTATGCCTATTCTTGCATGCACGCCTTTATTGTATGGATGCTTGACTTCTCTCATTTCTGTAACTAGGTCTGCTGCTTCGATCAGCTCTTTCGGCGCGCTTCTTCCTGTGAGCACGACTTCAACGTTTTCAGGCTTTTCAGCGAGCAACTTCATGACTTCCTCTAGCTTGATTAGTTTCAGGTTTAGGGCGGTGTTCGCCTCGTCCAGTATGACGACGTCGTAGTTTCCGCTCGTCACAGCTTCCCTCGCCCTTCTGAGGGCTTTCTCAGCTTCAGCATAATCCTCCTCTGACGGCGGACTCGAGACGAAACGTCCACGACCGTAAGCTTCAAGGTGAAAGTTTGGAAGATATTGCGATGAATATAGCTCCCCGTAGTCAAATCCTCCCTTAATGAACTGTATCACGCATACATGCAACCCTCTGCCTATAGCCCTTAAGGCCAGCCCGAAGGCTGCGCTCGTCTTACCCTTACCGTTGCCGGTGTAAACC
>JAHLWX010000090.1 GCA_019057675.1 Candidatus Jordarchaeum sp. LHC_1308
GGTTGCGTGAATGCCGCGCGTAAACGGGTACTCCCCGGGAAATCCCAAGTCACGCAGGTAGTCTAAACCTGCAACACACTCCGGCGTGTAAACCGGCTTAATCTCAAAGCCCGACGACACCCTAAATTTCTCCGCCCTCTCAGGAAGCCTCTCAAGCCACTCACTGAGCGTTTCGCGTTCCCACTTTTCCCTTGCCGCCCTCAACTCATCCATCTTTTTCTTATCAAACATCACGGAACCTCCATACTAGCAAACAAAAAGTTATCCTCTGACACTAATATAAATAATGAGATGAAAAAACAGCAAACTTATGAAAACTCAAAAAAGGAGTATAGAGACTGCCACCCTACTGCTTTCCCGCTTCTTTGATGTACGTGGCCGCCCTCTCCGGGGTCTTTCCCTGCTTTACCTCGTGATAATACGCGTACGTCATGGGCTCCTCGCCGCTCAACACCTCCGCGTCAACCACCCTTCCGATGAATATCGTGTGGGATCCTACATCGACGCTGTTAATGACCTCAGCTTCAATGTAGCCAACGGTGTTTTCCAGCACTATCGGCGCCCCTGTCACGCCAATCTTGTACTTCACGTTTTCAAACTTCTTTGCCTCTTTACCCGTCCTAAAGCCAAATACGCCGATGAACTTCAGAGGTGTATCCTTCTTCAGAATCGACACGGAAAAAACCCTACTCTCCTTAATAAATTCGTGAGTTAAGTTCTGCTTGTTTATGCTTACCGCTATCGTTGGCGGATCCGCTGTAACTTGGAATACGGTGTTAGCTATCTGACCATTAATATTTCCATCCTTCTTTCTCGAAGCAACAATATAAAGCCCGTAGCTAATCTTGTGGAGTGCTTTTAAGTTCATTTATTCTTTCCTCCCGCATGTTGCCCTCATAAAAAAGGGATGGTTTTCTTTTTAAACTTTCCCGAACAGCTATGGCAGAAAAACGTAAAAGCGCAGCTAACAGGTAGTGCCCAGCCAATTAGCAACCCGCACCTCAAACCATTTAAAGAAAATAGCTGTTATAATTCGTTCCCGATAATAGTCCACGTAGCCCGGGGCGTGCGCAACACACTCCGAGACATGTGGCGCTCGTCTTCCCACCACGTTTAAGCAGACGGTGCAACGGAGGCGGGCTGCAATTAATGTACCTGCAAGTTTGTGGTGGTTGTCTCGCTTGAACTGGGTGAGCATCTTGTATTGGCTGCTTGGAAGGAAGGTTCAGCGCAGGTTTTACCCGAGGAATCTAACCTCCGAGTTGAGGAATAAGCTGATCAAGAAGTATTGGGAAAGCAAGCGTAGGCTGATTATGCTGGACTACGATGGAACACTCGTGCCGTTCGCAGATAAGCCCTGTGAGGCTAAGCCCGACGAGGATGTTCTGAGGGCGCTCCGCTCCCTCTCTCAGAAGAAGGGAAACGAGGTCGTCATAGTTAGCGGCCGAGACAGAATGTTCCTAGACGAGTGGTTTGGAGGCATTCCGCTGAGCTTGGTCGCAGAGCATGGGGCATGGATCAAAGAGAAAGACGCCGAGTGGCGTCTAGTTATGCCGATGGAAGACGGCTGGAAAAGAAAGTTTTTCCCCGTTCTCAGGCATTACGTTAGCATCACCCCTGGATCCTTCTTAGAGGAGAAAGATTCCTCATTAGTTTGGCACTATAGGATGGCTGACCCGGTGGCGGGGGAGATGAGCGCTAGGGAACTTAAGAACAACATCACGGGTCTCGCCGCGCGGTTCAACCTAGAAGTGTTAGAAGGAAACAGGACTATTGAGATAAAAGTCGCAGGCGTTAACAAGGGGACTGCGGCTCTCCGCTGGATTTCGAAGGGCGGCTGGGACTTCGTACTAGCTGTAGGAGACGACGCAACCGACGAGGACATGTTTGCTGTTCTTCCGAGCTCAGCCTACTCTATAAAGGTTGGAACATCCCCTTCTCGGGCAAGGTTCACCGTCAGGTCAGTTGAAGAAGTGCGTCTCCTCCTGAAGGAAATGGCTTGTGAACCACTCGGCGTCGAGCTTGGGCGCCCGAAAACGAATTAAAGCCCGGTTGTGTTCTTCTTCGGCGGGGGTGTTCACCGAGTTGACTGTTTTTCTGCAAGAAATGACGCACGCTGAAGTTAGACGCAAGGCTGAAGAGGGTGCTGCAGTGATAATACCCTTCGGCAGCATGGAGCAACACGGGCTTCACCTTCCCCTTGGAACCGACCTACTCATAGCGCTGGAGATCTCTAGGAGAGTCGCTGAGAAGACAGGCTCCATAGTGGCCCCGGTCTTGTGGGTGAGCTTATCCAAGGAGCACATGGCTTTCAAGGGAACGATAAGTTTAGAGAGCGAGACGCTGGTGAAAGTGGTGCGCGACGTAGTAAGAAGCCTGTCGCTGCACGGCTTCAGGAGGATTGTAGTTATCAACGCGCATGGAGGCGGCGACGCCGCTCTCAGGTCGGCGGCTCTCGAGGCAAACACAAACTTTGATGTTTCCGTCCTCTACATAGGTCCGAGCGAGGTTTCGTCCCTTCTGCCAGAAAGTATTCAGCGTGAACTGGAGGAAAACATGGACATCCACGCAGGTGTTTTCGAGACGAGTGTGGTCAACCTTGTACGCCCAGACCTGGTTCGGAGAGACCAGCCGTCGAAGCCCAAGATGAACATTGAAAGGCACGTCCTCGAAGCCCTCAACTTGGCTAAGGGTAATCCTACGCTTAGGGCAAGCATTCTCTCAAGCGTCCTAGCGAAGTTTAACGAGCTTTCAGACAACGGTTCCTTAACGTTGCTAGACCCCCTAAACCATTGGGGGGAAGCTGAGACCGAAATGGTGCTGGATGAGATCGCCGAGAAAATAGCTGAAGTGGTGAGGAAGTGGAGGTAACTGGCTTATGTTAAAGGGCTGAAGCGTTCAAGGCGTAAACCTTTAAGGTTACCCATAGCTTTCCGTGATTGAGGTGTCTCCCATGAGAATTAAGATACGTAATTACCAGACCTCGGACAGCGATGCCACGATGCTGCTCATGAGAGCTCTTGCAAGCGAGGTAGGCTTCACCTTTAGCCCTGAAAAGTGGCGTGAGTCCGACTACCTGCGCCTTTTCAGCCCGGGGTTGAGGAGGCAGACGCTGGTGGCCGAGGATGAGGACGCTGGGAGAGTAGTAGGCATGGGGATAGTCGAAGCTCGCCTCGAGCCCACCGGCCAGCTGGTCGGCTACCTTACAAACTGGGTTGTAGACAAAGATTACCGGGATAAAGGAGTGGGAAGAATGCTCGCCGAGGCAGCAATAGACATACTGTCAAAGCTCAAGGTTGACGTTATACGGGTTAACGTCGGCATGAAGTCCTTCGACAAGCTCTCCGGCAGGCTGGAAAAACTCGGCTTTAACCCTGTTTATGTAGTCTTCGAGAAAAAACTCGAGTCCCAATAGCTGTTAAGGTGGTCTACTTGGGCGAGAAGCCGGTCTACGGCATAGAATGGGACAACCTGATAATCGACTACGAGCAACCGATGAGGGACGAGGTTCTGGAGTCCATGACGCTCGCGCAACTGTTCGAAATGGTCGAGCACATGGAGTACGTTTACCTTTATTATCGTGGGGACGCCTACTGGGCTGAGAAGGGGAACTGGAGCCAGTTCGAGGAAAACTTCAAGAAAGTCCACTTCTTCCTCATTTCCGCTAGGCTGACCCCCAACCACTATAGAAAGTGGGCTGATGGGAAGCTTTCGTATGCTAACATGACCTACAAGGAGCATGTGAAAAGGATAAGGGAGGACGGCGAATACTTCGCAGAAGTAGTTAAGGATGGGTTTTAATGCTAAGAGTTGTTAAGCTGGAAGAAGGAGTGTTCTTCGTTGAGAGCGAGAGGGGTGGAAGATACCCCTCCTCAAACTCCCTCCTAGTGGGAGATGAAAGCTTCGTGCTGGTCGACACGGGCTTCTCCCTCTCCCTCCAAGATGTGAAGGAGCTTAAGGAAAGGTTCCGGGTTGAAGTAGTGGTTAACTCGCACTGCCATGAGGATCATATCCTCATGAACCAATTGTTTCAAGAGGCTTACGTGTGTTGCCACAGGCTTGACGCGCCGGCTGTGAGGAGCGTAACCGAGCTCAACAACAGGTACTTCACTCCAAGGGACGGGGAGCTGGCAAAGCTGGGTGAACAGTTCCTCCGCCAGCTCCTTAACCTGAAGGACTCGAAGGTCGACTTAGAGTTTGAGGACAGCTACACGTTCAACCTAGGATTCACGAAGATGACGGTCATCCACACCCCTGGGCACTCCGCAGGACACTGCTGCTTCTACTTTCCAGAAGAAAAGATACTCTTTCTTTCCGACTACGACCTCACCCCCTTCGGCCCATGGTATGGGGGCACCGACTCAAGCCTCACTGAAACAGCTTCCTCGATAGAAAAGCTGAAACTCATAAAAGCGGACGCTGCAGCCACAAGCCACAGGAAGGATCTAGTAAGAGGAAGTAACGAGATACTGAGGCTCATCGAAGAGTACGGCTCGAAGCTGCGTGAAAGGGAGCAGCAAATACTAAGCGCGCTTAGAGAGCGGTGGATGAGCACAGACGAGCTGGCAGACCTAGCCATAATATACAAGCGCTTCCCGGAGCCTAAAGACCTGTTTAAGGTCAGCGAAAGAATAATGATCGAAAAGCACTTGGAAACCCTCTTAGAGAAGGGGCTGGTCGAGGAGCGAGGGGGCAAGTTCAGGTCAACTGTTTAAAACGCTAACGTGAACGCCTGTTTCCGCCCACAAGGCTTCTCCAACATTCGAGAGGAACCGAGCCTGTAGAAACGCTTCACTTTTAGGCTGACAGGGGAGAACGGGTTAAACGACTTTTATCTCCTTCTTACATGCGTCGCTTAGCCTCAGCTGTCTCTCCCCCGAGATCGAGATGAACGCCCCTGTCCTTTTCAGGGGGACGCCCAGCTCGGCGAGCACCCTTATACTTCTCACTTTCCCTTCCCTTTCCCTTAGAGAGATTATCTTCCTCGCCAGCTTAGGGCCTATGCCGGGCACTCTGAGAAGTTCCTCGTATGTTGCCTCGTTGATGTCGATGGGGTAAAGGCTGGGGTTGTTAAGGGCAAAGGCGAGCTTCGGGTCGACGTCGAAGGGCAGGTTTTCATCGTCGCCAAAAACTATCTCCTCCAGCTTGAAGCCGTAGTCCCTGAGAAGCCAGTCCGCCTGGTATAGCCTACGCTCCCTCACCTTTGGCGTTCGAGGCTTAGATTCGAACCTCGTCCCCTTTATCGGGGTGAATGCTGAGTAATAAGCCCTCCTGATCCCCAGCTTCCTGTAAAGCCAGCTCACGGTTCTGAGTATTTCGAGATCAGAGGCCCCTCCGCCTCCAACGACGAACTGGGTCGTGTGCCCTGACGGTAACAGTTCCCTTTTACCCAGTTCGCTTATCCACTTCATCCTCCTCAGCAAGTCAGCCCCGAAGTCCTTCGTCGAAGATAGCTCATGGAGCCTAGCGCTGCTGGGCGCCTCAAGGTTGACGCTGACCCTGTCCGCGAGCCTGACAGCCTCTCTAACCGTGGAGTAAGATGCTCCAGGGAGGACTTTCAGGTGGACGTAGCCCGAGAAGCCGTACTTTTCCCTGATAATCCTCACAGCCTCTATCATCTCATTCATCGTGGAGTCACTGTCCCCGCACACGCCTGACGAGAGAAAAAGCCCTTCAACGTAGCCATCACGGTGCAGTTCCATGAAGAGCCCGGCGAGCTCCTCCGGGCTAAACTTAGCTCTCCTAGCCCGAGTGAAATGTGAAAAGGCACAGTAACCGCAGTCGTGGACACAAATGTTAGCGTAGAGGATCTTTAGGAGGTTCATGCACCCCCCATCGGGGAGAGCTGCAGGATAAATCCACGGGCCGACAAGAGGATGCGAGCTAGACGTCCTCCTAACTCTGCTCTTAGGAAGCGTGGGGGAGGACGCGCACTTATCAAACTTCGCACCAGAGCCCAGAACAATCAGCTTATCTACAACATCCATGAACGCTCTCCCCAAAAACTAATTATCACGCCCCCCTTTTAAGCTTCCTCCACTCTTCTCCCATTAAGGAACCCCGTTTTCGGTTCAGCGGCTGATATTAGCCCTTAGGAGACATGGCGCAGGGGTGTGCATGTCGGCAAGCCGTCTATCTTCGACTTGGGTGATAATGGGACTGAAAGGCTCAACGTTGAAGAGGCTAAACAGCTTCTCGACAAGGTGAGGGAGGAAGATGCGTAGAAGGCTCTACGACACCCGCTTCTTCGCAGAATACTTCTACTCACGAGACCAAGAACTTATCTCAAGGATGAAGCAAATGGTGAAGAGCGACAGGTTTCCCACGATATCTTCCATAACGTTGCACGAAGTCTACATGCTTGCCCTAAAAAAGTGAGGGCAGAGATGTTACCAAGCTTAGAGCTGAAGTGCTAAGCAAGGACTTCGACGTTGTTGCGGCCGACGCCAAGATAGCTGTTGCCTCAGCAGAGCTAAGACTCAAGTACGGCATACCGATGGCCGACACCATAATTGCCGCCACAGCTCAGCTTCTAGGGATCCCAGTGGTGACCGACGATGACCATATTACGAGAATCAATGAGGTTCAATCTCAATGGGTTTAATGGTTCTAAATCATTTGCGAGATATAAAGCCATGTGAGCCTCGAAGATCGCAAAGAGCCTTTCAAAACGATAAGCCCCATTATGCGTTTTTGACCAACAAAATTGACCACAAAAGGAGGAAAAGTTTTCAAGGTGATGGAGACTTTTGCTATGTGATTTACGAGTCTTCAAGTGGAGGTTTACTGATGGCGTTTAGTGGCGTTATTCCTCCGCTCATTACACCCTTCGACAATGAGGGAAAAATCGATGAGGCTTTTCTAAGGAGCCACGTCGACTACCTGGTTGAGCACGGCGTCCACGGAGTTTTCTGCCTGGGTAGTGTCGG
This sequence comes from Candidatus Jordarchaeum sp. LHC_1308, assembly GCA_019057675.1. Taxonomy (GTDB): domain Archaea; phylum Asgardarchaeota; class Jordiarchaeia; order Jordiarchaeales; family Freyrarchaeaceae; genus DTBI01. The sequence continues at coordinate 6,930 of JAHLWX010000090.1, forward strand.
CGAGTTCGCCTACCTGTCGGATGAAGAGAAGCTCAAGGTAATGGAGGTCGTCGTGGAGGAGGTTGCTGGGAGGGTTCCGGTACTCGTCGGCGTCGGCCACTTCAGCTGCAAGGTATCGGTGGATTACGTTAAGGCGGCTGAACGCCTGGGTGCGGATGGCGTGGTAGCTATTCTTCTTCCCTACTTCCACTTGACGGACGATATGGCATACGAGTACTATGTGTCCCTTGCGGGATCTACGGGTCTTCCGGTAATAATCTATAATTTTCCAGCAGTTACGGGATTCGACATTAAGCCTGAAACGGTAGCTCGGCTCGCCGAGGTTGAAAACATCACGGGTATTAAGGACACCGTTATTGACGTTCAGCATACCCTAAAATTACTGGAGCTCGTGCCAAGGGGCTTCTCGGTTTTCCCCGGGTCAGAAAT
>JAHLWX010000091.1 GCA_019057675.1 Candidatus Jordarchaeum sp. LHC_1308
GCTGCTCGGTGAGCGTCGGAAGCGCCGAGGAAAGGTTCTACACGTTAAGAGTTCACGCTGAAGACCTAAACAGCTGGCCACTAAGCGGCGCCCTCATAACCGTGAACGCCACAGACGGCACACATCTAATTGATAAGGTATCAGACCAGGACGGGAACGCAAGATTCTACCTTTATGAGGGCAGCTACAAGGTAACCGTCGCTTGGAACGAGACACATGACGGGACAACCTACCAGACATACAGAAAAACAGTTGATGCAAGCTTAACAGGCGACACCGAATTAACCGTCGAGCTTGACATAGTCAACCTCATATGCCACGTTATTTATCCGTCGGGCAGCAACTTCCCCTACATCAACGTGACAGTCACTGGATCAGAGCTCATAACCTCAGGCATAACTGACGCCACCGGTCAAGTGCACTTCCGCCTTCCAGCAGGAACGTACAGCCTAAGCTTGTACGAGAGCGGCGAGCTTAGAGAAGTCAACGGGTCAAATAGTGTTACCGTTGAGCTGAACAATGCCAACACGCCTCTCAGCGTGGTTCTCAACTGCACAACTTACATAACTCCTCCAACCGTGACGAACATATTGGTTGTTAATGGCACCCTGCTCACGTTTACCTGGACCCCCTACGAGCTCCGGCTCAAAGTCCAATGGAAATACGAAAACGGTACTTATGTGGATCGTAACGAAAATTCAACCTATTATTTGCAGTACCGTGTTGCAAACTCCTCAGGAACGGTGTTGGACTGGACAAACCTAACCCAGCACTCTGTTGGTGGCGAGATCTACTACTTGGCTGACCTTACAAACCTGCTTTACGGGGGCGCATCGTACACCGTTGAGTTTAGGGCTGGAGGAAAAGGACTAAAAACCGTAACCAACCAAACACTAATAAACGTTCAACTCGTCGAGCTCAACGACGCAAACGTTAAAGTTTCGATGTTCCCAGTCCCATACTACTGGAACCATACTGATATTCCGGTGTGGGTTAATGTTAGTGTCGGCGTCTTTCCTGTGGATGAGGCTAATGTGACATGGTCTGTTGAGGGGTTCGGCAGCTTCCAGCTATCACATTATGGAGGCGGAGCATTCAGCGGCTCCATACCTAGGAGCCTTCTTCCTCCAGGTAGTTACTATGTGGCCTTCAGGGTGGAGTGCACCAACTTCACCACGTACTTCAAGGAGAGGCCTCTCAGGATAGATCCGAGGCCTATGCAGCTAACGTTTAACCCGACTTACGAGGTTGTCTTCGGAGACGACCTCATTCTCTACGTCTACTGCACTGACAACCTTACGGGCGCTCCATTGACCGGGGCCGTTGTGGCGTACGTGTTTGAGGACACGGAGTTTGAGGGCGGATTAAAGGATAACGGCAGCGGAAACTACACGGGCGTGTTTCCATCTTCGCTTCTCCCATCAAACGCAACATACATCGTTAGCTTCAGCGTCTTCCTCACAAACTACTCCTCAGCAATTGATAAAATGTGGGTTTACATTAGGCCTGTTCCCATGGTTATCAGTTCAACCGAGATTTCTGAGACGCGCTGGATGCAACCTCTCAACATGAGCATATCACTCTGGGACGTGCACAACAATGTTCCAGTGGGTGATGCCAACGTCGCTTGCAGGATATTTAGGGGTGAATCACTCGTCCTCGAGGCTGAGCTGGAGCCTCGGGGCGACGGAACCTACTCTTTGAGCGTTGACACGCTAAACATGCCTCCTGGCAATTACAGGGCTGTTTTCTACGCCAGTAAAGGCAACTACTCTGCCCAACCGATGATTGTGGAGTTCAGCATAATGCCCATCGCATCCTTGGTCACACCTGCAAACTTCCTCGTCTTGGGAGGCGTAACACCATACCTCGTCTTGTCCGGCGGTTATGGCGAAGTCGAGAACAGCGTTCCATTCATCCTTCTGGTCTTCGAGTACAGGGACTCATATGGTAACCCTGTTCTGGGAGCCGTGGTAACAGCCAACGGCATCCCCCTAACCTACATAGGTGAAGGGCGCTACATGCTCATTGTTCCAACAAGCATAAACCCGTCCACGATACCGATAATCGTGACCGCCTCAGCTGAAAATTACGAGGCATCGCAGACATTCCAGGTGTTAACGGTCAAGGAGAAGAGCGTGGCAATACCCGGGCTCAACGTTAAGCTGCCGTTAACAATGTTCCTTGTTGCGTCGCTTGCAGTTATAGCTCCGCCGGCCAGCCTTGCAGGGTACGTTTACGTGAGGAGGATGATGACGCCGCCCATAATAAGAAAGATTGACAGGCTGATAGAAGCAATAGAGAAAGGTGAGCGGATCGAGGTCAAGAAGCCGCTGTCGAGAGACAAGATGGTAGCTTCCTTACTACAGGAGGAGATGGCGCTCATAGGCGTCGAGCCCATAGTGGCAGCAATGCCGGTTGAAACCGTGGACAAGCTTGTCCCACTACTCGTCGAGTCAGGACTGAGCCAGGAAGAAGCCGTCTCCATTCTGAGAGAGCTTAGAGCTAACACGCCGACTGAAAGAGAGAAACTCCTCGCCTCGATAGGAGTCCCACCCGACATAAGCGCAGCTATCCTCAGCGAACTAGAGAAGCAAGAAGAAAAAGAGGAAGCAAAAGGAAAGAGGAAGACAAAAACGAAGGCGGAAGAAAAGACAGGGAGAGAAAGCACCGGGGTGGAAGAAGGCGGAGAAGCTGAAGATACTGAGAGAGAAGAAAGCTGAAAAGCGTGAAGCGTGGAAAATAGCGGGCTTAAGAACCCGCCTATTCCCCCATTTTTCCCATTTTTTTGTTCAACAGGGCCTTCTATGCTTTGATGTTTTTTGTCAACGGGAACAGGTTGATTAACGTTCTTCCATGTTAACCTCGAAAAACCTTGGCAGCCTGCTGGTAAGCTTCGTGGGGATTCGACGGCGGAGTTTGACTCACCGCATGCTACGGCGCTTCACGGTGGCTCCAGCCCTTTTCCTTCGTGAACATCCTCGAAAACATTTTGTAGCATATGTGTGGAAGCGTTGTTTTCCCTTGGTTTTTAACGGCTATGTACCTGATGGCGTGGTTTATGGTTAACGTTGCTAGGAGCTCAAGGCGGTACCTCCCCACCTTCGACGCGTTCTCGCCAGAGTATGAGGCGTCAAGCCTGCCGGCGTCCTCGTCGTACATCAACTCGACTGACACACGCGGAAAGACCTCCCTCTTTATTCTCCACAAAGAACCACTCTTCGAAACCTCAGCTCCGAGAAAATCTCTGAGAGCGTCAGCGTCCCCAGCCTTAAGCAGCCTGAACGGCTCCTTCCTCTCCTCAAGAATCTTCACCATAAGCTCAGACTTACCTGTGAAGCCCCAGTCGGACGGCTCCACGCCCTTAACCCTCTCCTCCGCGAAGCCTAAGGCGATGCTGATAAACGTAGCTAAGTCTTCCCCCGGAATCCAGTAAACCCTGCCTCCTGAGAAGAGAAATCTCAGCTCGCCCTCAACGTCGCCGAACTCGTCCCCGTAATAGTAGTAGAGCACGTGGACGCATGCCTCAGGGAAAAACTCGAGTGTGGCCGCCCAGTCCTCGCCCAGCCCCAAACTCTCAAGCCTAGCGCCAAGCCACCTGCAAAAAACGTCGCGAACCCCGTCTAGCCCCAAGTCCCTGAAAAGCGGAAACTTCGAAGCCCCAAGCTCCCTCAACTCTTCATGGTGAGGGCTCCCGGAGCCAGTAGCATCAATCTGACCCACGACGTAAAATCTCACACTCATAACAATCCCCAAACGACAAAAACAATATCCCCGGGCTTAAACCCTTTTTTCCCTTCGAAGGCAGTAGAGAAAAACACAGAAAAATTGAACGAAGATAGATAAAAGAGGATAGGTTGTCCCTGCACGACTCGTCCGTGCTACGAGCCGCCAGCTTCCTCTATTTTGCTTAGCTCGTCTACGAGTTTTCTGAGCTCTTTTTCGAGGGCGCGCAGCTTCTTCCTTTCCTTATCTGTGAGCTCGCCCTTCTCCTCCTTCTTCCTGAGCTCCTCGATCTCTCCTCTTATAGTGTTAAACCTCTCCCTGATCTCGTCAACCTTACCGGTTATGATGAGCTCTCTGACCCTAAGCCTTGAGAGGGTCTCGTCAACCCCCACCAGCTTCTGCTCTAGAATCTCTTTCTCACGGCTCAGCTCCGACGTGCGCCTCTCGTACTCCTCAGCGCTCAGAGCACCCTGCTCAAACAGTTTTCCAGTCTCGGCAGCCTCCTTCTCGACGCCCGCCAGGGCTTCAATCAAGCGGCTCTTCTCCGCCGCTAGCTTTCTCATCCTCGCCTCGTGGAGCCTGAGCAGCTTCGGGTAGTCGAAAACACTGCTGAAGGCGCGCCTAAAGACCTCCCTGAACTCCGCAACTTCGCCTCCCTCCCACTTCCTGAGGGCTTCGCCAGCCTCAGCCTCCACTAGCCTAAGGAGCTCCGAAAGCCTACCTCTGAGCCACTCGACCTCAAATCTCCCCACGCGCTTCATGATGCACACGACCTCAAGAAGCTCGCTCTCAGCTCTTACGAACGTCCCCAGGCGTGTCTCGAGAACGTTGAACCCTCCAACTCTCATCTCCTCGGAGAAGCTCCTCACAGCAGACACGAGACCCGACACGAGCGTAACATCCACATCCAAAGATAAAATATTGAAACTCCACAGGGGGAGCCCAGTATCCTTATGCGTAACCAGCAGGTTCTCCATTGCCGCCAGAGCCTTCACAGGAGCCCTCAACTTCCTATAAGTCCTAGCGCCTATGGTACCAGCAGTAGCCACAACCGCAGCGAGGACGCCCGTGGCAGCCATTAGATGCGAGCGCTGAGCGGACTGGACAGACTGGGCAACGAGAACTAAAACCGAGGAAACCATCGCCGGGGACAGCGGCGGAGGCGCGTAGCCCACCTCAACAGTTGTCGACGCCGTGTCTATGCGCTCCCCTGACACTTCCACCCTGAAAGCGTAGGCCCCCTCGCCGGGAGGCGTAAACACGACGAAGTAAGACCCATTCTCGTAGTCTTCCACCTGTTCCAGCTGGATCTGGCTGCCGTCATGGTAAATCGCTATGCTGGCGCCGGCAACCGGGAAGCCCGTGTCGCTCCTCGAAACATAAAGAAGCATTCTTACTTTATCCGTGCTTTCAATCCTGTCCACCCTGATAGAGCATGGGGCACGAGCCGAGACGGTAAACGACCTCTCGAGCAAACCAACCTCCAAGCCGCACTCAACGAGGAGACGCAGCGTGTAGCTTCCGGGCTCAACGCCAACGTTAGACCAGCCAACCTCAACCGAGCTGCCGCTGAAGCCCGTACTGTTCATGAAGACTTGAACGCCATCCTTAAGAACTGTTAGATTCGCCGTCCCGCTAAGCGCTGCGTCGAGCACGCCACGCACGCTCAAGTCGTCACCAACCACTGCTCCACTAACGTTAACCGGGTTGAAATCCTTGTAGAGCGAGTAGACGCTGAACGATGAAAGAACGTTCGGCCCCCTACACTGAACTATCCACGTGCCATTGGTGGCTTCGAACAGCAGCACTCCGGAGTCGCTGCGCAGGTAGGGTGAGGCGGAGATAACGTTGCCTCCGCTAACGTTAAGCGCCTCTCCTGTCACGTTCCACCAGTCGACGGGTATTGAAACATTGATGAACTTTCCCATCCCAACCTCCGGGAACCCGTCTGTGACGTCAACTGTCACATTCCATCTTATCTCGTCGGGTGTCGCCGCATAAACAGTTGTGGCGTCCATTTTTCGGTAGAGCGTTGAGTTAGCCTCAGAAACGTTGAAGCTGACGGTGCCCTCCCAGTTGGCTGAGGCATTAAAGCTTAGCCAACCATTCTGCGATGGGGACGTCGGCCCAACTATGGTACATGTGCCATTACCCCTCTGCCCCGGAACATCCTCCACAACGAATGACCCTACATCCGTCCGGTTAAAGCTCAAACCTATCTCGCTCGGATAGACAGGACCAGGATCAACAACAACACGCATCTTAAAATCGATATCCTCATATGTCCACACAGGGTCAAGGAAGGTAGTAGTGTAAGCGTATCCGTCGTTAAAGCCTTCTTCGTCCGATATAAAAGTCCAATAAGCGGAAAGACTACCAGCACCATAAACTACAATGAAAAATGTTCCCTCGAAGGTATTTGAGGAATCTAGAGTTAGTGGTGACGGTAAAGTGTAGTTAAACCATTGTCTTCCTTTGCTGACGGGAAGACCAGCACTAGTAAAAAGGCTATAATCTAGCATTGGCATATTATTGCTTTCATTCTTCGTCGCATTATAAACTAAAATAGTTAAGTTGCCACTTCGCTGAACTTCAATATGAAGTGAAACGTTGATCAATCTTGCTGTTTGTGTTGAAAGTTTGAATGACATTGCTGCCTGGAATAAATTACCAAGAATTAGTCGTGCCCCTATGTTGGGGCTTAGTCTTTCTCCTTGTTTTATTATTGCGTTTGGTGCTGTTATGTTTGTTATTGTTAGTGTCGTGTTTAGTATTCCCCAGCCTTGCGGGCATGGCGTGTTGAATCCGCTTTGAGTGTCTCCTGTTATTCCTGTTGTGGTGTTGCCTGTTATTATTAGTGTTGCTTGGGTGTTTGCTCCTTGTCCTGTTACGTCCTTTTGTGTTGGTTGGGTTGTTTGTGTGGTTAGTGGTGTTATGGTGGTGTTTTGTATGAGGGGTGTGGCTGATATGATGAGTATTGTTAGTGTGATTATTGTGATTATTATTTTTGTTTTTCTTATTAGTTCCTTGTTTTCCTGCTTCAAGGCACCTCCTCCCTTTACGAATTTCGCAATCACAGTTCAATAATGAATATGAACTTTTCTAATATAAATAATTGATGGTTTTTGGAGGAGGTGTTCTTGATGCTGTCTGGGTGCCGTTAGACGACGCGGAGGGGGTGAGAGTTGGGTGGTTTGGTTAAATTTGTCGGTGGGGTTTCCGGGGCTTGACGCAGAGTTTGTTTGATGGGTTCGGTTTTCTTTTTGCGGGGGTTGTTGGAGTTGTTGGTGGTGTTGGGTTGAGGGGGTGTCTCTGCTTGTCACGTCGTTGGGCTGGTGTAGGGTTT
>JAHLWX010000092.1 GCA_019057675.1 Candidatus Jordarchaeum sp. LHC_1308
CGAATACATGGTTAACGTGACGGGGCACTTCACGGATGTTGCCCCTCAAGGATACTATTATTGTGGCGTTAAGGTGTTCGATAGCAACTTTAATGAGGTTAAGCTCAGCTCTCTCAACTGGCTTCCACAGAACATGTTCAAGTCCTTCAGGCTGATAGTCCTCGAGAAGAGGAGCGGCTTCACCGTTTACTTCTTGGACGAAAACGGGGAGCCTATAAGGTATGTTAGAAACGGGCAGCAGTTTAAGATAGTGATAAATGCTACATCACCCATAACTTACGCATTGTTCGCCATAAATAAGGGCGGCAGGACATGGATAGTGCTGAAGTTCGACCAAGGAAAATTCACTGTCGGAGAAGGATATAAGTCCTCGGAGAAAGAGTACTATATTGTACGCGATTACTCGCCAAACTTCACCCTAAATTTGAATGAATGCTACAGCTCAAATAGTAACGTGACGTTCGTCGGCAGCTTCAGCATAACTGACGGAGAACACAAGTACACCGTAGTAAATGTGGTGGATGCCTACGGCAACGTGCTGGAATGGATAAACAAACCACTAGACCCCAAAATAGTAGTTGACGACCCATACATATACATAAACGTAACCACCCAGCAAACAGCAGGACGACAGTTAATCGAGGTCCCCGTCAAAACAAATGATGAATTCAACATCCTAGTCGACGTCTACGGAGAAAAAGCCAATCAAGTGGACAAGGTCTGCATAGCGCTGCTACCCTTCTCCCTAGAGTTGCTGCAAGGGGGCATTCCAGAATACGCCGTCCTACTAGCCTACAACATCACCCAAAACCAGTCAGCCGTCATAGCCGTGAGCCTACCTGATCTAACTCCCCTATCAGAGTGCCCAGTTGAACTTGTAAGCGTTAAAAACGCTTTTAACGGCGTCCTCCACCTGAACTTCTCCTTAATGTTTAACACGACTAACTCTACGTTCTTCGGTTCCTACGTTGTTTTCCCCATATACCTTAACTCTTCAAGTGACAACTCGGTGTGGAACGTGGATTTGTCGAAGCACTTTGAGCTCTCGAGCCTGATAGCCTTTAACTCCGCCTTCGACTGGTTCGAGTACTCGGTGGGCGAAGATGGGTCGCTAATCTTAAACGACAATAACTACTATGTTAAGATGCGGGCTAATTTAACTGTCAACACGACGGCTTCATATGAGCTGCTGGTCACCTTCATCGGCTCTCCTCCAGGGCTACTTCTCATATCCCAAGTTGGATACGTGCACTTCACTCAGACCATGCTGTGGAACAGGACGTACTTCTGGACACACATAAATGGCACACCCGTCAGTAGCGAGGAGATGCAGACGATAAATAATACTATTTGGAGTGATGGCGTGGAGAATCCGGGCTACACTGGTCTAGGACCCCTAACGATTAACGCCTCAATAGACGACCTGATAAATAACCCTGACTACTGGTGGATTACAAGTAACAATTTCACGTGGAGTTGGCTGGTCTTCAACGTCCAGGAGGTTTACGTCACTTCCATATCGGACCTGGGCCTCTCTTGGAACACTATTGAGGTATCGTTCGCAGGCATGTTGCTTTACGTGGACCAGGATGGTGACAGCGTCTTGGACATGGGCATCAGCCCACTCCTAGGGGCAGCCGACCCGGAAGAGGCGACCCACGTCTTCATCATAAACTCAGCAGACGACATCGAGCTGAAGCTTCCGTTCAACGGGACGTATGGGGCTAATGGCAGCGTTAAGGTTCCCGGCGGAACAACAGTCGACTTCGGCGTCTCGCTCACCGACATCAACGGAACACTGTTCCCCCTCAAGGTGGGGAATGACGACAGGGTGCACAGCGTCTGGTCCTTCATAAGGGAGGTGCCCCTCTACGTTGACCCAAGCGACTTTGAAAAGTCTCCATCACCAGCCAACGTGACATCTCTTTCGCTGACAGCGCACTTCCACTTGGGAGCTGGGCAGAGCAATTACAGGGGAGTTCTCAAGGTCGACCAAGAAGTAGGGGACTGGAGCGTGGCAACTGGCAATGACGCCCCGGCTAACCTTACTGGTAGAAGCTTAGCAATGGCGTACTACGGCAAATTCATACAGGGGAACTACACGGCTAGGTTCTTTAGTGAGAGTGGAAACGTAGTTGACTCCGACAGCAACTCCACCATGTCCAACTCGTTCAGCTTCAAGGTTGGCTCCTCCACCATAGCGGATTTCCAGATGGGTGGCTCAACCTACACGCTCAACGGGAGCAAAACTCTCATGGCGTGCTCCTCAACAATTCCGCTTTCAGCTTTCAGTGGGATGTACGTTGGGGAGACAGGGGACAGCATAGCCAACATCACCATAACAGGTGAAACCTACTTCATGGCAACGTGCTTCCCTGAATGGGGCGGAGAGGACGTTCAGAACGATCCATCCTACATCTCCTACATATCAACAAGCATCTATGAATCTCAAGGCAACCTTCTACTTCTCCTACTCCTACTAATGGCTTCATCAAGTAAAGAAAGCGCAGGCGTATTGGTACTGGTAGCGGCGTCCGCCGCTGCTGGCGCCGCGGTGGTGGCTGTGCGCCGTGCAAGAAAGAAAAAATAAATACCCCTTCCTTTCCCTCTTTTTTCCCTCTCCTCGCTTAGATCCGTCTTACTCTTGCACCACCCTCGGCCTGTCTATTAGGCGAATCTTCTTTTTGGCGCTGTACCTAGTGCAAACTTGGAGTGCTTCGAAGAACGGGACGCCCGCTGCCTTCGCCACCTCGTCAACCGAGCGTTCCCCGTCACAGAGCTCAAGGATCTTCTTCTCTCTCCCGCTGCTCTTCTTCACTATGCTTTCGTCGAGTATCACCGGAACTTGAACGGTAATTATCCTAGTTTTTCCCACCGTAACCTCTTCAGCGGCCTTAGCCTTGGCAACTTCCTCAGCGGTGGTTGTCTCCACAGCTTCCTCTGCCTTAACTTCCTCCACGGTTTCGCCCCCCTCCTGGGCCTCACCGGTTTCCTCCAATGCTTTCTCCTCTAAAGTAGGCAGCTTTACAGATGGAATCTCTTCCTCCACGACGCCCTCCAGCACCTTGTCAAGTGTCGTGCCATAAGATTTTATCAGGGCGTTCATCTTAACGAGAACTATCCCAACCCTCTGGTGAGTGAAAACCGCTAGGATAGCCCTCTCCGAGAGCCGCATCACTATAAGGTTTCTCTCACCTATATTGACTGTTATGTGAGACCCCACGCTGAGCCCCGGGAAGCTCGGAATAAACATTTTGAGTCTCTCATCAACCGAGGCGTCCAGGTCGGAGTAAATCTGTTTCCCTCCCACCGTGTAGAGCGCGATTCCCCTCGCCGTTATGGCGCCGAGCACCCTCAACTCGTCCCTAAGCATACCAACTATCTTAGACACACCATCAGCAACTAGCATCATTTTCACCTTTCACATTGCTACAATAATTTTAAACAATCTACTAAATAAATTTTAAGCAGATAAATAGAAAAGAGGCTGGCGTCAGCCTCTACTCTCTTATGCCCTTAAAAGCCGATATTATATCCTCAAGGTGCTTGACCATTTCGCTCTTCAAGGGTTCCGCTCCTATGCTCTCATTCCTTTCCCTAAGAAACTCTATAGCCACTATTCTACCTCCCTCAGATATCACCCTCGGAAGGAAGTTCTCCACGACGAAGACACCTTCTGGAGGGTTAACCCTCTCAAGCCTGCGCTCAACGCTCTCCTTCCCGAAAATACTCGTTCTTGTCTCTTTCACCGCGTAAATACATGGCCCAACCACCACTATCTCCCTAACATATCCAACTGGAACATCTATCTCGTTCAGCTTCGAGAGCACTTCTTCCTCATTAACCTGCATGGCGACGCCGGCGCCCGCAGACCTGTGAGACACGGGCGCACCACGAGGAGCATGAACAACAGGGTTAGTGTCTGCGGTGGATGGCGTGGAGGGGCTCGCAACGCGGACAGGGGCAGCTTGAACAACTGGCTTCTCGACGGCAGCCTTCTCCTCACGGACAGTGGCCAGTTCTTCCCTTAAGGCAACGCCCTCAGCCCCCTCCCGAGGAGACGGCTTGGAGGGCGCCTCAGCCCTGACGCCGAGCAAGCCGAGGAAGTCGCCGTCCTCTTCTCCTTCATCCATGGGAACCACCTTGAATGAGAGCCCCCACTCAGCTCTCAAGTCGGACGCTTTCCTCGCGCCTACAAACTTCTTCTTCACCGAGGACTGCTTACCCTTCCAGAGGTAGATTTTCCTCTGCTTTTCAACGACAACGATCACGACCCTGTCACCGCTAAGCACATCCTTGCTGAGGCTAGGTAGCTCTGAAAGGTCCCCTTCGCCTGTAACTTCATAAACCACGACGCTCATGCCACATCACAGTCCATTTTTCCTTTCTAAATAAAATTATATACTTCGAATATTTAGCTTTTACCTTTTCACTTTTCAAATAAAAATTCCTTGCCTAATTCCCAAGAAATTTACAGATTTTTCTCAACCATACCACATCAATCTTGAAACATAACCACATAAAACCCAAATTAACTACACAATCTGCAAACTCGGTACATTAAACCAAAAACAACAAAAAAACACGCCGAAAACCCAGAGAAACACTTAATAACCTCTTCCCTAAAGAAAATCCACACAGCCACCCGGAGGAGGAAAAATGTCAGAAATAATGAGCCTCCTAAAAAAAATAGAAGAAGTCGCCGCCAAAAGCGAAGACGTCGAAGCCGAAATAGAAGGATGGGACAGAATCCTTCAATTCGTAATCGAAGACGCCCAGCCCTTCTACATCGAAGTAAAAGACGGAAAATTCAAAATTCATGAGGGAACACATGAAAACCCCGACCTCACTTTTGAAACAAACAAGGAAACAATAACCGGAATACTCTCAGGCGAAATAGATGCAACCTCCGCCTATATGAGCGGAGACCTAAAAATCACGGGCGCCCTACCCGACGCCGTAAAATTCAGAACAATAATAGAAATCGTCAGGGACGAAATGGAATAAAACAAATAAATCCTCCCCCCTTTCTCAACCCAAAAATAATAAAGCTCAAAACACCAAAATATAAAAGCCGAAAAAACTGAAGCCGGTGCCAACCATGACCGAAGAACTAACCCTCGCAAAAATGGTCACCATATCCCCCAACCAACCTATAAAACTCCCACCCGAATTTACCCAAACTCTCGGGAAACAAAACGCCATCCTCATACTCTCAAAGACAAGCAATGAAGCACGCATAATCCCCACGGAAAGTCCCGAAACAATAAAAATAACCATAACAATAGACAAACTGAGCCAGAAATTCCTCAGAGACCTCGGCTCGATCATAGTGAAAAACAAGGTCAACTTCCTCTACACCACAGGACTATGCAGAAAAGGCAAACTCTGCTACTATGAAGGATACATAGACAAATCTCAACTAAAAACAAACCTAGAAACATTTAAAAGCGAAATAGAAAAAATAGAAGGCGTAAAATCAGTAGACGCCGTAACAATCAAACTCGACGAAGCCTGAGGAGGGCAACTAACCGAAAAATATATAAGGTGATAATTCCCTCCCTTCTCTTGAAGGGAGATGGAAAGTAGTTTTTAGTGCTAATCACCTTTTCCTAACCGAAAAATTTAAATATTCTTATATCACATTGCGCTTCTTCTCTCCCCACCATCTCCCACATAACTCTCCCGAGGTGGAAACGAATGAGTAACAATCAGGAAAAAATCACGCAATGTCCCAATTGCGGCAGCACCAACATCATCAAAGACTATGTCAGAGGCGAAACCACATGCAGTGACTGCGGAACAGTAATCGATAACCTCATGATAGACACCGGACCAGAATGGAGAGCCTTCACAGCAGAGGAAAAAAGAGACAGAGCAAGAGTCGGCTCACCATTAACACTAAGAATGCCAGATAGGGGATTAAGCACAACCATAAGCAGAAGCGACCGGGACGCCTATGGAAGAAAAATATCACCAAGGAGAAGAGCCCAAATCTATAGAATCAGAAAATGGCAAGTAAGAACAAGAGTACACTCCTCAGCAGACCGCAACCTAGCACAAGCAATGCCTGAACTAAACAGGATCGCAAGCCAAATTGGGGTTCCAAGAGAAATAAGGGAAACAGCAGCCTACATATACAGAAGAGCGCTTGAAAACGGACTCGTGAGAGGAAGATCAATAGAATCAATGGTAGCGGCATCCGTATACCTAGCATGCAGAGAACACAAAGTCCCAAGACCGCTAGACGAAATAGAACACTCAGCAAAGGTAAACCGAAAGGAACTTGCACACTGTATAAGACTAATACTGAGAGGACTACAACTCAAAGCACCAAGGCCAAGCGCAGCAGACTTCGTCCCAAGATTTGCAACAGAACTAAGACTCCCACCAAAAACCACAACAAAGGCACTCGAAATAATCAACAAAGCCAAACAACTAGGAATCACAGGTGGAAAAGACCCAACCGGACTAGCAGCCGCAGCACTATACATAGCAGGAATACTCACAGGAGAAAGAAGAGCACAGAGAGAAATAGCCGAAACAAGCCATGTTACTGAAGTAACTATCAGGAATAGATATAAGGAACTGGTTAAGAAGCTGAACCTTAACGTTGAAGTGTGAACGTCTCCTTCCTCCTTTTTGTTGCTACTGTGTTTTTTGCACTTTGTGCCGCGTTTTCCTTTGTCTTCTTTTGTGCTTTCAGTGGCAGTGTTATAACCTGCTTTGG
>JAHLWX010000093.1 GCA_019057675.1 Candidatus Jordarchaeum sp. LHC_1308
GTTGAGGCGATGGTCGCACTTGTCCTCGCGGACCACGCCGTTACGCTGGGCTTAGTCCCCCCGGTAATAGGAGGAAAGTAAGGTGTCAGACGAAGTTGAAGAGCTGAGAAGAAAAGTACTTGAGGCGACAATTGACGTTTTGAGGGCTGTCAGGAGAAGAGTTGAGCTTGTTGAGGAGCTTGGGAGAGTGAAGAAAAGGCGGGGAATGCCCATCAGGAGCCCGGAGGTCGAACGGGAACTCATTTTTAGGGTTAGGAAGGAAGGGGAGAGCATGGGATTGGATCCCGACTTTTGCGAGAAGCTGACTAGAATGCTCATAGAGTACTCGGTTAGCGTTCAGGCTAGGAGAGTGTATGGTTGAAGGTCGCCATTCTTGGTGGAACTGGGAGGATGGGGGTTTGGTTTGCGAAGTACTTTAAGGAGAAGGGGTACAGGGTTGTCATTTGGGCTCGAACCATTGAGAGGCTTGTCAGTGTTGCTGAGGATGTAGGTGCAGAGTACGACTTGAAAGCTGAAGAGGCTGTTGAGGGCGCTGACATGGTTATGGTCTCTGTTCCCATAAGCGCGGTGCCCGAGACCGTTAGGAGAGTTTCACCCCACGTTAAGAAGGGGGCAATACTTTTCGACGTGGCGTCGGTGAAAGGAGTAATACCGGATGTGTTAAGAGTTGAAGGAGATAGGAACGGGTATAGGGCTGTTAGTATACATCCCATGTTCGGCCCGGGGGCAAAGGGAATTAAGGGCCAGAAGATTGTAGTGATACCGGTAAAGGGACATGAAGACGCCGCAAAGTGGCTGGCAGAGTACTTCGCAAAGGACGGCGCAAACGTAATGTTCTCTGACGCCGAAGCCCATGACAGAATGGTCGCGTTAACTCTAGCACTCCCCCACTTCGTCAATATATTCTTTGGACTTCTCCTCTCAGAGTCGGGCGAAAAGCCTGAAAGTATCAGGAAGTTCTCAGGAACAACCTTCAGCCTCCAGCTCACCATCTCGGAGAGCGTCCTACAGGAAAGCCCCGACGTCTACGCCGAGATTCAAATGGAAAACGAAAAGTTCAAGGAAATGCTTGGGAAGGGAGAAGAGCTTTTCAAGAGATTATCCAGAGCAGTTCTCTCCGGAGACAAAAACGGGTTCGTCGAGCAGTTCCTCAGGGCTCGCAAGTGGACGCTGGAAGATGAGGAAGCCAGATTGGCATACCAGAAAATGTACAGGATGATAGAAGCCCTAATGGACAGAGAAGAGCTGGCTGGAGAAGGGGAAAAACATCCCTGACCTTGATGTTATACTTGAAGCATTATTAGGATAAAAAGTTGCTTCTGAAACGACAACCTCAAATACTCAAACCCGCAGTTAAGGGGAGTCGGAGGGAAAAAATGAAGGACAAAGCGCTTACAGTACTGGAATTATCATGCACGGAGCCAAAGGAGGAATATGAATGTTGCTTCTGTGGAGCAAAAACAGACGAGCTATGTGAAGACTGCGGTCAACCAGTCTGTCACGAACACTCAACAAGCTGTAAATATTGCGGAAAAAGGATATGTTTCAACTGTGACTACTAGAAAGCAGGATCGAGAATTTTTCTGATTTAAAATGATTTATATGATCGGGAGGTACTTCTTTATCTCCCAGTTTGTAACTGTTGTTCTGAATTCTTCCCATTCGTTTTTCTTGGCTTCCAAGTATTTAGTGTAGGCGTGGTCTCCGAGGGCTTCCCTCAGTAGCTTGCTCTTTAAAGCGTACTCGATGGCTTCCCCTAGAGATCCTGGCAGTACGTTTATGTAGAGCTCCTTAAGCTTTGCATCGTCGAAGTGGTATATGTCCTCCTCAACCGGCTCTGGCGGATCTATTTTCTGCTTTATTCCTTCAAGTCCTGCTTTAAGCATTGCTGAGAAGGCCAGATATGGGTTACATGAAGGGTCTGGACATCTCAGCTCAGCCCTCATGGATTTTCCTCGACCTATGAAGTATTCTGGGATGCGTATCAGGGCAGACCTGTTACGCCTAGCCCAGCTGATGTAGACCGGCGCCTCGTATCCCGGAACTAGCCTCTTGTAGGAGTTTACGGTCGGCGCTAGGACGATTATTATGTCTTTGATGTATCTGAGCTGGCCTCCTATGAAGTGGTAGGCTACGTCGGATAGGTGGTATTTATCGTTCGGATTAAAGAAGGCGTTTTCCTCGCCTCTCCAGAGGCTTTGGTGGACATGCATGCCTGACCCGTTCATCCCGAAAATAGGCTTAGGCATGAAGGATGCGAAGAGACCGTGCTTACGCGCCACGGACTTTATGACGAATTTGTATATTATAACGGCGTCCGCTATGCTTAAGGCATCCCCATATTTGAAGTCTATTTCATGCTGCCCCGGGGAAACCTCGTGATGTCCCATTTCCACTTCTATTCCCATCTCCTGCAGTGCCTGTATAGCCTCAGCCCTGACGTTGAACGCTTGATCCAGTGGGGCCAAGTCAAAGTATCCTCCCTGATCCTGCGGCTCAGGCGCCACCCCGTTTTCCGCCTTGAACAGGAAAAATTCCAACTCTGGTCCAACATAGTAGGAGAAGCCCATCTTTCTCGCTTCTTCCAAGTTTCTCTTGAGGATGTATCTGGGGTCTCCCTCGAAGGGTTTTCCCTCGGGCATGCAAACGTCACAGAAAACTATTGCCACCTTCTTGTCCATGGTCATCCTCGGAAGGACGCGGAAAGATGCGGGGTCTGGAATGAGGCGCATGTCGCTCTCGTATATTCTGACGAAACCTTCTATTGAGGAACCGTCGAATCCTACTCCTTCGTTAAGGGCATCCTCGAACTTTCTAGCTGGCACCGTGCACGTCTTAGGCGTCCCCATTATATCGACGAACTCGAGAAGAACAAGGTCAACACCGTTTTTCCTGGCAGCCTTCAGGGCGTTCTCCTTAGCCTCCTCCAAAACGCTCTTACTCAAGCAACCACCACTTCTGGGGGACCATCATTTTTACATGTTCCTTTCTACTTAGATGCATATATGCTTTTTTGGATTCTTTCAATTCAAATGTAATCATAATGAATATTTGAATGAACATTTGTTTTTTATTTTTTAAAAGTAATAGCCGTTCAACCCAACAAATGTTTACTGTATATTAGCTCGGGATTCTCCGCGCGTTTTTTAACAATTATGTGTTTATTTTGAGCGGGTCTCCATGACGCCGCGCTTTATGGCATTTTACAGCCCTGTTGAGTGGACAAGTGTATTGTTTATAAGTGGTTTAAGAAACATTTATTTTGCTGAGTGTGTCTCAACGTGATGGTGGCTGGTTGATGGACCTAGACGAAATCGACCGCCGAATCCTTTCAGAGTACATCAAGGATGCCAGGCGCTCTTCGCGCGAGATCGCTAGGGCGATCGGCATCTCAACAACCACAGTCATAGCGAGGACGAAGAGAATGGAGAAAGCAGGCATAATAAAGGGTTACACCGTCATACTAGACCACGAGAAGCTCGGCTATGATATAACCGCCATAACGGAGATCACTGTTTCAAAGGGGAAGCTACTGGACGTCGAAAAAGAGGTTGCAAGAATACCGTCAACATGTGCTGTTTACGATGTCACGGGGGAGGTTGACTGCATCGCCATAGCCAAGTTTAAGAGCAGAAAGGAGCTGAGCGAGTACACTAAGCAGCTTCTCTCCATACCATACGTTGAAAGAACTAATACGCACGTAGTACTGACAGTCGTTAAAGAAGACTTCAGAATAGTCTAGTCGGGAAATAACGATGAAGATGCTGCTGAAGGATACAAAGAAAGGTGAAAGGCAACACTTGGAAAAAAACGGGGGCGAATACGCATTTTGTTATCAGCGTCACCTGTTTAGAATTATCGTTTCTCCATTTACTTTAACCATCCCAGCGCGTTCAAGCCATGCCACCGTCGCCTTAACTTCTGCGGGAGATAGCCCTGTGGCCTTCTGCAAGCTTGCAAACGAAATCTTCTTTATCGACTCAATGATAAGGTAAAGTTTAAATTTCGGGTCAAGCATCATCGCACCCTTATACCTTTCAAGCTGTTCCTCTCGCTTCTTCTTCTCCCTCTCCAGCTCTTCCTTTATTTTTTCTAGCTCCTCATTTCTGGATTCGAGCTCCTTGACTCTAGCGTCTAGCTCTTCCTTGACCTCGACGACCCTCTTCTCCAAAAGCTCGATGGTTCTCCTCAGCCCTTCAAGTTCTTCCTCCTTTAGGCTCAGCAGTCTCTCCTTTTCGGCAAGAACCTTCGGGTCGACGTCAGGCCGCTTTCTAAGTTCTTCGACCTCCCTCCGCAGGGACTCAACCTCGCCTTCAAGTTCAGCTGCCAAACTCTTGTGAAACTCCAGCTCCTCCTTCTTAATCTCCAAATCCCTCGTCCTTTCATCTATTATAGAGCGAAGACGCTCTATCTCTTTCTCTTTAAGCCTAAGCCTGCCCTCCCCAGCAGCTATGAGGCTGTCCCTCTCTCTGACCATGTCTTCGAGAGTCCTAATCTGCTCGCTGAAGAGACTTATCTCCTTCTGCGCTCCTTCAAGCTGACCTTCGAGTTCAGCCACACGTATACGCTCTCTTTCAAGGCGTTCACGCAGGGAGACAAATTCCTCGCGCGCCAAGTCGAGCTCCTTTCTGACCTGCTCCAGCTCGGCCTTTCTGAGCTCCAACTCCTGCTCCCTCTCGCCAAGCTCCCTCTTTTTCTCCTCAAGCTGCCTAGTTGCCTCCTGCAAAGCACGCTCACGCTCAGCAAGCTGCCTAGTTGCCTCCTGCAAAGCACGCTCACGCTCAGCAAGCTGCCTAGTTGCCTCCTTCACCCTTGCCATAGCCTCAGCTTCCTCCGCCTTCAGCCGCTCTACTTCTCTTCTGGCGGCTTCAAGCTCATTCATCAGTTTGCCTGAGCGTTCCCGCTCTTCTTTAAGCCGGACTAGGGTGGCTTCGTACTCTAGCTTAGCGTTTTCGAGCTCCCCCTCTATTTTCTTTAGGGCTTGCTCCCGCTCTCTTAGGAGCATTTCTCTCTCCTTGAGCTGTACGCTATTCTCCATTAGCAGCTTTTCGAGGTTTTCTCTTTCCACGTTAAGGTTTTGGATGCGTTTCCGCATCGCTTCCTCCTCTGCTTTTAGGCGTGAAATCTCCTCACGTGAAGCGTCAAGCATCCTTGAGAGGTAGCCTGACTTCTCTTTCTCCATCTCGAGGCTCCGTGTCAGCTCTTGGAGCTCCTTCCTAGCCTTTTCGACTTCAGCACGTTTCTCCTCGAACTCGGCTTTCACGACCTCGAGCTCGCGCTTCTTTTCCTCGAGCTCGCGCTCCCTTTGCCTCAACGCTTCAGAGCTCTCCCTGACTAAGCGCTCCCTTTCCTTGAGCTCCCCGTCCAGCTTAGAAATCTCCTCAACAAGTCTAGCTTCTTCTTTGCTGAGAACTTCGACAAACTCTTTGGCGAAGCGCGCCAGCGCCTCCCTGAACACTTCAAGCTCGGCCTCGGTTGCAGACATGACCTCCTGCATCGTGTTGCGTGCGATTTCATCGACAACGCCTGAGACTGCCTCAACGAAAACGTTCTTTATGAGCTCGGAGGCGAATTGTATTTTTACTCTGGAGACAACTTCTCTGCTTACGTTCTCCCTCATATCGAGAATCCTCTGCCTTAAAACGCCAAGGCTCCTAGAAATGGCAGAGTCCAGTCCAGATCTCACATTTCCAACTATTGCCTCCAATGCCTTAACGTTCTTCTCCACGAAGTCAGGGGATAACAATGAGACGCTTGAGCTCTTAACTTCATCACCCAATGGAGATCCCCCTCTCAACTCAATAAAGTATAAATGAAGAATCATGTTAATAACTTCTTCCATCGGGAAGAAGGGGAGTGTGCGCAGATGGCTGGGCGGGTGATCGTAGTAGGAAGTAGCCACGTTGACTTCACCATACTCCTCGACAGGATGCCGCGTGTCGGAGAAACAGTCATGGGCAAAGAATTCAGGATAAGCTTTGGAGGGAAGGGCGCCAATCAAGCTGTTGCTGCTGCACGCTTGGGCGCCGAGGTTTACATGATTAGCAGGGTGGGACACGACCACTTCGGGAGAATGATACTGGAAAACTTTGAACGGAACGGTGTGTACACGGACTATGTTTTCGAGGATCCGGAGGCGCACACCGGGGCCGCCTTCATATTGGTGGACTCGTCGGGAAGAAACATGATAGCTGTTGCTCCCGGAGCGGATCTAAGAGTTTCAAAAGAGGACGTTGAGAGAGCGGGCGAAGCCATAAGCGAGGCGGGCGTGATGCTCCTCCAGCTCGAAATACCATTGGAAACCGTGGCTTACGCCGTTGAGGAAGCATGGAGGAGGAACATGCGGGTTGTACTGACGCCGGCGCCAGCCCAGCCAATCCCAGACCACGCCCTCAGCAAAGTAAGTGTGCTGACCCCAAACGAGGTTGAGGCAGAAATGTTAACCGGGGTAAAGGTGCGAAGCCTTAGCGACGCTGCAACAGCAGGGAGAAAGTTGCTCGAGAAAGGAGTGCAGTCAGTTGTGGTCACACTAGGAGACAAGGGGGCGCTCTTGGTCAACGAGGAGGGGGAGCTCCACGTCCCAGCCCTGCCGGTCAAACCAGTCGATACGACCGGGGCGG
>JAHLWX010000094.1 GCA_019057675.1 Candidatus Jordarchaeum sp. LHC_1308
ATTTAAACATATAATCCTTCCACTTGAGAATGGGCGCGACCGCGATAGTTTTAGTGCCAGCGCGCGCTATCGGGGAAGCCCCAAAGACCCTCAACCAGGAAGGAGCGGAAGTGGGGGTGCGAGGAGCTCAGCAAGTTAATCAAGCAGCCAGCGGGCACAAGCGAGAAAGCATTCCGGCTTTTAAAGCCTTTTACCGAGCTCTGCCCCAAGCCGAAAACTCGAAAACATTTTTAACGGGAAGCGCGAAAGAACAGCGTGGCTGCAGCTTTCCTTTTGAAAGGAAGCCCTGAAAACCTCTCTTGGAGCCTCCAAGACATGAAAAGCAAGAGGAGCGATCTGCTGAAGGGGAAACCAGAGAACTGGATGATATGGGGCGTGAACGAAAAGTTCAGGTGGGTGCTGCAGCAGCTCGAAAGCAGCGAAGTGTTCGTTTACGCGACGAGGAGCGCCGGGCTCGAGGGAGGGCTCGCCCTCTACGGCGTAGCTCGAGGAGTTGCAGAGCTGAGCGGGAAGTACTGGCCCCAAGGGGGGAAGTGGCTTGCCTTCTACCTCGAAGTGAGGAAAGCGGCGCCCGGTGTCCTCGAACACCCTGAAAACCCGAAAGCCTGGAAGCTCGTACCAAGGGAGAAGCTGGTTGAAACGGGAGTACCTGTGCTACCCGGACCCCAAAAGCTGAAACCCGAGCAGGCGGAAGTGTTGAGAAAACTTCTGGAAAGTATGTGAGCTAACCGACAGTTTTCGCTGCTTCGAGGGCTTTATCGGCAAACTGCCTTAGCGTACTCGAGAACACTTCGAGCGCTTGCCGCGTCAACACCACTCCTCTCCTCCCCCGCTCCTGCCCCCGCGTAGCCTTTGAGTAATCTACAGCCGCTTCGAGGAAGAGTGCCATAGCGTTAGCCGCGCCGGGCAGCTTCTCGTCGAGCGCGCGTAGTTGAAGGGCTTCTGAGAAAAGTAAAGTGCAGCGCAGCTATCCCAGTTTCAAAACCTTTAAGCTGATCCCGGTCAGACTAACCGGGGGAGAGTGAGTGGTAAGTGCACCGGGTCCACTTTTTCTATATTATGAGAAGTATAGCGCGCGCTAAAGGTCGCTGCTGCGCGCTATCGATAATAGCTAGGGCTCCGGAGCCTTCGCGCGCGAGAAGTAAAAGGTTAGTATTTTGCCGCGTGGAGCACACGAGGTAAAGTGACCCATGGCTGAAGCCGAAAAGCTGGAATCGATGAGTGCTCCCGAAAATTGATTTCGTGAAGCAATACTTTCGGTGTACTACGACGGTAACATTTATCTGATCTGCGAGTTCTACAGACAGCGTATCGGTGAGGATAATGCCAGCGGAAGCCCACAGGCAACTGGAGGAAAAGCTGGTAAGATTTCTTCTCTTATTGAAGGAAGCCCTGGTAAGGCCTCTCTTCTTATTGAAGGAGTCTGCTGTTTTCCTGATTATAGCCCTGATTATAGCATTGTTGCTGTGGATTGTGTACTGGCTGCCGCCCTCGGTCAAGGAACCGTGGAAGATGACTGCTACATCCCATCCTGTCACATGGTTGACGAGCAACTACGTGCACGAGGATTGGGACCACTTCATTAGCAATTTTTTAGAATATATTGCGAGCATATTCGTTTACGTAATGTTGCTCCCAATGCTGCGCATCCTAGGCTACGATTTCCGAAGGGTCAATAAGCTGGGTGTCGCGCTTCACGTGTCCGCGTTAGTGGTAGCGCCGCTAGCTTCCGCCGCTGCTTGGCTGGTAGCGAGTTTCTACGCGCCTCAGGTTGCCTCATTAAAGTTGCACGGTTTTTCCACATCTGTCTCAGCGTACGTCGGCGCAGACATGGCGTTGTGGGCGATCGTAATACCGAAAACTTTTAACGCGGATATTACCCCTCTATACTTAGCGCTATACTTAGTGCTCCAGCTCCTCCTCTTTCTGCTCGTACCGGCTTCCAGGTACCTACCGCAATCAACCCAGTGGCTGGCAGCAGCATCCCCCTATATTTGGGCTATAGCGGCCACTCTACTAGCTATTAGAAACCCCAAAAATGTTAAAAATGCAACAAGAATAATACATGCAAAAGAGCCTGAGAAAGCCCGTATAACCAATAATAAAGTTATTCGTATCCTTTTCCTGCTTTACTTTCTGCTATTTTACTTGCTATTTTACCCATCTGCATTCGCTCTCATGCTAGATTCGCTATATCCTGTTACTTTCATATATTATAAAGGTGAGATTATAATAGGCGTGATAAGCCATTTTGTAGGTACTCTTGTAGGCTATGCCTCACCGGTTATAACATTATTGCGCCTCAAGCGCGCGCCGTCGAGGAGCAATTCCCGGGAAAAATAGCGAAAGCGATGAACTTGCTGCTAGCTTCCATTGCGCTATGGGATCTTCCGCTCGCGCGCTAGTGGAACGTAGAGCGGCGTAACAGCACCTTCACGCGCGCAACTCTACCCACTACTTTCTAACTTCAAAAACGCTTTCCCCTCACCCCTTATCCTCGCTCCCGTTAATTAACAGGGGGTCAGCGAGCTCCAACGGTTAATTAACAGCGCGCCGCAGCATCAGCGCCAACCCCTCTCTCGAGATCGCGCGCCGTACAGATTGAGACTTTCTACTATCTCTTCATTGTCTCCCAGGTAGATTATGATTTAGAGCAGGTACACGGCCGTTGACTTTCTACTATTTCTTGATTGCGCGCTCGTGAATGTCTACTGGAACCCTGTCCCAGCGTCCAGCTGTTCTTAAGAAGTCGTTAAGCCCTTTATCCCCAGGAGTCTGAGCTTTCGCATAGCAAGCTCGCCTGTGAAGTCTTTGAGCCCCTTGTCGGCCCACTCCCTTAGAGTTACAAGCTCGAGGGTGTCCGAGACGTAACGTACCTTCACTAGAGCCTTAACCTTCTCCAAGACTCTCCTGTTGACTATACTCTCAATAAAGTTCAAGAACTCCTCCCGCCCCCTACCCTCAAGAAGCCCCTAACCCCATACGTGCTCACTAGCTTCTCCAACCCTTCCATCAAGCTTCTCTCAAAGCGCTCGAAGTAGTAGCCTTAAGTCACAATAGCCGCCACCAGCTTCTCGAAGACCTCGGGGCAGTACGGATCCCGATCTAAGCACTCCTTCTTCCTTTTCAATTGCTTGATATAATCCCTGATACCCTCGTGTTCATCGTATACTTGGGAGAAAATCTCGAACATTTTCTCCGCTAACCTCTCCAAGCTGAAACCGAGCAAACTCATCGATAATACAAGGTCCAAAGCGAGTGTATCGGATTGTTGCGCGCGCGAGCGCTACAGCACTTGCAAAGCTCTGCAATGCTTATTAACGTAGTTCGGTGCTTTGTTTTGAGGGGAATATGTCGAGTTCAGCTTCAGGTTGGCGGGCTTTTGAAGAGATAGAGCGGGGCGAAATAACTGATGCGAGCTTCGTAGCAAATCTGTGGAGAGTATACATCGGTGACCCCAACGTCGACGAGAGGTACAAGGATCCAAAGAAGTTCTTTGAGAGAACCTATATTTCCAACGGGTTGGAGTCCGTTCTTTCTAACGTCTGCAACAGGTTCTTGGAGGGTGGTGGAGAGCCCGTAGTGATATTGTATACAACGTTCGGAGGCGGGAAGACCCATGCCCTCCTAGCGGTATACCACCTGTTAATGAGTCCTGATAAAGCAGCGCAAGTACCCCTAGTTGGAGAGTATGCGGAAAAAATTCTTAAAGCACGGGAGAAGAGGCTCAGGCCAGCAGTAGTAGCATTCGATGGAGCTGAGGTTGATCCTGTACACCTGCGCGAAAGGTACGGTGCTGGGAGCCTATGCGAGTTTATCTTCGATTCGCTAGCCAACCTCACGGGTTCTAGGAGGTGTAAAGAAGTAGCTATCACGTATTCGGATCCCTCAAAGAGTCCAGGAGCAGAACCTTTGAGAGAAGCACTAGCAGATGCGGAGGAAAGAGGGTTCGCACCTATCCTGCTCCTTGACGAGTTGCCTGAGTATTTAGGGAGGCTGGCGGAGAGGGATAGAGGGTACGTCAGTGCCTGTACTAGGTTTGTGGACGCCCTAACTAGGGCGATTAGCGGGACTAGACATGGCGCGTTAATAGCCGCCGTGAGAGAGGGCGCTTTTCTGGAAGGGGAACTGTTAGAGATTCTAAAGAGTCTTGACAGATACGCGAAGCCCGAGAATATCGTAGGGAGGGAAGATGCTGCTCACGTCCTCAAGAGAGCACTGCTAAAAGAGGTAGACTACGATTACGGCAGGAGGGTAGTTGATAAGTACTGGAAAGCGTACTCAGAGCACTTGACGGAGTTCCCTGCTGAGGCTTCTACTCAAGACTACAAGAGGGAGATGGAGGAGAGTTACCCGTTTCACCCACAGTTTATCAAAATGCTTTACGAGCAACTGGCCTCGCTCGAAACCTTCCACTCCACCAGAGATGTGCTGAGGCTGACAGCTAGAGTTCTGTATTCGATGTTGAAAAGAGGGGCGAGAGGGGATCTCGTGCTCGTGTCGGATATAGATGTTCTGGACAGAGATATCCTCAGCGAGCTCCTCGACAGGCACGGCTACATAGACCTTAGAAGGGCTGTAGAAGCCGACTTGGAGGAGTTGAAGAGGATAGATGAGGAGAATATCTTGAGGGGTTTACCGAGGCTAGCTGCGCCCTTCTACTCAGCCGTTCTCGTGCTTAGCCTAGCCGGTGGACCTGCTCCGGCGGACCAAGTAGTGCTCGCCGCTGCGAGACCGGAGGTTGAGCCCAGGAGCGTTAGGAGCGTGTTAGATTGGATGATAGAGCGTGGCAGGGTGGGACACTTGCATAGAGTGACTGTCGGAGACAGGATATGCTACTTAGTCAAGGAGAGAGCTAACTGGAGGAGACTGGCTAAGTTGGAGGCGCAGAGAGTTACCGATGACGAGGCTAGGCAACTACTAAAGACCCTGCTAGAACAGGCTGTTAGAAAATGGGGAAGGAGGATATTCCGGTCGGTATGCGTGTGGCCCTCCTCTCCGGCGGTCGTTGAAGATAACGAGGCCTTAAAGGCGGTGTTCTTAGATCCTGCCGCCTTGAGAGGAGCTAAAGAGGTCGAGAGGGTTTTCGATTTCTACCTCAGATATGCCGATTCGGCTAGGCAGCAGTTAAGGAACTACAGGAATACTTTAGTGTTCTTCGTCCCAGACGAGAGAGCTTACGCGGGAGCGCTCGCTGATGCTAAGTTCCTCATCGCATGCGATAGGTTGCTATCGGCTAGAAAAGCCTACGCTCTAACCGATGAAGACGTAGAGGAGCTAGAGGAGGAGAAGGCGAAGTTAGAGAAGAAGCTCTTGGAGACTGAGCTCCCGGCTGTATACGTAAAGATAGCGTTTGCTGTAGGCGGAAAGGAAGAGGGGTTCGAGTACGAAATGGTAAGCATGGCGGGCAAGAACCCAATAGAAGCCGCTAATGAGATCTTGATGAGCCACAACAAGGTGATGAGGGATGTCAGCGTAGAACTAGTTGCTAAGCTCGTCGAAAAGCTGTTTGAAGTGAATAAAGAGGTTGCGGTGAGCGATATAGCGGGGATCTTCGCCAGGGATCCGGAGAAGCCCTACTTGCTCCAAGCGCAGGAAGTGATCGCGAGCAAGATAAGAGCGTTGACGCGAGAAGGCAAGCTAGTCCTACTGCGGGAGGGAAAACTCGTAGAAAAACTTGAGGGGATAGAAGGAGACTACGTGGTGCTAACTAGGGAGGAGGCTGAGAAGCGCGGGTTGCTTAAGCCACCACCCGCTCCCACTTTACAGCCCACGCCTCCTCTACCGCCGCCACCAAGACCCGAGGCAGTGAGATCAGCTAATTTAGGAGCTGTGGGCTACGGTGAGCTGGTGGAGAAGCTTGAAGGCTTAGAGGGCGGACTGCTTGAGCTCAGACTTTCTGTCGAAGAGCTTGAAGAGGCGGAGCGGGCGGTCAAAATACTGAAGTCGATCGTTGCTAGGCTCGAGCACTTAGAGCAGAGAGGTTATGAAGTAAGCCTAGCTCTCACCTCTGAGGTCTTCGACGATGGAAAAACAATAGATCTAAGGGTATCGGGTAGCACACGCACTACCAAGAGTTGCAAGGAAGTTCTAGAAGGGCTTGACAGGCTCGGAGTTAGGAGGTTGAAGTATGACCTGCGCGTATCACTAGCTGAAGGTTGCGAGCCCTTGGAGAGCTCAGAGGTAGCCAAGATTCTGGAGTCTAGAATAATTAGGAGCTTGTTCGAAGAAAGGTATAGAGGGTATAAGTTTGGGGCGGTAGCTAGGCTAAAGCCTAGAAGAAGTCAGTGATGCTTGCCTGGTTCTTAGAGCTCAGAGGCTCCGTATCCGAACCGCGAGAGAATGAAGAGTTCTCTAGAGCTAGGAGCAGTCCCTGAATCACCTTTTTTTCTTTCTGGTCGGCAGCTTCTTGGAGGAGCAACTCTAGGTAGCGGGCCACCACGTCCCTGCTGTAACGCGCCTGACTTAAAACTTCCTTAGCCGCATCCGACTCAGAAGACGAGTACTTT
>JAHLWX010000095.1 GCA_019057675.1 Candidatus Jordarchaeum sp. LHC_1308
CGGCCTCCCCCTAGAGCTGGAAGTGAAGATAGGAAACTGCCTCTTCCTCCACGGGCACCGCCTACCATCGCAAACCGCCGAAAAAATAATCATAGGACACGAGCACCCATCAATATTGCTAAGAGACGAGTTCGGGACTAAGTTCAAGTACAAAGCCTTCCTCATAGGGAAATACGCGGGAAAGGAGCTCGTGGTTCTCCCATCAATGCACCCCCTAGCAACCGGCACGGTGATAAACAGGGAGAAAAGCTACATGTCCCCCCTACTAAAGCTAACCGGCATAGAGGAGTTCACACCATACCTCGCAGAACCAGGAGTCGCCGTGAAAAAGTTCCCAAAAATAAAGGAACTTTTCAACATCTAACACGACCACGAAGACCGAAACATGAAAACGCCGCACCAACAAAAGGCAGCCGAAAAGTTGCTGCAAGGAGCTTACAATAATCGTAAAAAGAGATGTTGAGCCAAAGGCAAAGAATTTGGCATTTTTTGACGCGAACCTGACGAACGTGACTGCAATGACGGATAAGAAAGGGTGGAACGACGCAATTCAAGGGAACTCACCATGTTCACAGAGCTTACAAGGCAAAAAGGCAGATCCAGAAGCTTTCGAAGCTCAGGCTGAAAACAGCCAAAAGATTTATGGAAAAAGTATTCCCACACGAGAAAAGAACAGAAGGGTTTTTCGTGCAGAAGCTGATTAACTGAGATAGCGAGAAAGCTTAAGGAAAGTAGCTGCGGAGCGATAATGGAAAATCTTAACGGGATGAAGAACAGGATTCTGAAAAGGTCTAAGGAACTGAAGAGGGGTTTCGAAGTGGAATGCAAAGGCCTTTCGGTTCGTGCCAGAATATGCAAGCTTCTATGGATGGATTGCCTTGAAGTACGTCGACGCAGAATGCTCTTCGAGGACATGCCCTCTGTGCTCAGGCTACTGGTAGGCCTTTGAGGCAGGCTAATGAAGTGCAGGAAGTGCAGTCTGATGATGGAAAGAAACATGCTGCGGTATTGAACCTTCGGGTGCGGGGAGCAGATTCCCCAAAGAGCCCCCGACGAAATAATTGAGAAGGGAGGGTTAAGTAGAAGTGCAATAAGTTGCAGCCTATCTCCACTTAAACTCAGAACCCTAAAAACAGCTCACGTAAGCCAGCGCACTAAATTACCTAATTTTGTCTATGAAAAATTTTTAAGTTAAAACACGTATTAGATTCTTTGCTGATTGTTTCTTCGGTGGCTGACTGAATGGCTTCGATCGAAACTTTTGACTTGACCAAGAGGTTTTCGAGCCTCGTCGCCGTCGACAGGCTTAACATTAGTGTTCCTGAGAAGTGCGTTTTCGGCTTTCTGGGGCCTAACGGGGCTGGAAAGACCACCACCGTCAAAATGCTGGTCGGCCTCACCCCTCCCAGCGAGGGGACGGCTAGGGTCATGGGGTGGGACATCAGACAAGAAATGGAGCAAGTTAGGAACGTCGTCGGCTTTATGCCCGAATACTCCCCGAAACCCAAGGAAAAAGCCCTCAGCTACCTAGTTACGCTAGCGGGCTTCAACAGCAAAAGGGACAAGCCTAGCCTCAAGAAGCAGGCCGAGGAGCTGCTGGAACTGGTAGGACTGTGGGAGGTCAGGAACAAGAAGGTTTCGAAGTTCAGCATGGGCATGTTCAGAAAGTGGCTTCTGGCAAACGCCCTCATGGGAGACCCTGAAGTTGTCCTGCTCGACGAGCCAACCGCAAACTTAGACCCGGTTGCCAGAACAGAAGTAATACAACTGATCAAGGAGATAGGCAGGGAGCGCACGGTCTTCCTCAACAGCCACGTCCTCCCCGAAGTCGAGAAAGCCGCAAGCCACGTGGCAGTAATCAACAAAGGACGCCTAGTAGTTCAGGCAGAGATCGCCGAACTAAGAAAATTTGTTGAAAAAGAAAGCCACTCCTACCTCATTAGAAGCAGCGCAAACGAGGAGCTAGCCAACTTCCTCCGAAACGCGGGAGTTGAAGCAAAAATAGTCGAAGCCGGAGTTGAAGCGCTAGTAAGAGACCCAAAAGAGCTCTGGAGCCGCCTCGTAGAAGCATACCACGAAAAAGAAGTGCAAATCTATGAATTCAAAGAAACCGGAGCAGAACTAGAAGATCTATTCCTAAAATTAATAGGTGAAGAAAATGACGCGGAAAATAAAACTGAAAGCAATTACTGAATACGAGCTCAAAAGGTTCATCAAAGCCCTCCCATCAAACCTCCTAATCCTGACAATCATCACCCCACTCTTCCTCAAAGGCCTCGTATCCATTGCACTCTTCTACTTTGAAAATAAACTTCAAAACTTAATCTACTTGTACTATTATCGTCTTAGTTCTAGTTATTATTATGGTTTTTACGATGTTCTTGGTGTTATTTCTAGTTTTTTTAGTTTTGTCCCGGAGCCGTTGAGAAGCTACTTTGTATTCGCCTTTATATTCTCTGGAGAAATAGTGCAACTTTCATCTGCTATCCACTACTCGGTACCGTTACTAATTACTTGCTTGAGCACCTTTTTAATGATACGCACCAGTCGGGTCATGGTCACTGATGATTTTTACCTTTTAGTGAGACTTGACAGAAGAATGCTTCTTGTATTCCGAAGCGTAATAAGCGCCCTTCTCTGTTCTCTCCTAGTAGTCCTCGTGGTCTATGTCACCAAAATGGCGGTCGTAAACTTTTGTTTTTCATGGCTTGTCCCCCCACATCTCGCCCCAATCATATGGTTATTTAGTCCAATAATTAACTGGCTAACACCCAGCGCCTCACTCATATTGCCCATCTTTCTTTTCCTGCTTTTCATTCAAAGCATAGTAGCCACGATCAACCTATACTTCTCCAGAATAACGTACATAGTTCCCTTAATAAACCTCTTTACTTTCTTCATATTAATTCCCGCTCTCTATACGGTGACACAATTTTATCCCGGCGTGGCATCCTTCGCCTCTCTATTGTTTTCACCAAACTTATCAATACAATCATTAAGCCCTATGTTAGCCTCTATTTTTAACGCTAAATCGGCTTTTTCGTTGCTTCTCTATTTTCCATTGAGTTACTTGTCTTTGTTGATCCACATCGTGACTGTTGCGATGGGCGGCATCTGGAACCCACTTATCTTTGAGCCATCCACAATTCTTGGTGAAACCGTAATTTGTTTCTCATCTTTCTTTTCCTTCATCTTTGTTGGGCCATCTTATATTCTTGAGGCTGTTCCTTCTCTACATCAGATGTTGTTCTCGGTGCTGATAGTTGGGCTTGCGGAAAAACTGGTCTACAACCCGTTGATGGTGGCATCGTTTTTTGCGCTTCCAACGGTTATCCTGTTGTGTCTTGCGGCGGTGATTTTCGGGAGGAAGACGATATAAGGTGAATGGTGGAGAAGTGATTCTCTGTAGGGCCTGTCCCGTGTTTCAAGAGATGGTTCTGTAGGGCTGCTGTTCCTTTTTGTATGCGTGCTTCCTGTGGTGGTTTTTCGTTTGGTGTTCAGCGGGTGGGTCGTGTGTTTTCCGGGCTGCTTGGTTTTGCTGGGGCCGTGCAGGCTCCTGTGGCTCCATTAGCATTATGCTTTTCAAGGGCGGCTCCCCTATGGCCCTAGGGGGAAGGACATTATTAGCTTCACCCTCCTTCAGGGTGAACCCATCCATCCTCACCGCCCCTTTGAAGAGCTTTAAAATAAAGTTTGGCGCATCAAGGCTGTCTGCACTCTTTCAACACGCGTTTTGAACAAACATGTAATATGTAATGCTTCCTTCTGGCTCATCCATGGTTGAAGCGCCTTCCGCTGGGTTTTTGGTTTTAGGGTCTGGTTTCAACTTGTAGCCTGAGGTTTAGCATAACCTTCGCGCCACTGAGGCGTTTTTGTTGTGTTATCCTGAGCCGTTTGGCGCCACTTTGAAATCCGCCGCTTTTTCTGCCTCCAAAGTTCCGCTTTCGGTTCTGGAAAAGCCCCGCACGCCACCATGATCCCCTTCCTTCTTAATCCGGGACATGCGCTTGATTTCGCCCTTCAGCATCCTCGTCCCGCAACTTCTCTCCTGGCAACTTCTTTTTGTCCTAACGCTGAAAAAATAGGAATCCCTCCGAGGGTTCCTTTGATCCTTTGAGAGTTTAATGTTCATCCATGATGTTTATTATCCGTTATTTTGAAATAGTTGGCTGTGATCAGCGTGTTTTAAATACTGTTCTTTCGTTGGTTCGTGGTGGTTAGTTTGGTTTCTGTTTTTGTTTTTGGTTTTCTTCCTGAGGCTTCTGGGAAGACTACTGTATGCTTGGCTGTTGCTAGGGGTTTGCGTCTTAGGGGGTGGCGCGTGGGGGTTTTTAAGCCTAGGTCGGGGCACAGCTACTGGTACCATCACGACATTTATGCTGTGTGTCGTGAGGAGGGACGCCTCTACTCGTGGGATGTGCTTCGCCTCTCCAAGGCATGCGGCTTCACGTCGTTGCCGCTTGAAGTCCTTAACCCCGTTGATGCCCTCTTCAGCCCTCCCGACAGGCTGGTTTTAAGCCCGCAATTCGTCGAACTACACTTCGCAAACCAGTTTTTCGAGCTTGTCGCTGAAAGGTACACGGTCATGGAGGACAAGCCTAAAACAACTCTTTGCCTTAACGGGGTAAACCTCGGGTCGGACAACCTTCTCTTCAAGGACTGGGATTACGTCGAAGAGCTTAAGAGGAATGCTAGCAAGGTGCTCGTTGTTGAGAGCTTGGAGGAGTGGAACGAAGTCCACTTGCGGCATGCTCCGGTAGCCATAAGGAGTTGTTACCGCACCGTCTGCAGTGAGAGCGACGTCGTTGTCGTTGAGTGCTTTAACGACGCCGTCTGCCCCGATCCCGAGCTGAGCATCGAGTTGGCTGTCGGCGTCGCGTCAGGAGTCGCCTTCATTTATGACGGCGACCGCCTCAGAAGGTCGATCGAGGTTGCCTCATCCATAAAGGATCCGAGAAGCCTCAAGGCGAGAGACATAGTAGAGTTCTTGAGGCCTGAGGGCGCCGCCAGGATTCCAGCCGTCACCTCGCGAGACGTTGCGGACAGCGATAGGCTTGCCTCAAAACTAGACGGACTTGTCAGCATGGTCGAGAAAAAGGTCAGGCAACTGGAAGCGAAGCGATGAGAACTAGAAGCTCAACTTGACAGCATCATACTTGCACTGGACTTTGCACGCGTAACACTCCATGCAAGCGTCATCGTTAACCACTATGGCCTTACGGCTCTTTTCGTCTACGGCGAAACAGCCTACCGGGCAAACGGTCAAGCAGACACCGCACTTCTTAACGCCCACGCAGCGTCCAGCGTCGACTCTAACCCTGACGTACAGAAGCAACACCTCCAGACACACCAGCCAACATCTAAACTTAAAAACCTGATGTCTTGGAGCCGAAGCCTTCCCAGCCCCAGCTCAGCTCCTTCTTGGAGGCATCTCCAACCTTTAAGAAGACCTAAAAACAGGATAGCTTTTCACTTAAATGTGGCATTTAAAACGTGCACAGAAGCCGCCCCTATTGATTCCGGCTTTATATTTTTCTCAGGTTGTATGTTGTTACTCCTACCTTTTTGGTGATCGTTTATGCAGCTGTCGCCCGTTATCATTGGTAGCTCGTATTGTCTGGCTGTAGCAACGTGGAAGGCGCCGAAGTAGTGGAGCTCTCTTAGGCCTCCATGCCGCGCTTAGAGCGTCAACGCGTCTATCGCTATTTGTGGTGTTACTGGAAGTGGCATGTGGGGATGATGCTATTGCGACTAAAACTTGGATTACGTCGCCAAGCTCCACCTCCTTGGAGCGTAGGGCTGAGGTCACATCGTCGTAAAGCATCGACGACACGAACGCTTCTAACGTCCCGTTCGTCGTGAGCCTCACAACTTTTCCGCGTTGTCTGCGAGCTCGCCGCCCCTCAAATATGCCATGAAAACGTCGGCGTCCAGCAGAAATTTACCCCTCAACTTTTTTGAAGGCAAACAGTCCCCTCGCTTCCTCGAGCTCCTCGATGCTTCAAGGGATCTTGATTGTTCCCTTGATCTTCAATGGGTCTGGGAGAGGGATCAGCTGATGGAGCCCTTCCTCAAGGATCACGAGAAACATCGCAGCTTCTAACCTGGACCTCACCTCGGCTGGAAGCGTCAGCCTCCCCTTCGCGTCCAGCTTCGACGCTCATAGCCCCACTAAGATGGTATTTTCCCACATACACCTAAATTACCCTCAAAAAGCAAAAATTAGTGGGAGACCCCTTTAAGAGGACAAGCCACCGAACCATGTTCCGCAACAGCACAAAACTAAGTCATAAACTAGCTTGGAAAATAATGTTCACGGAAAAAGTATTTTAAGCAT
>JAHLWX010000096.1 GCA_019057675.1 Candidatus Jordarchaeum sp. LHC_1308
GGAAACCATTATTTCGGGCATAAAGTGGGCTTGTGAAGCTGGGCCTCTCGCCGAGGAACCGATGAGAGGCGTTAAGGTCGTCATAACCGACTGTCAACTCCACGAGGATCCTGTTCACAGGGGACCAGCGCAGATTATGCCAATGAGTAGACGTGCCACTTGGGGTGCTTTCCTGAGCGCGAAGCCAAGTATACTCGAACCAATATACAAGATTCAGGTAACCGTTCCGCCAGACTACATTGGCACAGTATCGAGCATATTATCCCAGCGTAGGGGGCATGTTCTAAACGTGGAGCAGCGTGGTCCACTAGCATTCATAAACGGAGAAATCCCAGTCAGGGAGAGTTTTGGGCTGGCAAACGATATGCGCTCCAGAACTTCAGGCAGAGCATTCTGGCAAACACAGTTTTCAAGGTGGGCTGAAGTCCCAAAATCCATACTGGGCGAAATAATAGCAGAAATCCGGAAGAGAAAAGGACTGAAACCCGAGCCACCAAAAGCGGAGGAATACATAGACACGTTATAAACCCTCTTCCTCTCCTTTAATCAAGGTGCTTTATTTCCCCTCTACAGTCATCTGGTTTCTCCTGAAGGAAGATAAACGAAATATATGAGAAAGGGCAAGTAGAAAAGAGGACACTAAACGTGGAGGTTGTTTAGATGGGCGAAAAGGGAGGAGGCGACTCTGAGAAGGTACCTGAATGGGTGGAGGCTAAGGAGCGTCTGAAGCATCCCCCACATAGTGAAAAGCTCAGCAGCGACGAATTATTCTTGCTTGAAATCTTATCTGGACAGAGGAAGATCCTCGACCAGATCATAACTGAGTTTAACGCCCCGCGAAAGGCGACGGGAAAGGAGCTGCTCTCTAAGGAACAGATAACGTCCCTGCTACGGGGGCTTGAGGAGAAAGGCTTCCTGAGCAGAGTTGAGGTGTGGCAGATAACCAGCAAGGGGAAACGCTACCTCGAAGAGCTGTAAACATACTCCGCCTTTAAAATATTCGAATCCAAAAGAAACAGAGAAAAAGTTCCCTTCCCTTCAAATTACTTGTTGGGGGCGTTTAAGATGTAGTCATTTAGGTTCCCATGATTTTAACTGGAGCAGTAGCTCTTCCTCGAAAACTATATAAAATTTCGCTCTTATCTCTAAGAGCAGAAGCCCGGTGGTGTAGAGCCTTTAAGGGCACAGAGCGGTCAAGCATCCGGGGCTCTGGACCCCGGGACCCCAGACACTCTGGAGGAGTTCGAATCTGGGCCGGGCTACCACTTACTCTTATTCTCCCTCCGGCGGGTGCGAAGTTGGGCTTCTTCAAGGAGAAATTACATACAGCCCTTCAGGAATACAATAAGTACCGTGCTCCCGAGGCGATTGCCGAGCTAGTCCAAGTAGGTGACAACTGGTTTACGGTGTTTTTCAAGGGATCCTTTTGTTATTCATGTGGCGTTTACGACTACATAGACGACCTCCGCGTCCTTCTTGAAGATTTCGAATTAAAAACGTGCATTGAGCATTTGGAGGAGCGTGACGAAGGAATACTCGTGACGTTCACTGTGGAGGACGAATCTTGAGGTCTAAATTCCAAGTAGAATTTGTAGGGGCTAAGAACTGGAACGTCTTAGGAACTCAGCATGATGATTACTATGACCTCTCAACGGTTGAAAATTGCTTAATGCTAGAAGAGCTACTATACTGCTCGGGGTGGATTGGAAAAGTCTACTCCAGCTAGGTAATTGTATCTAGACGTGAATCTTCTGCCTAGGTGGTAGAACATGTAGGATAAAGGTATGTTTTTCGGGCAGACTTCATCGCATTTACCACAGCAGACGCATGCATCCGCCATGTGGAGCATCCTCGTGACGAGGAATAGTGAAGGCGAGTAATTTTTTCTTTCTTTTATGAGAATACAGTCCTTACAAAAACATAGTGGGCAAGCCTTTATGCATGCACCGCACCTGGCGCACGAGTCAAGCTGACTCATGAACCACGAGAATCTTTCATTGCTGGGTGCTGATAGCAACTTCTCCTCTTCTTCCCTCAAGTTTTTTCTTCCATTTTCGCTCAGCAATCTTAGCTTCTCCTCTCTCATTAGGAGAAGCTCCTGCGGTGAGCGGTCGGAGAGGACGCCGCTTTCTTTGAGAAATTTAACTACACGTGTCCCCTTCCCTGTTTTGGCTCCCACTAGGATAATTTCAGGGGAAGCAAGGAGACTTATACACACATCGTAGTGGGGTAGTGCGTGCACCTCACATCTTCTACAAGCGTCCCTCAATAGCTCGTCGCTGGGCACCGCACTCACCGCCTCCTTTATCCCCAATTCAATGGTATTGTTCACCCTAATTCCGGGACAGTCAAAGCCTATAATGAACGACGAGTCTAGGTTGACCTGCCTTCTCTTCGCCAGCTCTACCATGGCTCTCGCCTCGCATGGCTTTACGAGCACCGCCAGCCTCTCCTCTCTCCTCTCTCTAACCGCTCTAACCGCCGACTCTAACCCCCGGTATCCGTGGAGCAGAACCCGGTCTAGGGGTGACTCGTCCACCTCCACTGCACCTCTAACAATGTAGAGTGATACTTTGCCATCTTTGCTTACGCCTGAGACAACGCCATCCACGACGCCCGCTTCAAGCAGATGTTTGGCTATGCGGCGCACCAGCTGAAGCACATCGCCCTTATACGTAAACCAATCAACCACTCTGTCCTCCACCATCCATCAACTCAAACCTTTTTTAGAAGCTTAAATTACCCCCACGCTTACCTGGGGGGGTCATTTGGGGTCTGCTTGCTTTCGACCCCAAGCTCATCCGCTTTCCTCATTTTTAGGGGGTTAGGGCCAATGGCCCTTAATTTTTCGCTTATCTTCATCGTTTCCTCGGCGAAGTATCGGCCTTCAGCTGAGGAACAGTAGACCATTACTACTCTCCCTGCACCTATCCCCATGAGCTCCAGTAGATCTTGAACCATTTCAACGTGCCTTGTCGCCATTATGTTCCCGTTCTCGTACTCGCATTCACCGGCGCGACACCCGACGACAATTACGCCGTCAGCGCCCCTCCAGAGCAGCCTGGCTATTAGATCTGCTGAAACTCTGCCAGCGCATGGCACTCTTATAGGTCTGAGCGTGGCGGGATACTGCAGCCTCATCGTTCCTGCCATGTCGGCAGCACCGTATCCTCATTTCCGGGGGCGTGGCTCACCCTTTCCAGCAGAGGAATGCGCCTATCTTTGGTTCAAACATTCACTCACCTCCTACGCTAGAAGCCCGTCTATGTATGCTTCAAGTTGCCTCTCCCTGTAACCCCTCCTGTAGATCGCTTTTGAAGGACATGTGGCAGCGCACTTGCCACATCCTCTGCATAAGAGCTCGTTAACTACTGCGACTTCATTAACTGTTATGGCACTGTAGGGGCACACGAGCTCGCAGAGGCCGCAACCGCTGCATCTTTCACTTTCGACCACAGCCGTGGTAAGCTCGAGCTCTACTTCTCCCGCTGAGAGGAGACTGATGGCGGAAGCCGCGGCAGCCTTCGCTTGGGCTACACACACATCTATGGCTTTTGGCCCTTGTGCGTCACCGCAGATGAACACACCGCGTTTTTTAGTGTCCGTTGGAGCTAGGCGCGAGTGAAACTCCTTAAGGAATCCATCTGGGCTTCTCTCAAGCTTAAGGACCTCGGAGATCTTCCTGAGGTCATCCGAGGGGACAACCCCCGTCGAAAGAACGACTAGATCAGCTCTCAGCTCTAGAACTCTACCTGAAAGCGTGTCCTCGACCACTAGTACGAGCTCCCCGCTGTCCGCGTCCTCAACAACCTCCCCGACACGTCCTCTGAGAAACACGACGTCATGCTCCCTCGCCTGAACATAAAACTC
Organism: Candidatus Jordarchaeum sp. LHC_1308; assembly: GCA_019057675.1. GTDB lineage: Archaea > Asgardarchaeota > Jordiarchaeia > Jordiarchaeales > Freyrarchaeaceae > DTBI01. The sequence continues at coordinate 3,871 of JAHLWX010000096.1, forward strand.
CTCGTAACCTTTCCCATATGCCCTCACATCGGTGTAGCAGACGAAGACCTCGACGTCCCTCAAGTGTTGCTTCAGCAACATAGCATTCTTGAGGGCCACCATGCAACACACATTGGAGCAATACTCGTTTTCGTTCCTGTTCCTGAAGCCGACGCATTGTATCATGACAACCTTCTTAGGCTTTCTTCCATCTGAGGGCCTTACAACTTCTCCTCCCGTCGGCCCGTTCGGGGCGAGTAGCCTTTCGAGGTGGAACTGCGTTATCACATTGGCATACCTGCCGTAGCCGTACTCACCGAGCCTCGGCTGGTATGAGGCGCCGCCGCAAGCTACTATTATCGCTCCAACCTCTAAGTCGATCACTTGCTCCTTCTGGTCGAAGTCTATCGCTTTCCGAATGCACGCTTTTTCACACAGCTTGCACTTTATGCATTTTTCCATGTCTATGATGTATGTCCGAGGGACTGCTTGTGGAAACGGCAGATAAATCGCTTTCTTTGCTCCTAGTCCAAGGTTGAAGCTGTTCGGAGTGAGTACAGGACAGACCTCGGCGCAGGCCCCACAACCATTACACAACTCCTCCTTGACGTATCTTGGTTTTTTCCTAACCCTGACCTTAAAGTCCCCCACGTTCCCCTCAATCGACTCGACTTCACTGCAGGTTAAGATTTCTATTTCCTCCTTCTTAGCGACTTCAAGCATAAGCGGTCCAAGTATTCAGATTGCACAGTCGTTGGTGGGAAATGTCCTGTCAAGCATTGCCATTCTTCCGCCGATCGTGGGGCTCTTCTCCACAAGGTACACTTTGAACCCGTTTTTTGCCACTTCGAGTGCAGCCTGTATCCCGCTTATCCCTCCTCCTATCACTAGGAGACTTGGCTTCACGGGAAGAAGTACGCGCGGTATCTCGTCGAGAGTTTCCGCCTTAGTTACAGCTCCTCTAATCAAGTCCTTAGCCATCTCCAAGGCGCTCTCGGGCGTCATCATGTGGACGAAGGAGTCATGCTCTCTGATGTTCACGAATTCCAGCATACTGGGGCTGAGTCCTGCCTCGATCAACATCCTCCCGAAAACTTCCTCATGCGTCTTAGGAGTGCAAGCTGCGACGACAACCCTGTCAAGCTCAAGCTCGCTCACTCTCGACTTTATTAGCTCCGCTCCAGCATCGGTGCAGAGGGAGAGATAAGTTTCAGCGTGAACAACGTTCTTCAATGTGGACGCGTATTCCTTGAGCGCTTCAACATTGATCACGCCGGCTATGTTCTTGCCACAGTGACATATAAAAACTCCTATGCGAGAAATAGTGCCATCCTCCCTTTACTTTTATTAGCACCTCCTTTAACACGTGTCTATTCTCCACAAAGAAGGCGTTTCTTATTTAAAGATTCTCTCTTGTGAAAGTGAAACATGATGTTGACGTATAGAAAAAAAGTAATCGTAACTGCTACCAAAGTAAATGGAGCTTTTTCTGCGGCGTCGCTAGTCCCTCTACCCGGAAACTCTTAAAACGGGGAAATTAGCCTTCCTACTCCAGAAGTGTTGGAGGAGAAGGCATTGACGAAGTTGACCATAATCGACCTCCGCCTAATGAAGGAGGAAGGTAGAAAGATAACTATGCTTACAGCCTATGATTATCCGACCGCCCTCGTACTTGACGAAGCCGGTATTGACATTATACTCGTAGGCGACTCGCTGGGCAACGTCATACTCGGCTACAAAAACACTATACCAGTAACTATGGACGACATGGTCAGGCATTGCGCCGCCGTCAGCAGGGGAGTTAAACGGGCCTTGGTTGTCGGGGACATGCCCTTCATGTCCTATGCCACACCCGAACTAGCAGTTAGGAACGCCGGTCGTCTCGTGCAGGAGGGAGGCGTCGAAGCGGTCAAGCTCGAGGGAGGAAGAGAGATGGCTCCAATAGTGAAGCTTCTCGTGGATAACGGTGTTCCAGTCATGGGACACATAGGATTAACTCCTCAGTCCATTCACAAGTTTGGAGGATACAAAGTTCAGGGAAGGACTGCTGAGGCGGCAAAGAAGCTCATAGAGGATGCCGAAATACTTGAGAAAGCCGGCGTATTCTCCATAGTCTTGGAGTGCATCCCTTGGAAGGTGGCGAAAATTATAACG
>JAHLWX010000097.1 GCA_019057675.1 Candidatus Jordarchaeum sp. LHC_1308
TAGGATTTGAAGAAAATTTTTTAGCAGGTTACCCCCTTACTTATCTGGGGTGACCTGGGTTGGTGGGGGTGGACCTTAACGCTGTCGGCAAGGTTTCGGAGCCGCTCGAGTACTCCTACACTTGGAGGGACGTCGTCCTCTACGCTGTGGGGATAGGAGCCGGGAACGGAGACCTGGAATTCGTCTACGAGAAGAAGCTGAAGGTTTATCCGACCTTCGCAACCATAGTGGCTCAGCCAGCTCTTGCTTGGAGCCTGTTTGAAGGAAAAGTCGACTTCACTCGGCTGCTTCACGCAGAACACACAATAGTCCTCCACGGAGAGATACCGAGGGAGGGAAGGCTCTTCACCACGGCGAGGATAGCGAAAATATACGATAAGGTGAAGCACGCCCTGATGGTCGTGGAGGCCGAAACAGTAACTGAAAGCGGGGAGCGCCTCTTCGACAACATAGCAGGCTTCCTGATAAGGGGCGCCGGAGGGTTCGGAGGAGAACGAGGCCCCAAAGCCGGCAGCGAGCCGCCGCAAAGGGAGCCCGACTTCACGGATCAGCTTACAACTTGGAAGGATCAGAACGTCATATACCGCCTCTCAGGGGACCTGAACCCGCTTCACATAGACCCTGACTTCGCCAAGCTGGCGGGGTTCGACAAACCTATACTCCACGGCCTGTGTACATTCGGCTTCGCCTGCAGATCCATCCTGCGAAGGCTGTGCGGCAATGACCCAGCTAAAATAAAGTCCTTCAGCGTTCGATTCTCGGGTGTCGTCTTCCCGGGAGACACGATAGTTACCGAGGGGTGGAAGGCTGACGGTGAAGGGAAAAAGTACATCGTACAGTCGAAGAACCAGCATGGAAGCGTCGTCCTATCAAACGGAGCGGTTGAGCTCAGATAGAGAGCGGTGCGGTGCTGCTGTAGTATAATATAAAGTGCGGTGCTGCTGTAGTATAATATAAATTTTATGTGTTACCTTTTTAAGCGTCATTGTGGGAGTAGAAAGTAGAAGTAAAAAGGTGGCTTTTCTACATGGCGCCGGATTCTCTCCTCAACGAGCTGCGCAACCTCTTCTGGATCTTCTTCTCCAGCTACGAGGAGCTCCTCGAGGAACTTGAAAACGTGAACCTTAGCCTCGAAATAGACGAGTTCGACATAGCATTCCTCGCCCTTCTCGAATCCATACAGACCGTGAGCGCTGACGGCAAGTTCGACGAGCTCATAAACAGGTACCTCCTCAACCTGATAAAGGACGCGAAGGCCGTCCAGCTCTTTAGGGAGGCGGTAACAGATAAGCTGAGGGAGAAGGAGGAAGAAGAAATCAGGAAAAACATCCAGGAAGCCATGGCGAACGGGGCGGAAGAAATAAGCGACATAATAGAGGAGACGGCAAGCTTCTTCAAGAAGTGGCAAAATGCTTGGAGCAGGAGAAATCACTCTGACTGTAACAGCCTTTACATATAGCCACCTTCCCCTATTTTTCGTCGGCTTCGGATATTGGCTAGGCTGAGCTTGACTAGGCTAAGTCCTCGGACTCCGCTCGCTCTATAAGTTTTGCTGCAACGCTCAGCCCAGCCCTCAAGGCTGATGGGCAATCCTCCGCTGACACAACTAGAACCACGTCTCCCTCCTCCAGCTTGAAGAAACTTCTAAGAAAAGCTTCCTCCCAGTCGTCAAGCTCCTTGACGGAGGGTACAACGAGTTTTCCACTCTTAACTATGATCGTGGTGGCGCCTCTCCCCCCACCGCTGACTGCCAGATCCCTCTCCTCAACCCCTCCAGAAATAAGGTGAGACAGCCCCCTAAGCCTGAACCCATAGTCGCACCTTCCCACGCTCAGAAAGCTCTCAGGGAGCCTTCTGAACTCCGCGATATAACCCATAAGTTTCTCGGCAACCATGCGTCCTCTATCAGTCAACACGTGACCCTTCCTTCCAGCTGGCCTGACAAGACCTAGACGCTGAAGCCTACGAAGCAAAGTCCTAGCGGCAGCGTCACCCAGCCCCAAAACATCCCTAATAGCGTAACGTCCCACGGGCTCCTCAGCAAGCAGTAAAAGCACTCCTAGAACGTCCCCCTCACGAAAACTGGGACGCACAGTCCTAGAAGACAAAACCTCCCCGAAAAACTCCCTAAACAAGCCAACCTCCACCAACAGCTCACCCAAAATTTATAGGGTGTAACGAAAAAATAAAAGCTAATCGTCGGCAGCCAAAGAGCAACAGCTAACAGACCACTCCACAAAAGCAAGCTCCGCTTCGCGAAAACGAACGAGAATACGACCGGCGCAGCCCGCCTCGGCTTAAACCATCTCCCCCCAACTGCCCTTCTTTTTAAGGGCACTCTGCGTCGTCCAAGAAAAGAGAAAAATTAAAGAGAAAAGCTGAGGGATAGGGGAGCCGAAAAAGAGAAGGAAGAGGACTGAAGATGGAACCATTGCTTTTAGTTTCCCCCGCACTCTCCTTTGTCGTCGCGTTTATTTTTACGAGGAGGTGGATCCCCGCCGCCCATCGTGCAGGCATTGTTGGGAAAGACATGCACAAGCTGGGCAGGCCTGAGGTCGCGGAGATGGGGGGTGTGCCGGTCTTCGCAGGCGTAGCCTCAGGCATGCTTTTCTACATAGCCGTGAACTCCTTCGTCCTAAACCAGAGGACGCTGAACCTCCCGCTCTTCGCCGCCCTATCCACCATCCTAATTATAACCATAATCGGAATAATAGACGACTCCCTCGGATGGAAGGTGGGGCTTGAAGGGTGGCGTAAGCCACTACTAACTATACCGGCAGCTATACCCATGATGGTTGCCGGCGTGGGCAACCCGGCGATATCGCTGCCGTTAATAGGATACGTGAGGCTGGACGTGCTCTACTTCCTGGTGGTCGTCCCGATAGGCATTGTCGGCGCGTCGAACGGGTTCAACACGATCGCCGGCTACAACGGGCTGGAGGCGGGCATGGGCGTCATCATACTTTCAGCCATGAGCCTCTACGCCTACGCTATGGGCTACAGCTGGGTGTCAATGATAGGGCTGTCAACCGTCTTCGCCCTCCTCGCCTTCCTCCGCTTCAACTGGTACCCTGCGAAGGTTTTCCCCGGAAACACCCTAACCTACATGGTTGGCGCCATAATAGCCTGCATGGCGATACTCGGAAACATGGAGAAGTTCGCCCTCCTCCTCTTCACACCATACCTCGTAGACCTCGCCCTTACCATAAGGGGGAAGATGAAGGCGGAAGCTTACGGGAAGCTTAACGATGACGGGACGCTCGACAAGCCATACGATAAATGCTATGATGTAGCCCACGTGTTCATAGTCTTGATAAAGCGGTTGAAGGGGAGGGTCTACGAGAAAGAAGTCACGCTCGGACTCATACTCCTCGAGTCATGCATCGCCGTGGTGGCTCTGCTGATATTTCTGCCGCTCTGGTAGGTGGTGGGAGAAGTGAGGGTGTTGGTGACTGGGGGAGCCGGGTTTATAGGCAGCCACGTGGCGGAGCGGCTTGCGGAAGAAGGACATGAAGTCGTAGTCTACGACAACTTCTCGACGGGCAGCATGGAGAACATAAGGCACCTGTTATCGATGAGCAACGTGAAAGTTGTAAAAGGCGACGTCCTAGACCTCGACGCCTTGATGCGGGCCGTTGACGGGTGCGACGCCATATCCCACCATGCCGCGCAGCTCGAAATAGGGTCAGCCATAAGGGACCCGGCCGCCGACGCCAGGGTCAACATTGAGGGGACGATAAATGTGCTGGAGGCGGCTGTAAGGAGGGGGGTTGGAAAGGTGGTCTACGCCTCATCGGCTGGAGTCTACGGGGAGGCTTTGAGGCTGCCGCAGGACGAGGAGCACCCTAAGAGGCCGTCTTGGCCATACGGGGTGAGCAAGTATGCCGGCGAGCTCTACTGCCTCCAGTACTCCCAGTTCTACGGCGTCAAAACGTGCGCCCTGAGGTACGGCATCGTCTACGGTGAGAGAGAGTGGTTTGGCAGGGTGCTAACCATGTTCATAAAGCGCGCAGTCCTGGAAAACAAGCCGCCGGTCATATTCGGGGATGGAAGGCAGACGAGGGACTTTATATACGTTAAGGATGCGGTCGAGCTTCACAACCTTCTCCTGGAGGGAGACCACGATGGCTTCGAGGCTTACAACGCTGGGAGCGGGGTGGCAACCACCATAAGGGACCTCGCGGACCTCGTCATAGAGTTGTCGGGCAACGATCTGGAGCCGGTTTACGAGGACCCGCCCGAGGGGGGCTGCTCCCTCATCACGGGGAGGTGGAGGATACCGAAAGAGCTGAGAAACCTCCAGTTGGACATCACGAAGGCTGTGAAGAAAACCGGCTGGAAGCCCGAGACAAGCCTGAGGGAGGGCGTGAGGCGGGAGATAGAGTGGATTAGGAATAACAGGGAAAGGTGGAATGTGAGGGAGAGGGTCTAGATGAAGCGGGTGCTCGTGACGGGGGCAGGAGGGCCTGCAGGGGTAAACTTCATCAAGAGCTTAAGGCTCGCCCCTGAAAAATTCTTCATAGTGGGCTCGGACGCAAACAAGTACCATTTAGAGCTGCCAGACTGCGACGCCAGATACCTTGTCGCCCCATGCAGCCACCCCGAATACATCAACCAGCTCAACGCGATAGTAGAGGCTGAGGGGGTTGAGTTCGTCCACCCCCAGCCCGACGTCGAGGTTAGAACAATATCCGAGAACAGGGAGAAGATCAAGGCGAAAACATTCCTCCCGAGAAAAGAGACGGTGAGGATATGCCAGGACAAGAAGGCAACCGCCGAAATATGGGAAAAGAAGGGGATACCTGTGGCTAGAACCATCCCCGTGGAGGACGAGGGCTCTCTAAAGGAGGCTGCGAGGGAGCTGGGTTTCCCCTTCTGGTTGAGGGCAACCACGGGAGCCGGCGGCAGAGGCTCAACCCCCTGCTGCAACATTGAAACGGCTAAAGCATGGATCACCTACTGGAGGAGCAGAGGGGAGAACTGGGAGTTCATAGCCCAGGAATACCTGCCGGGGAGGAACATCGCCTTCCACAGCATATGGAATGACGGGGAGCTCATAGTCTCCCAGGCGAGGGAGAGGCTCGAGTACATATACCCGTCACTCGCTCCCTCAGGCGTCACGGGAACCCCGAGCGTAGCCGTCACCATAGAGAGGGAGGACGTGAACAGGATAGCCACCGACTGCATACTGGCAGTCGACAGCAAGCCCAACGGCATCTTCTGCGTCGACCTAAAAGAAAACAGGAACGGAATCCCATGCCCAACGGAGATAAACGCCGGAAGGTTCTTCACCACCAGCCTCTTCTTCTCTCAAGCCGGCCTCAACATGCCATACATATACGTCAAACTCGCCTACAACGAAGAAATTCCAAAACTCAAAAAGTACAACGCACTGGGCGCAGGACTCTACTGGATAAGACACATAGACTCCGGCCCAATCCTAGTGAGGGAGGGAGAATGGAGGTCAAAAAAGCTCTGAAGGCAGTCCTCTTCGACCTCGACGAAACCCTACTCAAGCTACCAATACAATACGACGAACTAAGAAGAAGACTCAGAGAGCACGCCTCCCGCTTCAACCTAAACTACGACTTCCACCACATACTAGACGACGTAGAAAAAGCCTCCCAAATCCTAGGAGAAAAATTCAGAAAAGAATGCTACGAAATAATAGAACAGTACGAGTGCCAAGCCGCCCAAAAACCAATAGCCGAAAAAGACATGAAAACAACACTAGAAAAACTAAAAAAAGCAGGACTAAAAATCGGAATCATCTCAAGAAACTCCAGAAAAGCAGTCGCCCTCGCCCTACAAAAAACCGGAACCCTAAAACTCATCGACATCATAATC
>JAHLWX010000098.1 GCA_019057675.1 Candidatus Jordarchaeum sp. LHC_1308
AATCCCTATTGGTTTCTTTTCCTCCCCCTACTTAGATGCTTCAATTCGGGGGGTTCCCGCTCCGTGCCCGGAGCGCCAGCGGTTTACCGCTGGCAGGAGGTCCCATTCGGCGATCCCCGGATCAACGGCTACTTGCGCCTACCCGGGGCTTATCGCAGCTTGTCACGGCCTTCTTCAGCGCCCAAGCCGAGGCATCCACCAGGCGGCGTCCTTGTGCCGGGTCCTATTTGGAGCTTCTAAATAGCGTGTGCAGCCTATGCGCGGCGGTTCATCGTGAGGATTAGCCTCACTACGCCCTTCACCCAAGAAAGTAATGCCATCTTGGGTTGCATTTACAGAAGGCAAGTAGAAAGGATGCACTGCCTCCAGATAAAGGTTTCGTATAACGGGAAAATATATTTTTTTCGGGGGTCATCGCATTTCCCATATTTTTCTCATCGTCATCCTTCCTCTGTTCTCAAACAGTTTCTTCTCCCTTTTTCATCTCTGAGAGTAACCTTTTAATGAGGAATAACTCTTTAAATAGTCAGATGTTTCTGGAGGCACTCCGCTTGAAACTTAAGAAAACCACCGCGGCAACTCTCATCTTGCTTATCATAGCATTAACACTCTACACATTGCTACCTACAACAGCACTTACCCCCCTCATCCTGCAAGGAGAGACTCCCTACTCCTCTTCATACAAATATTCGGCGGATCCCGAAATTTCTCTCTCCTCTTACTGGATAAACCATTCATGGTTCATCACTAGCAGACCAGTCACACTAGCACTTGAGGAAAACCTCACGGGAGACAGTTACCTTCAAATAAGCTATTTCTCCCCTTCTAATCAGTCAGTGGCCATGTCATTCAACATATCAAGCCTAGGTGACGTAAAGGTAAACTTCACCGGCGTATCCCTCTATATATGGAATAGTACAGATAATGTTAATCTTATTGTTCAATTGAGAAACGCCACGGAGCTGAATGGTTTACCCGTACCAAACGTAACTATCATCGAAAAGATTTACTCTGCGGGTCTCCCATCCTCACCTGGATGGGTAACCCTCCTTAGTGAGACTTCAATAACCCTGAACATGAGCGACACATACAAAGGCTGTTTCTTCATAGTCGTCTATACCAACCTCACGAGCGGCACAGCTTTCGCTTGGAATGCTACGCCTGATGATGGCGTCGATTCAGGGTTCGCATTCACAAACAACTTTACTTCGGAAGACGAACTTAACAACGTTTCTATGTGGACCCTAGTTTCTTACGATTGTTGGATGAATGTTAGCTTGACGGTTTATAATGGCCTCCTTGAGTTTAGTTTGCCTGTTGGTTGGGATTTAGACTACTTATTCTTGGACATAGGTGATGATGCTGTTTTTGGGTCTGTGAATGGTAGTCTTGATGGGCTAAATGGAAGCTTTTCTGTTCCTGTTCCTGGCGATAGAGTTTATTCTGTAGCTTTTTCGTTTTCTGAAGTTGTGCCTGGGTTGGTGTGGGTGGTTTTAGAGGATCGCATGAACAGTGGAGGGTATGCCCGCATCGTTGGGGGCATGGGCGAGGCGCAGATGTTCCTGCTTCGAGGGGATGCAAGCGGAATTAGCGTCTCTGTTCCGGTGGCTAACTTCGGAATGACCGCTGATCTAACTGCCGAGTTGCGCAACGCCATTTTTAATGTTAACCGCTGGGTTCCCGGCGGCGTCATAGAAAGTGTAGATGTTCCATCATCCGCTATACCCTCAAATTACTCTTGGGTGACGTTAAACTTTACGTCCAATCTTTCTGCTGGAGCTTATTTCCTCGTGCTTCATGTAAAAGAATGGCTTTCTTCCTCCAACGGCGGATACTATGACTGGGGAAGCCACATGGAAGGGGAAACCGAGGGCCCCTCAGAAGGCGGATACGAAATCTGGACTACTGATGGGGGGAACAGCTGGGTGGAGGATGTCAGGGATCCTTACGGGAACCGGTACTGGCACTGCATGAAGATCGCCCCAAATTACGCTGACTGGCGTATTCTTAATGACCTGCTTCTCACAGTCAATGGTTTAATGGTGTGCAATGACGGGTCTTGGAATAGCTGTATGTGGCTGACTCCCAGCAATGGCAACATAAGCGTCTACGTGACGGCTGTCACCCAGCTAAACTTCAATATAACATACACCATCAGTTATGTGAACTATACGGGGAACCTTAGCAACTACGAGCTCTTTTTGAATGGCACGAAAATTACTTCAATGATTGGGGGTGGCTACACGAAATATTACACTGGTAGCGGAATAGGCTACAACAAATCTGACGGAAAAGTCTCTTTCTTAGTTGAACTCAAATACGGGGGAAATTGGGTCAGCGAGAACCTAACAGTCTTTGCCTTAGCAAAACTGACGTTTAAAGACAGCGTTAGCTTAACTGGTGTGGAAATAACATATAATTATACTCATAACGGAAGCACCGTTTTTCCTGATCAGCAGTTTATTACGCTATCTTACCCTGCAGGTTATGCGGTTAAGAACGTGTCGTTAAATGGGTCTTCATGGGAAAACTGGCTAGACTCCACTCTAAACGAAACAACACGTAAACTCATAATATTAAGAGATAATAGTATTCCGTTGATTGAAGATGGAGGGACGTTGAGCTTAAACGTAGCGCTTCTTCCTGAGTTAAACGTGACGCATGACTTCGGCTACGTTAATGAACCATTAAACATAACGGTGGGAAATCTTCTAGATAACCCTGAAAACGTGAACGTGACGATCATATTTCCGAATGGCTCAGTCCAAGTATCCCAGTTTACACCTCAGAATGGATTGCTTAACTTTACATTAACCCCTGGTGTTGCTGGCAAATACATTTTAAGGGCAATCAGCTTAGACGGTCAAGCAATCTATAATAGAAACTTCACAAGTGGTCATGTATACGTGTTCTATGTGCACAAGCTGGCCGCGTTTTTTGTGCAGCCGCAGGAGAAATGGGTTTTAGGAGAAACTTATATGGTAATGGTGTGGGTTGGATATACCCCTCCCTCGGGAAGGAGTTTCTCTGGAAACGTTAACGTTACAGTAAACGGAACGCTGTTGCAAGTGCAGTACGACCAGAAAGCAGGATTATATGTGGCTAGATTCAGACCTGAGTCTATTGGCGTGCTAAATCTGACTGTAAATGCTGAAGATGAGGAGGGACATAGTGTAAGTACATCAATACTGGTGAGCGTTTTGCAATCCGAGAGTAATGTGCTTACGCTTCTAACGGCCACCGTTATACAGGCCATGTTAAAATACTGGGAGCTCAACCTGATTAATAATCAAGCATCGCTATTCTTCCTACTAGCGACTTTGGCTCTTGTAATAGTCGTATACTTAAAGCCAGAAGCCGTTGAAAGGATACTGGACGCTATTCGCCGTCTCAAAAAGACGCGTTAAACATTCAACCCGCTCAGGTATCCTCTACTTTTAAGCCACTTAACTTCTCCCTCATTATACCTCCACACGATGTCAGCGCGGTCATCCTGAAAATCCCAAGGCGCCACAAGAACAATGTCCCCATTTCTTATCCAAACCTTCTTCTTAAACTTACCTCTTATTCTTGCCAACCGCGTCTTTCCATCTGTACAATTAACAACAAGCTTATCATTGCCAACCATCCTTTCAACCACCCCTAAAACCTCCCCCTCAATAGGCACTCGTACGTCCTTAATCTCAATTACTTCATGGCTCTTATACTTCTTCTTAGGCAATGTTGCCCTCACCCGCGCCGCTCCTCTTCTCTTAAAACCCTACAGAGTTGGAAGCTTTTAAAACTTCTGCCCCACCAAAAAGCCCTCGTCCGGATACCATAAGTATATACGACGGAAGGGGAGGGAAACACCAGTGTTCCCAAGGTAACTAACACATGGTTTCATAGTGGAGCACCCGCCCCCCTCAACCATGCTCTCAAACCTGGGAGCTATACCTGGTGTTTCCAAGCCGCTGTCCCCCACTTGGGTAAGCCTCACCTCATCCTGAGGCTTACACCTCTTCTCTGGTGAAAGCCCGTTCAAGTGGGGTTTTTATGCGGCGGTCTCCCTCAGCGATGTAGCTTCCCCTCTTGCTCTAGGCCTCACTCACACCCGCCCGGGCAGTCGGCCTAGTCCTCGATAAGGGAGCACAATTACAACTTTAACCTCCAATTTATTTGAATTTTACGTATTTGAATATGCACTTAAACCAACTTCTATCTGTCTACGTTTTTGTTAATTGTTTCTTTCTAAGTTTTCGAGAGAAGTGAGCTCCCTTGTACTTCGGGCCAAGCATTTTTCATATTCCGGATTAAGCTTCCGGCGTCTAATTAATTTTTAAATTTCAAACAACACACGATGAAAGGACTTAATGTAAAAGCAGTATTTGGAGTTACCGGCATCCCTGCCTAATCCTTCAAATTTCTTCTCCTTTCTTCTTTTGACTTCAACGGGGGGGCTACAAGAGTCAAGGTACCTTTACTGACCTGGTGATTTATCTTTCGTAGATGTGTTTGATGATCCTAGGAAAAATGAAAACCTTTATATGTGTTCGTCTCTTCATATTAACACTAGCCGGGAGCCTGTATAGGGGACGGTTAAGGAGCCTCTAGAGAACCAGTAAGGCTTTTTTAATTTCTCATGGCCCCTTATTGCCCGCCTGAGAATTGAAGTAATTCGTTTAATAGGGGGTTGGAGGAATGTGGAAAAAGATTAGTGGAAAAATTACATCGCTGAAGCAGATGTGGGCCTTTCTGCTGTTGGGTTTGCTGGTGCAAACTACTGGCTTCTTCGTTTCTTATGAATCCTTAATAACGGTTGCTGTTGGAGCGACCTTATCACTTGTAGGACTAAGCTACGTCCTTAGGAAAGCTTGCTCCTTCGCCTTTGTGGATCTGCTTTTTTACGGTGTCGCCATACTCATCGTTGCAATTGGAATACTGGCAATTTGGGGCGTTGTAATAGTTTCAGTTCCAAGCTTCACTATAGCGTTCCTGACTCTTTACCTTTCATGTTCAGCACTTCTTGAAGGCAGGCCAGCAACAAAAACTTTCAGTATAAAGGAACAGATGCTCTACCAGCTTACGAGGGTTCAACTATACAATTTAGCTAAGCGCCACATGGCGGCGACCTCGATGAAGTGGAAGAAAAGCAAGTTGGTTAAATCACTCTCCCGCCGCCTTAGCATGAAAGAAATAGAATTATACGTATTAAACGCTAGGAGAGGCTTTCCGAATAAGAATGGAAGTAAAGGGTCTAAGCTGTCCTTAACATTGGGTGGTGCCATTCTATCCTTAAGCCTTTTTAACGTGCTGCCGAACACAACAGCCATTCTGGGTGCATCAATGCTCCTCCAAAGTATTTTAGCGCAAAAAGGAAAAATAAAATCAATTTAGCCAGTAAAACTAATGGGGGTTCAAAATTGTTCATAGCTCCATGGAATGTTCCGGTTTGGGCTGGGTATGTATTAATCCTGCTTGGTCTTATCACTGCGTTATGGTTTTTATTTGCTCTAAGAGACCCTAAACAAGGCTTCAAAAGTATTTTAACATCGGCCCTCATAGCATCAGCATGTCTCGGCTTTGGAATATACATCTTCTTGATCTCTTTAGGATTTTAAGCGAAGAAGAGTTGGTGAGTGAATTGGGCGTCCACCAAGCAGATGCACTTCCGCCTGAAATTGCTAAGCTTTACATTTCTCTTCTTGGGGAAGAATCCAGTGAAGTCTTCGCTTGTACGGAAAGGTTCCCTGAATTCTTCG
>JAHLWX010000099.1 GCA_019057675.1 Candidatus Jordarchaeum sp. LHC_1308
TGCAAGCCACGTGGAGGAAGCACTCAGAAAGGTAGCTGAGGAATGGGTCAAAAAAGTGGAGGAAGGAAAATGAGCGGTCTCAAAACCTTTCTGGAAGAGCTCACAAAAAAGATAAACGAGAAAGCCCTCAACCTAGTAAAAGAATGGATAGGCGACAAGTACCATGGAAAAATAATCGAGTTCGAGGTCGGCGACATCAAAGGAATGCAGAAAGCCTACCACATCGTCTTCACAAAGAAGGGCGCAAAGTTCAAGGAGGGCGAATACCCAAGTCCAGACCTAATCTACAGGTCAGACGAGGAAACACTGAAAGGCGTGCTCGCAGGAAAAATTCCAGAGAAAGAAGTCAGGAAAACCTGGAAGCTCATCATAATGGGAGACGCACATGAAATGGACCCGTTCTCCCACATAGTCGCCACGGCACTAAAAGGATGAAAGCGACCCCAAACCCGCTACCCATTTCGAACTCCCATTTTTCAACCATTTTTCAACCATTCCACGTGAATTGGAAGCCGCCGCTGGAATTCACAAGGATGGTGAACTTAGCTCGCCGCTTTACAGCATCCTAGGTAAAAACAGTGATGCCGCAGAACCGCTAAGAGCCAAGTAGTTGCCCAGCTTGCACTTCACAGTCTCTTTCTCATTTTTGTCCTCTTCTCTAGTTAAGGTTGCTTCGCCCAGATAGTTTCTCCTTTGTGGGAGCTGTAAGAGTGTTAGTGGTAAGAGTGTTGCTGCTTGTGTTTATTGCCTTGTTTTTCGTAGCGCAGCCTTCTTCTTCCTTTTGTGGTGGCTGAGGGCCACTTTCCTGGCTTGAGTTCAACTTAAATGAACAATTATGTACAGGAAAGATTTAAATAGTTCATTAATGAATCATTCCTCAACAGAAGAGTGACAGGAGGCGCTGACAGTGGGGTATCGCGTTTGGCTTCAAGAATGGCTCTACGCGCCCAGTAGCTTGCTCAGCGGGAATCACTTGTAAGCGTCTCCAGGTATCCAAGCCCCCGCTGCATGTTTTCTTATCCCTCCAGGACTATTGTGAGCACGCTTTCTTGCTGGAGTCAGTTGAGGGGCCGAAGAGAATCGCCCGCTTCTCTTTCATAGGCTTCAACCCGAAGCTAGAGTTTACCGTCAAGGATGGGGTGGCGTCCGTCAGGGACCTCGCCTCCGGCGAATCCGTCAGCTTTGAGGTTGAGAACCCCCTTGAGGATTTGAGGCGGCTGGTTGGATCGGGGTTTGGGGGCTTAGATCTCAGGTTTGTTGGGGGCGCCGTTGGCTACGTGTCTTACGACGCCATAAGGTACTGGGAGAGGCTACCGAGGAGTGCTGAGGACGCTCTGAGGTTTCCCGACATGCATTTCGGATTCTACGATGACGTGCTGGTGTTCGACCACGAGAAGGATGAAACGATTTACGTCTACAGGGAGAAGGACAGGTCGGGTGAGCTGCTTGAGCTGGTGGAGGAAGCGGACGAGGATGCGGGAGGAAGCCTGTCCTTCACTTCTCCGAGGGCTAACCTTAGCAGGGAGGAATATGAGGGCATAGTTGCGCGGGCAAAGGAGTACATAGAGTCAGGCGACATTTTTCAGGTGGTTCTCTCTAGGAGGTACGACTTCAACGTTGAAGGAGACCTTTCACGCTTCTACCTTAAGCTCAGAAAGATAAACCCCTCCCCCTACATGTACTTTCTCAAGATGGGGTCCCGGAGGATTATAGGGTCAAGCCCGGAAACCCTGGTGAGGGTTGAGGGCAGGCTTGTTGAGACCTTCCCCATAGCTGGGACTAGGCCGCGGGGAGCGACGGAGGCTGAGGATGAGGAGCTGGCGAGGAGCCTTCTAGCCGATCCTAAGGAGAGAGCTGAGCACGTGATGCTCGTCGACCTGGCTAGGAACGACATAGGGAGGGTTGCGAGGTTTGGCAGCGTCCGGGTGCCGGAGTTCATGACCGTGCACAGGTACAGCCACGTCCAGCATATTGTTTCGAGGGTTGTGGGGGAGCTGAGAAGTGGGTGCGACTGCTACGACGCTCTAAGAGCAGTCTTCCCTGCCGGCACTGTTTCGGGGGCTCCGAAGGTTAGGGCGATGGAGATAATAGAGGAGTGCGAGCCCTCAAGGAGGGGGCCCTACGCTGGGGGAGTAGGATACTTCTCGCTTAACGGTAACGCCGACTTCGCCATAACTATAAGGACGCTTGTAGCCGACGGTGGACGGTGCTCCATACAGGTTGGGGCAGGAATAGTCGCCGACTCCGTTCCCGAGAGGGAGTGGCTTGAAACCGAGCACAAGGCTAAGGCCCTGCTGAAAGCGTTGGAGTTAGCGGAGGTGTGATCTTGCTGAAGGTTCTTGTGGTCGACAACTACGACTCCTTTGTGTACAACTTGGCCCAGTACGTGGGTGAGCTTGGAGGAAAACCCTTCGTGTTCAGGAATGACCAGTTAACTTTGAGACGTGTTCTTAAACTACGTCCCGATAGGGTAATCCTCTCGCCAGGACCCGGGACACCTGAGGATTCGAGGTACTTTGGGATCTGCTCAGAGATCATACGGAGGCTTGGAGCCAGTGTTCCTATACTTGGCGTTTGCCTTGGGCATCAGGGGATAATACACGTTTTCGGCGGGAGGATAGTTCGGGCCAAGAGGCTAATGCATGGGAAGACCAGCATGATAAGGCACGATGGAAGAGGCGTCTTCAGGGGGGCTGAGAACCCATTCGAGGCAACGAGGTACCACTCGCTCGCAGGGGACAGGTCAAGCATACCTGGCTGCTTGAGGGTTACGGCGGAGTCGCTTGACGACGGCGAAGTTATGGGCGTGCGGCACACCGACTACCCTATTGAGGGGGTGCAGTTCCACCCTGAATCAATACTCACGTCCTGCGGAAAGCTCATCATAAAAAACTTTCTTGAAGGAGGTTAGAAAATGAAGGAGTATATTCAGAAGCTTGTTGAAGGCGTAAACCTCACGGGTGAAGAGGCACGTGACGCGATGAAGAGGATAATGTCGGGTGAGGCGACGGGAGCCCAGATAGGAGCGTTCTTGGCGGCTCTTAGAATGAAGGGGGAAACCGTGGAGGAGATTGCCGCCTTCGCTTCGGTGATGCGTGAGTTCTGCCGAAGAATCAATCCCAAAGTGAACTCGCGCTTGGTTGACACCTGCGGAACCGGAGGAGACCGCGTTAAGACGTTCAACGTGAGCACGTCGTCGGCGTTCGTCGTTGCAGGTGCCGGAATACACGTCGCCAAGCATGGAAACCGCTCAGTGACCGGCAAGAGCGGGAGCGCTGATGTACTCGAGAAGCTGGGCTTCAACCTCAACGTCGAGCCGGAAAGAGTGGAAAGGATGATTGAGAGTGTCGGAGTTGGCTTCATGTTCGCGCCAAACTTCCACCCAGCCATGAAGCACGTTGCAGGGCCAAGGAGAGAAATGGGCATAAGGACCGTTTTTAACCTGCTCGGGCCCTTAACGAACCCGGCTGGGGCGAACGCGCAGGTTCTTGGGGTCTACAGCAAGGAGTGGATTATACCAATAGTTGAAGTGTTGAAGAAGCTCGGATGCGTTGAAGCTATGGTGGTTCACGGCTTGGACGGTGTGGACGAAATATCCGTTACGGGCGAAACGGTGGTAGCTTGGCTGAGGGATGGGGAAATTTCAATTTTTAGGTTGACGCCGAAAGAGTTCAGCTTTGAGGTTGCGAGGCCGGAGGAGGTGGTCGGGGTTGAGCCGGAGGAAAGCGCGGAGCTGACCTTCAGGATCCTCAACGACGTGTTGCCGAGAAGGGATCCGAGGAGGGCGATGACGCTCATGAACGCCGCCGCCGGCATTGTTGTGGGTGGAAAGGCAGACGACCTCGCTTATGGATTCGATCTGGCGGAGGAATCACTTAGGAGCGGCGCAGCCTACGAGAAGCTGAAGAAGATGATCGCCTTCTCCGGCGGGGACATGTCAAAGCTAGAGGAGCTGGAGCAGAAGTATGCGTGACTTCTTAGATGTGCTAGCGAACGACGCCAGAAAAAGGGTGAAGGAAGGATTCTACGACGACGTCGAAGCGGCTCCAGCCGTAAGGCTCAGCTTAGAAGACTCGATACTTTCATGCAGGAGGGCTGCCATAATATCGGAGGTGAAGCCTGCTTCCCCATCAATGGGAGTCCTACATGGAGGGCGCAGCCCGGCTGATTTGGCGAGAGAGATGGAGGAGGGTGGCGCCATCGGAATATCCGTGCTAACGGAGCCGAAACACTTTCAGGGGTCGATGTCAACCCTAGCCGAGGTGAGAAGGGCCGTAAAACGCCCCATCCTCATGAAGGACATTGTCCTGAGCCCGGCTCAGGTTGACGCCGCCGCCAAGGCCGGCGCGAACGCTGTACTCTTGATCTATTCCGTTTTCGAGAGAGGTTACTCCGAGGTGAAGCTGGGGGACATGATAGAGCACGCGCACGGCAGGGGGGTCGAGGTGCTGCTTGAGGTGCACACCAGGGACGAGTTTAAGTCGTCTCTCGGTTACGAGGCTGACATGATCGGGGTGAACAACAGGGATCTTAGAACCTTGAAGGTGGACCTGAACGTGACGAAGAAAGTCTTGGAGGGTTACAGTGGAAGCCGGGTCGTCGTGAGCGAGAGCGGAATAAGTGGCCCCGAGGACGTGAGGTTCCTTTACGCCTGCGGCGCTAGGGCTTTCTTGGTCGGAACATCGATAATGAAGGCTACGAGCGTTAAGGACAAGGTTAGGAGGCTGGTGGAGGCCCTATGAGGACTAGGATTAAAATTTGCGGGATAAGGTCTCTCGACGACCTTCGAATGGTTGTCGATGCGGGGGTTGACGCAGTAGGATTCGTGGTTGACGTTCCATCATCTCCTAGGAACCTGAAGCTTGAAGAGGCGAGGAGGCTCGTGAAGGCCACACCGGTCTTCGTCGAGACGGTTGCGGTCACTATGCCGAGAGACGTTAACCACCTTAAGCTGATCTTAGACGTGGTTGAACCTGACGCCGTTCAAGTTCACGGTTTAAGGGTAGACGGTGGGCTGAGGGATTCGTTGCCCGGCGTGAAGCTGATAGCCGCGGTACAGGCAACCTCGTCTATTGATGAGCTCGCCCTAGAAGCATCACGTTACTCCGACGCCATCCTCGTGGACACGCCCGGAGAGCGAGGTGGAACGGGAAAGACGCATGACTGGTCGATAAGCAAAAGAACCAGAGAACTGATCTATCCCAAGCCCATGATTCTCGCAGGTGGGCTTAACGCGGGGAACGTTAAGGAGGCTATAAGGATCGTTAGGCCATTCGCCGTCGACGTGTCAAGCGGAGTCGAATCCATGCCGGGCGTCAAAGATAAGGTAAAGGTCTTGGATTTCGTTAAAAGCGTTATGGAGGCTTGAACGTGAAGCTAAGCGAGTATCCTATAGGCGGTAAGTATGGAAAGTATGGGGGGCAGTTTGTCCCCGAAACGCTTATGGCGGCCTTGGAGGAGCTTGAAAATGCCTTCATGGAATGCAGGAGTGACCCATCCTTCCAGAGGGAGCTGAACAACTACTTGTCTGAGTATGCTGGGCGTCCCACCCCCCTCTACTACGCTGAGAACCTCACTAGGGCCGTGGGAGGCG
>JAHLWX010000100.1 GCA_019057675.1 Candidatus Jordarchaeum sp. LHC_1308
GTAACAGCCTTGTCGCTTTCGAGGATTTTCACCCCTTCATGCACCTCGTAATCTCCTCTGCGGCTAGTGCCCCAACACCCTAGAACTCTCTTACAACGTTACCCGCCCTCTCCAAGCTGTTCTTAAGCTGCCCATCAGGTTTTTGATCGTTCTAGTTTGGGCTCCTCTGAATCCATCCAAAATACTAGAACCTTATCCGGCTTCTACAGAGCTATCTGGGAGCTCGCTCCGCCTATACTCGAAACCCCGAAAACCCTCTTTAAAGAACTCTGTTGAAAGTGAAGGCTGCTTTAAGCCTCATTGTTGCAGCAGCATGAACGCTCATCGATGACAGCGCTCTTCTACACAGCGCTCTCCTACTAATGCTGAAAGCACTGAAACGATGGAAAAAGTTAAAGTAGGGCCACAGGGGGTCACCAGTTAACAGTATACTTTTCTTCTTCACGGTTCTTATTCTTCACTTATGCTTCAGAATGTTTGAGAGCCGATTAACTTAGCCTCCTTATGCACGTCCCGAACAACAGGTTCTCCACGGCGGGCATCGTTCCTCGTAGCCTCCTCCAAGACATGCACGCACTCAACGTCTGGCATTTCACTCCGTCATGACTGCAAGGATCCATAATCTTAGCTACCTATTCCGGTAATATCTAACAATAGAGGTACATGGATCATCGGATCATAAATGACCCGGGCATCGGTAAACGTAAGCCTTCCCTCCGATTTCTCCTTCTAACAGCTCTGACATCGCGTTAAACTAGTTCCTCGTTTTGAAGGGATTTTTTTTACCAGAAATTATAAACTTAATGGAATACAAATTCTAAATAGAAACTTGGGAGGTTGTGTGGTGCGCAAAACAGGAAGAAAGATCGCATCCATGTTTTTCGCATCGCTTCTAGTGTTCACCCTGACGGCCACTACATTGGATTCCTCCGCAGCCGCTAGTTCTCAGTTACTCGTCAACCCGGGTAGCGTCGTCTTCGTTCAGGCCGCCGGAAACAAGGCATCAACATCTAACACTCCACTGTGCTTTGACTTGATAGGCGTATTATCCGCCGCCATTGGTGCAGTCGTCAACGCAATAATTAGCGGAGTTTTAGGCGCGATGGGCAACGTGATCGGTGCCCTAGTGGCAGGGATCGCCAGCATGTTCGCCGGGTTAATCGCCGGCATAGTCTCCGCTTTACTCGGCGTCGTCACCACAGTGGTCGCCGCAATAATCGGAGCCATAGTTGGCGGTCTATTTGGGGAGAAGCCTCCCAGCCAGCAACCCGAAGAAAACGTGACGACATACCTATCTCTCTAAAATGGCCGGAATCACTTGAAGATACCGGTAATCAGGTTGGCTGATGGCTTCAAGGACATTCTATGCTTCTTCGATTTTTTATGTGCCTGCCGATGGCTGCGAAATAATCTGTCTCCTTTTTTATATTATGCGGACTGCCTTTATAACTTCGTCACCTGCCAGCCTGTCCTCGTTTTATCCCGGCTTCTAAAAAATGGCAGGATCGCTTCCACGGCTTAAAAGAAATCGCTATCTCTACGAATTCGAATGACTGGAAACTTCTTCATGTTCCCGGCTCATATAACGTCCACTTTTCCCTCTGACGGTGCATTAGCTATGCGTCGAATAATTCTCCGATACTGAGTCCGCCTCTCCCCGCTTCGAGCGATGCGCCCCTTGTATTCCTCAATTCGTCGATGCAGTTATCTTATTTTTCAACTCGAGGTAAATGCAGACCTCGGCTGCGTGTTTTGGAAAGAGTTCTGCACTTTTTACTTGTCACAGCGGTGTAGAACTCGGCTATGTTTAAATGTTGATATGCATCCTTCGTGAGCCCTAAAACCGCAGCCTTAACTATTGCTGTGGCCCTGTTGAGCACTTCATCGTTGGCGCAGCAAAGGGATCATCGTCGGGGGGAACATGCCTCCTTCGGCGCTCAGCCTCGACGCCTTTACCATATGAATAATCCTCATAGATCGCCTTCTCCTGTGCAGAAGTGCTGACCTTTAAAGGCTTATCTAGAACTTCTAGGAGTCTTTATCCGCGTTTTTTCCTTAAGTTTCGCCTCGAAACTCTCGTCGTTCGTTGATCTTATCTCGAATTCATCTCAATCCGGGGCTTCTCTTACCCTTCATTTATTTTTCCCGAGATGACACATGATGACCAACATAGGCGAAGGGCAAATTAAAAGGGAAAAATGACCACTGAGTGAAGCAACGCGCTTCAACGTGAAGCATCTTAGAAACCCTTATAGGCTATGTCCATAAGCGTTTCAGTATGAGCGTGCGTTACGCTGACCAGGTTTATTCTAAGGATGAGCTCCTCTCGCTCCTTCATCCTAAGGTTGCTAGGTGGTATTCTCGCTTTGAGCCCACGCCGCCCCAGTCCATGGCCATTCCTTTAATTCACCGCGGCGAGAACGTTCTCATTACTAGTCCTACTGGGACGGGTAAGACTCTTGCAGCCTTCCTCACTATAATGAGCGAGCTCGCCTTCATGGAGTGGAACGGGGTTCTCGAGGATAAGGTTTACGCTGTTTACGTTAGCCCTTTGAGGGCGCTCAACAACGACGTCAGGCGCAACCTCCTCCTCCCCCTTGAGGAGATGGGGCTTGACTTCGTGAGGGTCTCGGTGAGGACGGGGGACACCCCTTCGAACGAGAAGCAGAAAATGCTCAAGAAGCCCCCTCACATATTGATAACGACCCCTGAAACCCTAGCCATAGTGCTTAACGCGACGAGGTTTAGGAGCAAGTTAGAGCCGCGCTGGGTCGTAGTTGACGAGATACACGCCCTCTTCGAGAGCAAGAGGGGTGCCCACCTCTCGCTCAGCCTTGAGAGGTTAAACAGTCAAGCGTCATTCCAGAGGGTGGGGCTTTCAGCTACCGTATGGCCGCTCGACGAAGTCGCCCGCTTCCTGGTTGGTGAGGGCAGGAGCTGCGTGGTCGTCAACGCCTCCTACGCTAAGGAGAAGGACATAAGGGTTGAAACTCCAGTTTCAGACCTCGTTCACGTTGAGGCTGATAGGCTGAACAAGGAGATGTATAGGAGGCTTAGCGAGATAATCGACGAGCACAGGACGACGCTCGTCTTCACCAACACGCGCTCCGGAGCCGAGAAGGTGGCTTTCCACCTCCAAGACAGCGTTGATGTAGACGATATAGGAACTCACCACGGCAGTCTCTCGAGGGATGTCAGGCTGGACGTCGAGGAGAAGCTGAAGAACGGCGAACTCAAGGTGGTTGTAAGCTCGACGAGCCTCGAGCTGGGAATAGACATAGGATACATAGACTGCGTGGTTCAGATAGGGTCTCCGAAGAGCATAACGAGGTGTCTTCAGAGGATAGGGAGGGCGGGGCACAGGATAAGGGACGTTTCGAAGGGTGTGCTTCTCTGTATGAGTCACGACGACCTCTTGGAGTGCGCCGTCATGGTTAAGTGTGCCTACAACGGCATCTTAGACAGGACTTCCCATCCTCAGAACGCCCTTGACGTCCTCGCTCAGCACCTCGTCGGTATGGCTCTGGAGCAGAAATGGGATGCTGAAGAAGCGTTCAAACTCTTGAAGAGATCCTACAGCTTCAGGAGCCTCTCCTGGGAGGACTTTGAGAGCGTTCTTAAGTACCTGTCAGGCGGATACGGACTTGAGCCATACAAGGTTTACGGCAAAATCTGGTATGACGAGCACGACAAGGTTTTCGGCAGGCGGGGGAAATATGCGAGGGTAATCTACATGCTCAACCTTGGAACCATACCGGACGAGGTGGCGATAAAGGTTTACGCGCTCCCCGGCAAGAGGTATGTGGGAAACATAGAGGAGGAGTTTCTCGAGAGGCTTGAGCCCGGTGACATATTCGTCCTCGGAGGCAGAGTCTACGAGTTCGTTAAGGCAAGCGGGCTGAACGCATACGTTAAAGATGCCAAGGGGAAGAAGCCCACCATACCTTCTTGGTTCAGCGAAATGCTTCCGCTGAGCTTTGACTTGGCATGCGAGATTAGACGCTTCATAGAGAAAGTCTTCAGGGGGGAGATAAACGAGGAGGAACTGAAAAAAGAGTACAGGCTCAACGAATGGGCTGCCAGGGAGATCCTAAACTTCCTGCGGCTTGAAAAAGAGTTCCTCGGGCGGCTTGGAGTAGAAGTTAACGGGAGAAGCCTGCTCGTGGAGGAGTTCGAGGATGAGGATGGAAGGCAGAACCTTATGTTCACGTTTCTTTTCGGCAGGAGAGTAAACGATGCCCTATCAAGAGCCTACGCGTGGGTTGCAAGCAGAGAGGCAGGGGTCAACGTTGGCTTAACAGTAACCGACCACGGCTTCATGCTCACCATCCCCCGCAGGAGAAAAGTCGACGTCCACCTCATCTTAAGCAAGGTTTCCTCGTTCAACCTTAGAGAAATACTTTCGAAGGCCATCAGGAACACTGAAATGTTCAGGAGGCGGTTCCGGCATGTTGCCGCTAGGAGCTTCATGGTTCTTAGAAACTACAAGGGACACGAGATAGGAGCTAGAAGACAGATGAGGAATGCGGAATCCCTCATGAAAGCCGTCTCAGAGATCGACGACTTTCCAGTGGTGAAGGAGACTGAGAGAGAAATAATGGAAGACGTTATGGACGTCAAGAACGCCGTCGAAGTGCTGAAGTCAATAGAAAAAGGAGAACTGGAGATAATCCACGTTAAAACCCCAGTCCCCAGCCCGCTAGCCCATGGAGTATACCTTTCAGGACTCTCAGACGTGGTCCTCATGGAGGACAGGCTCAAATTGCTGGAATACCTCTACCAGAGGGTGGTGGAGTCCTCTTGTGGGGGAAACCCCTAGAAAACTTGGGCTTCCTGATAGAAGACGTGGGCGTGCTCGCCATAGCAGACCTACACCTCGGCTACGAGGAAGTGCTGAGAGAGGAGGGTTTGTTCGTCTCCAGCCAGTACCCGAAAATAAAGGAAATGATCCTCGAGATGGTGAGCGACCACTCGCCAGAAATCCTCGTCGTCAACGGGGACTTCAAGCACGAGTTCGGCGAGGCAAGCCTCCAAGAATGGGTTGAAGTAAGGGACCTCATCGAGTCCCTCCTAAAGGAGGAGGTGAAGCTGGTGTTCGTCAGAGGCAACCACGACAACTTCATAGTCACACTGATGAAGAAGTAC
>JAHLWX010000101.1 GCA_019057675.1 Candidatus Jordarchaeum sp. LHC_1308
TAAAGTCCATTAGTTCGAACGGCCCCATTGGGAATCCGAATGCCAGCTTGCACATCTCATCTATCTCCCTTACCCCCGCCACCCCAGCCTCGAAAAGCCTTATGGCCTCCATGAACCAGCACATCATGAACCTCGTCGTGAAGAACCCCGGTACGTCCTTTGATTCGATCGGTGTTTTTCCCAGCCTTTTTGCCAGCTCTACGGTCAGCTGGAAGGTCTCGTCCGAGGTAAGAGCCCCCCTCACTATTTCCAGCAGCTTCATTACTGGGGCTGGATTAAACCAGTGCATTCCTATGAACCTGTCTTTTCTCTTCACCGATGACGCCAAGTCGCTAATCATTATGGCAGAGGTGTTTGAAGCGAAGACAACTTCCTCCCTGCATATGGTGTCCAGCTCGGAGAAAACACTCTTCTTCACCTCGGCATCCTCTGGGACAGCCTCAATGATGAAGTCAACACCGCTGAAGTCCCGCATGGACGTTGTAGTCTTAATCCTACTCAGTATCCTATCGGCTTCCTCAGCCGTGAGGCGGCCCTTCTCGACCAGCCTCTCCAAGCCGAACTGGCCCGACCTTATCAGGCTCAAAGCCCTTTTAAGCGTCCCCTCACTTCTGCTAAACAGGAGAACTTCGTAGCCGTTCCTAGCGCAAACCTGAGCGATCCCATGTCCAACAGCTCCCGCCCCAAGGACACCTATAACCCTAATGCTATTCACATCCATGAAGAACACCCACGCTAAGAATATCTAAAAGACAAAAAAGCATTTCCATATAAAGAAAGCGTTACCCGGGGGGGAACCTAATAGTTAGAGTGAGGTCACTTGTTGAGCAACGCCACTTTAACAGGAAAGAACTCCTTTGAAGGAGGACATTAAAAATGTCGGAAATTGAGAATGGTTAAAATTGCAAAGTGGATCGAGAACCGGCCTGTACGCGCGCTGGGATGTTTTGAGCTGTGAGGGCTGAAGCCCATTCAGTCAGCTTCTTAACCCGGTTGCCTGATGAATCGTGAAACAATCAACTTGTCGGCAAGCCGAGACGAGAAATAGGAATAAAAAAGGAAGGAAAAAGGGCAATCACGCGGGGGGAGAGAAAGAGTATGGAGGACTTTATACTATTTTTGTTGTCTTCCAAGTTTTTAGTGCTACGTCCAGTTCCTTGTATTCTTTCGCGGCTTCTTCTAGTGATATTCCTTTCATGGTTGCGTCTATTGCTTGTCTGAATGCCGTGGCGCCCGCTCTCGGCCCCTGCGGGTGGGCGTGTATTCCGCCTCCAGCACCTATGACTATGTCCGGCCCGAGGTCGAAGACCAGCTGTGGGACGTGGATGGGGATTATGCCTCCCGACGGCATGGGGAAAACCTTCTTCAAGTGGTAGAGCGGGTACCTCAACTGCTTCGCTATTTTAATGTAGTTTTCACGTAGGAACATGGCTTTACCGTATGGGGCAGGATAAACCACTATGTCAGCTCCAGCTATTCTTGGGAACTTACCTATGATTAGGTGCGAGCTCAAGCCGTACTCCGGTGACATGTAAACTGCACCTGTAAAGTCTGGAAGGTGGGCTAGTATCGGCACGTTTATGCTTGGGTCTTCCGCTAGGTCCCTTAACGTCTCGAAGCCCACGGGGACAGCGTCGACCATCAACGCGTTGCCCCCCAGCTCTATCACTCGGTCGGCGAGCTCCAAGACGCGGGAGGGCCTGTCTGTTATGTTAACGGTGTACAGGGTTTTCTCACCCTTCTCCTCGTTAGCCTTATCTATGGCTTCCATGAACTTGACGACCCTCTCCTCAACCTTGTTGAGCTCCATGTCCGCCAAGAGCTCGTCGTCTTTTATTATGTCGACTCCGCCGGCGGCAACCTCGTAAGCCAGCTCCGCTCCTATATCGGGAGGGGAGTAGACGCATGGCTTAATCATGTTGTTTATCAGGGGTCTGTCTTTAACGCCGAGTATGCTTCTGACCCCCTCTATCCCAAACTTGGCACCCTTGAACCCTTCAAGATACTTCCTGGGGAAAGCGAGGTCAAGCAGCTTCACCTTTCCCCCGGCGAGTATGTTGCCCGCCACCGTTGCAAGCAACACGGGGAACTGGGAGCCGCACAAGTTCAATATTGGGAAAGCAACTTGAATTATGTACTGGCGCTCCTCCACGTCCTTAGGGAGGAACCACTGGTATGCCGGTGCCTCGTAAACCCCTATGACCCTAGCAGCATGCTTTCTCTTAATCTCAGGGGTCTCCTTCGGTACAGGTGTCCACGTTCCCGTGCTCTGCTCAACAGCAACAGCCTGAGCCACAACGTGTGCATCCAGTCCAGCTGGGAGAGACACGTAGTAAGTAGCCACAACGTACTCTTCCGGGTCGAACCCCTCAGGAAGCGCCTCCGGGACATCAAGATATTCATACTCAAATCTGCCCATATTAAGCACCATAATTAATAGATGCTGGGTAATTTAAGAATATTTTTATTCAAAGTGAGCGGGCGGAGGCTTCCAGCGAAGGGATCTTTATGAACATTAAGCGCGGTTAACGAAAAAGCCGAAAAATGCCACCCAGGAGTGAGAAGGACAAGCCGGTAATGTGTGGGGTTTCAGGAGAGGTATAAGGCTCAGGAAGGCATAAAGTTCATCTAGGCGCCTTTCTTCAAGAGCTAGCTTAGCTTGGAAGACGCCCTCCCGATAGAGGCGGTGAATATACATTTAGCAGGTAGGAACACCAGTAAGGGGAGAGAGATGCTGGTGGAAGAATAGCGAGGGCCTTAAACGCTAGGGACAGTGGTTCGAAGGAGAGTATTCATGGATAAGGGCGGCAGGAAGAGCTGAAACGTATCCTAAACATTCGAAGGCGCCGCAACAGGCATAGGCTTCGAAAGATTCGTGGTGGCTTAAATCCACCCTTTTTCTTTCCAGTATTCGTAGTCCTTTTTGAAGAAGTCCTTTCCTTCAGATATGAGTTTTTTCATGGCTTGGAACTCCTCTGACCTCCTCATGAGTCTTTCCCAGTCAAACGTCCGTTTCTCTGTGATGGCTTGAACCATTTCCCTGCCTAGATCCGCGGCACGGTCAAGGTCTTCTTCTCTGAGCTCCATTATGTTGTGTGCCAAGGCCGTTAACATGCCAACTGGGTATGCTCCCTGAAACGTGAGAAAGTTGAGCATGTAGCGTGCAACGGCCTCCACGTCCCCGACGCCCAAGTAAACAGATACGGCGGCACCGTACTTTCCATGCAGACTTGGCCTGTGCCCCATCGGAAGGCAACGGTCAATGAAGTTCTTCATAAGCCCTGTCACGTGCATGAAGTAAACCGGGCTAGCCATAACTATGCCATCAGCCTCCATCATCTTCCCCTGAATCGTTTCCACGTCGTCTTTCTGGGGGCAACGTCCCTTAACGAGGCAGCTCCCGCAACCTTTACAGTAGTTAATCTTATGGTTCTGTAGCAGGATTATCTCGGTTTCGGCACCCAGCGACTCACACTCCTCAAGCATTCTCCTCGTAAGCCTGTAAGTGCAGCCCCAATCGCTGTGAGGACTCCCAACTATCGCCAAAACATACACAAAAACCACCAACAGTTAATTTCCGGTAAAAATCATTTAAGTTTAATCCATGAGGCAACGAGGAAAAGTATTCTTATTGCCATGGACTCTTAGGCTAACTATGAATGGACAGGTGAGAATTTGCCTTGAGCTTCCACCGTTAGGAGCTTTTTCCAAGTTGTGTCTACGAGCTTGAGTCCAAACACTTTAAGTTTTTCAAAATGCTTTTTGTTCAGCGTCCATAATAAATTTCCTTGAACGGGCACACATTGCTCCGATCAAAAGGTCTCTCGTCTAATTTCGAGCCTTTCCTGCCCGCTTCACCCATATTTTCTGCTTGTAATTAAAACCGCCTCATTATCTAAAAGGGATGACTTCAAAGGCGACGCCAACCCTCTTTGATTCCTCAGCGGTCAAACCGCTTCTCACCCCTCTAACATATTCGTATTCTGATCGCGGTTATACGTACGTCATGGTTTCAACGAACCGTTCAAGTTGACCATAATTAGCAGGGAGAATTAGCGCCTCAGCGTCAACTGACACATTCAACACCCACTCCTCCGACGTTCCCTCAGCTTATTCCCTCAATTCTTCACGAGACTTAGAAACGTCCTTTCTCAACGCTACCGAAGCACTCCTGCATCCTTCTCGCAGCCAGGATCCTCCGCATCTCTCTATTTTCGTTTAGGAGACCCGTAGGAGCTCGTTCCACTCCATTCACAGTTCTCGAGAATCCTTTTTTAGCTTCAACCAAAAAGGAGGAAAGGGAATATAGTGGTATTCCCTCCAGCACCACATAGCTACAGTAATATGATCATTTTCATCCCTTCAAAGCGGAACACCCTTAAGGGGAAAGAAAATCAATCAAGATAAATAATCCAGAAGAGGCCACGTAACTTCCTGCAGCCTGAGGCAGCTTTCCTTCCTTTTTTTAAAAAACGTGTCTCACTTACCTTTACAGTGCCGCCCTTCAGGGTTTAAACGGAAAATAGGATAAAAAAAGACGCAGAATAGACGCGCTTAACGTATTCTAAACCCAGCGACCTTTTTCTGAAAGCGGGAACCCGGCGTTGAAAACGATGTTTCTAAAGAAAAAGATTTAAAAGACAAAAAGCCGAAATCCCTCTTTTAGGAGGGAGGTGCATGAGTGTTTTGAGAGGGTTTCCCAGCACCATGATGGATGACTACCAGTTGAATGTGGTTAAAGTCCTCGAAAACGCAGCTAAAGTCTATGCCAAAAAGGAAGTTGTTTCGAGAGGGGTGAACGATAAAAACATCTTCCGTTACACCTACAAGGACGCTTGGGAGAGGGTTCAGAGAGCGGCAAACTTCTTGGTTAACGAGCTTGAGGTCAAGCCGGGTGACAGGGTTGGCGTCATAGGATGGAACACCCACAGGTTCTTTGAGCTATACTACGCTGTGCCAGGAGTAGGCGCGGTGTTACATGAGATAAACCTAAGGCTGAGCCCGGATGACCTAGTGTATATAATAACTCACGCAGGCGACAAGGTACTATTCCTAGATGATGGACTGGTTAGGTTGCTCATTGAAGGAATCAAGGACAGGCTTAAAACAGTTGAAAAATTCGTAGTCATGAGTGATAG
>JAHLWX010000102.1 GCA_019057675.1 Candidatus Jordarchaeum sp. LHC_1308
ACGGGGGAGGAACAAGAGAAGGTGGCGGGGGTGGCCGAGCCAGGTCAAAGGCGCCAGACTCAAGATCTGGTCCCTCAGGGGTTCGGGGGTTCAAATCCCCTCCCCCGCACCAGTTTACCAGTAAATTATCTTCCCCGCCTTGGTGCGGTATACCCAAGCCTAATTAAGGTAAGACCATGAGGACTGGGAGCGTAGGGCTGAGAAGGCCGGATTTCAAGTTCGTGGTCGAGCGGGTTGAGGATTCCATCAGGCGTGAGAAGGGCGAGAGGGCTACCTCAGTTCCGGATCCGGAGAAGGTGGAGCTGCCAGACCTTCAATCCCTTTGGCATAAGGTGGAAGCGAAAGGGATGCAAAACTCAAGTAGGTGGACGAAGAACATGGAGATAGTTTACGGAAGCAAGCATAGACTACATTTACATTTATCTGGTTATTCTAGTGAAAACTAATTCGTTTATTTTAGGCTGAGGGGCTCAAACTTTTGAGACATGAGCGAATAATTAAGAATGACGAGATCAAAGTTACAACCTATCTCAGCAAATTGGGAGTCATGTTTTTCAAGGACATAACCTTCGAATTTCAAGCCCTTATTGAATGTTTAATATTTTGGCATTATGAATTTCGATGGCGGGTTAGTCAATGGAATAACTTCCACATCCATTTCATAAAGGATCTTCATCGTTTCTTCGTTTACTACTTCATCCGGTTTACCGTAGGCGATAATGCTCCCTTCTTTCATTAATATTATTTTGTCCGAGAATGCTATAGCGATGTTTGGATCATGCTCGCTTACGACTGCTGAAACTTGCCTTTTTTCAACCAGATTCTTTATTGTACGCATAACCATAATTTTGTTTTTGAAGTCAAGGTGTGATGTTGGTTCATCTAGTAATAAAATCTTGGGCTGTTGGGCCAAAGCTCTCGCTATCAAAACCATCCTCAACTCGCCACCGCTCAGCTGCGTGTACGATCTCTCAGCCAGCTCTCGGCATCCTACGGCTTCAAGCGCTTGATACGCTAATTCATAATCCTTTTCAGACGGTGCTGTGAGAACGCTTAGATAAGGAGTTCTGCCACCTGCAACCACATCTATAACTCTATATGGGAATGATGGAGAATGCACTTGTGGCACGTAACCAACTTGCTGAGCGAAGCGATTTGGCTTCATCTTCCAAATAGGTCGCCTGTCAAAGTGAATGTAGCCGGCTTTCGGCTTTAACAATCTGCAGAGACATTTTAGAAACGTTGTTTTTCCAGAGCCGTTGGGACCCAATATAGTGACTAATTCTCCACCTAAAATTTCTACTGATACATTTCTCAACGCAGGTATCGAGTCATAACAGAACGTTAGATTCTCTACTGTGATGATCACGCTTAACCACCATACACATGCATGCTACGCCTTAATAAGTATAGGAACAGGGGTGCTCCAACAAGCGTCGCTATAACTCCTACTGGTATTTCATATCTCCATACAGACTTCGCCAGGGCATCGGCTACTAAAAGGAACGTTGCTCCCAACGAAAGTGATGCTGGTAATAGTTTTTTAGGATCCGCCCCTACTATAAGTCTAGTTAAGTGAGGAGCTATCAGGCAGACCCAACCAATAATACCTGCCGCCGTGACAACCGATGATACCGCTAAGGACGCAAACACTATGACAGCAACCCTTTCCCTTCCAACATTTATCCCCAAAGCTTTCGCCTCTTCATCTCCCATAGAAAGCACAAAGATCCTCCACCTCAAAAGAACAACGCCAAGGATTCCAACAAGTGCAAGTGGTGTAGATAGAAGTACATGATCCCAAGATACTGCGTTAAGGCGACCTGCTATCCAACTGATTATTGCACTAACATTTTCAGGGCGCGCTGTTATTTGAATAAGCGTGAGCACTCCTTGAAAAAGAGCAGACACAATAATTCCCGCTAAAACGATGGAGACAGGAGATAAGCTGCCTCTGACACTCGAAATGGTAAGTGTGAGGAAAACAGCCAGCAAAGCAAACATGAATGCTGAAACTTCAGTTGATAGAACCCCAAGATTAAAGGCTAGTGAAAGAGCCGCGCCAACAGCCGCACCGGAAGACATGCCAAGTATGTAGGGGCTCACAAGAGGGTTTTTCAGAGTGCTCTGAAGAGCAGCCCCCGTAACTCCCATAGTTGCACCAAACAGCGCTGCCATGAGAGCCCTAGGCAACCTAATGTTGAAGAAAACTAGCTGCTCCAACGCATGCTTTGAGGTCCCGGAAAGCTTCTCTATAAAAAGGGTCGGTATTATCGTCGGGGTAAGCGGATATTTCCCAATGCAAATATGCAATGCTAAAACCAGGAGAGGAACTCCTACAAAAAGTAAAAAAGTGGAGTTATATCGAAAGCCCATAATCCTGCTTCAACCTCGAATACAATCCATCAACACCGTAAACAAACATAAAGACCTCGTTAGCTTCAGCTTCTACATTCAAGTCTTTGAATTTATCTGGATGGAAAAGTTTGGCACACTGCATGGTTTGGATAACAGTACCTGCTGGATCCCATCCCGTCCAGCCCATGGTTAGCTTGTATACCCTGTGTTCTTTTACGGCCTTAATAGGTTGCCAATTGGGATCATTGTAGAGGTCTTCAGGTTTCCATTTGCCGAAGCCGTGGAGAATTATGATGTCCGGGTTCCACGCTATAATCAGCTCCAAGCTCACCGAAGACCAAGGCGCCTGCTGTTGTGGATTGTATGCGACGTTAACGCCTCCCCCATAAATTATTTCGCTGGACCACGTTAGGGTTTTGAGGAGATCATAAGCAAAAGCCTGGTACACTTTTGGCTTTTCAGCGTCAGGTATGGCAGAGGTTATTTTCGTGATCTTAGAAAACTTTCCTTCCAAGTAGGCTCTAAGCTGATCTGCTCTCTCCTTCCCTCCAACAGCTGTGCCAATTATCGAGATAATGTCATAACTCCAATCTCTTTTCCCGGGCGGGTTAAACCTTACGCAGATCACTGGCACATTAAGTTTAGTTTGGATGCTTTCAGCCAGATCTCGATCGTCAGTTCTCATGAAGATGGCATCGGGCTTCAATGCGGCAATTTTCTCTACATCAAATGTTCCGCCGACGCTACCAACATCTGTAATGTTAACTATTTGTGGGAAAGCCCTCGTCAGAATTGGGCAGGTTCGGCTGGAGCTATCCAATCCAACCACCTTATCCCCCACGCCTAACGCGAATAGAACTCTTGTAGCTTCAGGCCACAAGCTTACAATTCTTTCAGCCTTTTCTACGTAGACTTCCCTTCCAAGCTGGTCCACTACTTTAACTCCAACCTTCTCTTGAGGATTTTTGAGCATAAAAAAGCAAAAAGTGCAGGATGCTGCCACTATGGCTAGCGTTAGAACCGCTATCCAAAGCTTCTTCAATTAGAAACACCTCCAAGAGCTTCTTCTATGCTGCTTTCTGCACGCATGCCCATGCCTCTGACGATTCTAACAGTTAAGGGGAGGAGGTTGATGAATTCCAAGCTATGGAGCTGCTTTGATTCAACACATCTATATCTCTGAGCCCACCTTCCTGGCCTGTGCACATGGGCGCCAAGATGTATAGCCCTGCTAGCGCCGGCCATGACTGCAAGTGGCAACAGCTGTGGATCATTCATTATCCCGCCAATGCTTATGTCTGCTTTCCTTAAAACAAGCCTAGAAACAGCTATAACTTTGGCGACTTCGTAGGAGGCAGCAGGCATGTGAGTTTCAAGCGGAGTGCCCGGTATCGGGTTAAATCCGGTGATACAGAAATGATCTACGCCGATCTCCTTAAGCCAAAAGATGTGGTTGACATAGTCTCTAAAGCTACTCCCAATTCCAACCATCATAACGCTGGTGAGCTTCAACCCTGTCTCTTTGATGGTTTTGGCAAACTCCGTCCTTGTATGAAAATTGTCGCCAGGCTTAACTTCCTTAAAAACTTTCTCATTAATCGTCTCCAATGATGAGCAAACCTCCGTCACCCCTAAGCTCTTAAACTCTTCTAACGTTCTTTTTGAGAGACACGGGCCGACATTCACCCACACCTCAAGTTTTGTCACATTCCTTACAGCTCTCACGGCTTCCAACACCAAGTTATCTGCCCCGCTCCATAGGGTGCCCCCACCGACTTCAACACGTCTAGTGCCAGTGGCCTCAATAAGTTGGGCGCCAATCGCAACCTCATCAGGCGTTAGGACATTCGAGAATGATTCCGGACTAGCACTTCTTCCACAATACATGCAGGGCGGGGAAGTGGTGCATGGCGTAATAGTTCCGATGAAGCCGTCAAATTTGAAGATGTTGCCAACTTCGTTCTCTCTGACATGACTTGCAGCTCTAAACAACTTCAAATACCTATCAATGGCCTTCGTTTCTTCGAGTAGGAATAGGGCTTCTTCCCTTGAAATCTCTTCTTTAACAGCTTTAGCCAACACCTCATCAAATTCCATTCCAAAACCTCCAATACACGAGCTGATACCTTCCCCAGACGGGAAGAAGGCGGTAAGGTACTTGCTGGACCAGCTGGAGGGGGAACTTTGTTAAGTAATATCTTTTTGACATCAAATGTTATTCAAAGTGTGTCCCTTTATAAGGTTTTCGCTTTATAAGGGTCAGACTCTCCAAGGTCCAGTACGAGTAGAAGGGGAGGAACGTGGTCCTCCAGGTGCCCGGAGAATAGGTGCACATCAGGTACTCGGTCAGGTAGGGCTCGTATATGATGGTGCATCTGCGTTTATGCGTGTTCGTATTTTCCGATATCATCTTTACTGAGTCGAGCCAGGGGTGATCGGTTCAGGCTCGCACCTTCACAAGCAGGGAGCACCCCTTCCCTCTTCGTTTGATGCATGCTTTGGACCACGAAATCAAGCGATCACTAGGACACGCTTAGAGCACGCCGATCGTCATTGTGCGTTCAACCAACATTTTTCCGGGGGCTTCATCAACTTTTATGGTTAAGGAGTACGCACCAAGTGCTTCAACGTACGTCAAGTATTCGGACCAGCTAATTATTTTCTTCCGGGTTTTATCCAATCAGCTACTGTATGAACAACCGACTAAGGA
>JAHLWX010000103.1 GCA_019057675.1 Candidatus Jordarchaeum sp. LHC_1308
GACGCGGCTCCCCTCCTGTAGACTTCCACTAGAACCTGCTCGTCGAGAAACTGTCCGAGCGTGCTTCTGACCTGCTGAGCCACCGGTATGGAGCCGTCGAAGTATGTCTTCATCGCCACCCCCTTCTCAGCGTTCGAGCTACAAAGTATGAAGGCTTCACCTTTCCTGAACCTGCCCGCCCTGCCGAGAAGCTGATGCATCGTGTTCCTGTCGATGTAGCCTGTGCCCTTCTCGCGGTCGTAGACTGTTAGGTCACGGACTACGACGACGTCCGCCGGAGTGTTAACTCCAGCTGAGAGGGTTGTTGTGGCAACGATGACCCTAACCTCTCCTTGGCGGAAAGCGTCCTCAACAGCCCTCCTGACGCTGCCGGAAAGCCCTGCATGGTGGTAACACACACCCTTACCGGCAAGCTCCGAAAGCCCTGTGGGAAGAAAGGAGCACGCCGCTGATCCTCCAATGTTTAGCTTGAGCTTTTTCGCCAGTTTTGCCGCTAGGGACTCGGCGCTCCTCCTCGTCGACACGAACACTATGACCTGCTTGCCCTCTCTCACAGCCTCACCGACGAGCCTCACAACCTCAGCGTTCTTGTCCCTGCAGACGATGATCCTCGGAGCCGTAGGGCGTGGAACAACCTTCACCAGCTTGGCGCCAAGCCAGCCGGCCACCTCCTCCGGGTTACCCATGGTCGCGGTCAAAGCCACTATCTGGACGCCTTCATCCCTCAGCCTGCAGAGGAGACCCTCAAGCCTCGCCCCCCTCCTCCCCTCACCGACCACGTGAACCTCATCAACCACAACGGTGTCAACACCTAGTTCCCCCCTCCTCCAAAGGCTGTCAAACTTCTCATAGGTTGAAACCAAGACACGCCATGTCCCTTTTAATGGCAGGTGATAGTCGCCTGTGGCGAGCACCACATCCACCCCTCTCACCCTGAGACGCTCACAGCACTCCGATGCAAGAGACCTCAGAGGCGAGAGGTAAGCTGACCTGCCACCCGTCATCGCTCTCCCAGTTGCAACTTCTAAGCCAAGCCACGTCTTGCCCGACCCGGGTGGGGCAACGAGAAGCACACTCTCCCCCCTGAAAACCCCTGCCTCGCCCGCAAGCGATGCAAGCCTCCCAGCGTCAAAGGACGAAGTGGACAACCCTCACCCTCCAGCACGCAGCGACTCGAAGCTTTCAAGTTAACGCCTTCGCCACGTCCTCCCTAGAAACACTTATACCATACTCGGATTTAAGCGTGAGCAGTACTACTGGGAGCTCATCTTCAGATGGCCTCACCCTCCTGAAGGCTTCGCCGGCATCAACTCCCGCCTCCATTATAAGCCTCAATGTTTCAGCCTTAGCCCGGACGAGCCCAACGAGCCCCCTAACCACGTCTTCGAAGCTGCTGGCCTTCGAGGCCAGCCTCACAACCTCAACGAAGAACCGGAGAGGTGGAGGAGCGTTAAACCACTCCCTCGTAGCCATCCTGTATACTGGAGCCGCAGGCTGAAAGTCAAGCCTTCTCACCGTCGCAACCCAACCCTCAAATTCAAGGAGCCTCTTAAGGAGTTCGGGGGAAACGTTAGGGTATATTGGCAGGATGTCCTTCTCGTGATGGAAAACTTCGCCTTCGAGCACCACGGGAACCCTGTTCGTGAAGGCTGAGAGCTGGAGGAGGAGCCCGGACTCTATGAATCCCTCCACGACCACGTTCCTCCCAGCGTAGACTAAGCCGCCGAGCCTAGCGAGGTCTTCAGCGGACATGTAAACCAGAAGCTTCGACCCAGACGCCAAAGCTACCGCCCCACGTACCTTCTCAATGAGGCGAGCAGGAGCCCCCTGAAGACGGAGCCAACCCCCCACCCGTCCCGGGCAATCGTCGGGTAAACCAGCCCGGCCTCCACGCCTAACAGCTCGGCGATCTCCCCGGCGCTAGCGGCGTCGGGCAAGTCCTGCTTGTTGGCCGCCACGAGCATCGGTGTTCCCCGCGGCGACACCGCATTGAGCTCCTCCCAGCTCCTTAAGTCCTCGTCTAGCGCTTCCCTCCTGCTGTCAGCGACGAAGAGGAGGCCGTCAGCCCCCGAAGCAACATACTCCCTCGTGTGGAGGAATCGACGCTGCCCCGTGGTCGTGTACACGTGGACGACGAGGTCTATGCTCGTCCTCGCGTGGAGCGCCAAGTAGTCTTCCCACATCGTTCTCCCCTCGCTTGTAGCAACCTCCACTGGTCCTGCCGCGACCATTCCGGGGTAGAGCTTGGCGACGGCCCTCAGCATGGTTGTCTTCCCGCTGCACCCCGGACCCCAGAACACCAGTTTAACTTGAAGACCCCTCTGCAGGCTCATCTTTTCTCCTCCGCCGCGAACTTCTCGATTACCTCTTCAACTTCCCTCTCGCTAACCCCTATCCTAGCCCTGCCTTCAACCTCGACTAAGGCTCTAAGCTGGTCGACCCGCTGAGAGAGGGTCATCCTTACGAGTCCTATGCTTGCCTTCTCTCCCGCAACCGCGAGCAGTATGATCATTTTCCCGTCTAGCTCGCAGACCTTGAAGACGTGAAGCTGGTAGTTCCCGTACATTATGGTGGCGTTGTGGAAGGGAGATGAAAGCCTGTCCTCTCCAACCTTACCCATCTGGACGAGGGCTGAGCCTAACGCTGCAAGCTCCCACAGCTTGTTGGGATGAACGCTCCCCCACCACGCAAGAACCTTGCCATCCCCATCGCACAAAACTAGGAGGTGGAGATCCCCCCTCTGGCTGAGACGCCTGTAGCTCTCCGCTGTCTCCCTCAGCAGGGAGTTAAGCCGTCCACCTTCCTTCTCAGCTTCCTCCAGAGCCCGGTCAAGCTTGTAGAAGTCGCTGAGCGCGTTAATCCTCCCCTTCAGGCTCGCAGCCGCAACCATTGAGAGCTCGTTTTCCCCCATAGCCACGAAAACCATGAATCTGTCACTTACCTTCAACAGGAAGCTCTGGCTGTCATGAATAAGGCTTCCAACCTCAAGCTCCTTCACAGGCAGCTTCGAGTACTTCGCCAGGTCATCCCGTCCAACGCCACCCCTCACAGCCCATAGCCTAAACCTGTCATCGACTATGGCAATCCCCCTAGCCTTACGCCTCCCAAGGTTGGCCTCAACGACGCCCATAAGCCTCTCGAGAAGCTCCTGCATTCAACCACCTACAACCTAAACCTCCTAAAAACGAAGA
This sequence comes from Candidatus Jordarchaeum sp. LHC_1308, assembly GCA_019057675.1. GTDB lineage: Archaea > Asgardarchaeota > Jordiarchaeia > Jordiarchaeales > Freyrarchaeaceae > DTBI01. Next base: position 3,192 of record JAHLWX010000103.1, read on the forward strand.
AGGAAGCCAAGCCGACGGCGGCTGAAGCCAAGCCAGCACCCCTCAACCATACATCAGAAAAGGATGACGCAGCCCGGACATCCTGACTGTTAAAAGACGGGAAAACTGCGAAGAGGGGAGGAGAGAAGAAGGGGGGAGGCTGGAGCCCGTCCTGCGACTCGACCTGAAAAGCTGCCACACCAGTGCACCCGTCGCGCTCAGCCTCAGCCCTATAAGTCCCGTTTGAAAGAACACCAATAGGAAAGGTAACATTACAGCCAAACATAGACCCGGAGTAGACCAGTGTGCCCGCAGCGGCACTGAAAACCTTCAGCGCCACATTCCCAGGCTTGCTGCACCATTCAACCCTTGAATTATGATAGGTGTAAACGGTCACGCTCACAGAGCCAGAATCAGACACGGCGGGAGCGACGATAAGCCTGAACTGCGGGGCACCTCTAACCAGCCAGCTCAGAACGTTCATCAAAAGATTGAAGCACTCCTTGCCCCACGTCTCCCTTTTTTCGTAAAGGGTTGTAACGTTGTGGAGGGCGACGTAAGCCACCGAGCCATTCACACAGAGAAAACCACCATTCCATGTGCAAAGGACGAGGATGATGCCGTTTCCATAAACGAAGGCGCACACGTCTCCGCCACTAAGGGGAAGCAATATTCCACTAGTGTTAACCTCGAAGGGTGAGTGGAGAACTTCATGATGCTCGGCTCCTGCTCTACAGAAAAGAGGAAGATAAATGGATCCGTTTGACGAGTACTCATTCACCGTCACCGTTGTTCCGGTGTGGTTGAGGTATTGGGCTCCTCCCAGTCCTAAGGCGAGGATGGGCTTTCCTGTCGAGTTGATTTCTGATGCAAGACCTTCGGAGACGTTTAGAGCTGGATCGATTATTATGACGTCACATTTTACTGATGGAGTAAAATCGTTGTAGTCAACGGAATGAACAGATCCCTCAAGGGTAAGCACGGTGCTCCAATCTTTAATGTAGTTTGGCCCAGAGCTATTGTGAACGTAGAGTAGTATGGGGCTATTCTCGAAATTGGTTTGCGGATGGGCGGGTGGCGTCAAGGGAATTATTATGCGTGTGGCTGGCTGGCCGAGCAGTATTGGGAGGAACAGTGCTGCGGCGAGTACTGCAATAAATGCTTTACACGTAATCTTCAAGTCTTCCACCCCTCCTCCTCTTCTCTCCTTCCTCTTTTCCGTCCGACCTACTGCTCCCGGCGTACGCCTCAACGAGACCCATTATGTCTTCAATGGTTTCTCCGCCGCCAGCCGAGCTATCAGATGCGCCCTCCAATGTTATAGATGCAGCTTCGCGTTCAGCTTCCTGTGTGCGGCGTCTACGCGTGCTGAGGGCGGCGGTGACAGACTCGACGACCTGCAGGGGTGATGAACCATCAGCCTCGACTTCGATGTCGGCTACTTTTGAAGCGTAGTTTAGAGCTCTCAAAGCATACTCCATGGCTTCTTCCTCTTTTTCCTCAGCCATCAATCGCCTAGCTTTCTCGCAGCAGAGCCTTGCAGCCTCAGAATAGTAGTCTTCCTCGCTCACCGCTTCAGCCTCGGCTTCCCTAACTCCGGCTTCGCCTGTCGAACCATAGGCGACTTGCCTCGCCAACCCGTGAAGCGCCGCAAAGCTAAGTATGAGAAGGGTAAGCGAGCTGACCGCTAAAGCCGCGGCTACAACAATCAGCGAAGTGAGAGGGATAAGGACTGATGCTGTGCCGGCAACTATAGCTCCCGCCGCAGCCAGGCGACCAGCCCCGACGAGCAGCTTCGCCCTCCTCCAAGCGCCATGGTTAAAGACGCGGGATGCAAGCTCAAAACAGTGGTCAACACTCCCCCCGACGACTGGCACCACCGGCTTACCGTTGT
>JAHLWX010000104.1 GCA_019057675.1 Candidatus Jordarchaeum sp. LHC_1308
GTGTGGAGGCGTTAGGATGTCTGCTAGGGATGTGGATTTGGAGGCCAGCGCCTCTATAATATCGATAGCCTCGAAGTACATTGTGGCGAGCGTTGTGGTGGTGGCCGTCGGGGCGGTGAGCTTGGTCTACGGGATCCTCGCCTACCTTGTTTATGGCACCTACGCCTCTTCGGCGGCGATATTCATGGGGTTATTCCTCGGATTGGCATTAATCTTCATAGGATTGTTCCTAACGTTTTGGGGGCTTTACTGGATGAAGAGTGAGGGAAGAAGGCTGAGGAGGAAGCTTGAAGAGCACAAGGAGGGGGGTGAAAGGCTTGAGTGAAAGGAAGGAGCCAGAAAGGAGCGGCGGTTTGAAGAAGCAGAAACGTACAGTACCCCGGTGGGAGGACATCGCAGAGCAGGTCTACAGCAGGCTTAACTGGTATGCTACCCGGTTCATAATATTCTCGGTCGTCGGCATGGTGGTAGGGGTGGCGGGCTTGGTCTACGGAGTGCTAGCCTACTACTTCCTCGTAAACCCCCTCACCACGATTAACCCCGTGACCTTAACCATCTACTGCCAAACAAACCCGCTACTAATTCCCACATTAAAATCGTCTGGCCTTCAAGAAGTTTCAGTGTTTCTAGGAGTATTCGTCGGCGTCGGCTCCATAGTGGCGTCCCTCGTACTCCTAACGTGGGGGCTCTTCTGGCGGAAGAAGGTGGAGAACAGAAGCATATTCTAGCAGCATCAGCAGCCCGCACAGCTCTCTCCTTTCTTCTGCGCTTTAGCGGTGATCACTTGTCAAGTGGGAGTCGACGTTTAAACCTTACACTCGAATTCCCCGCTACTCTTCCCTCACCGCACCCCTACTCGCAGGCCCAACGTTTTTCGCGTACTGTGCCAGGAACCCCCTTCTTATTTTTGGCTCTGGCGGCTTCCATTCTTCCCTGCGCCTTTCAAGTTCTTCACTATTTACTTTCAGATTTAGCATGCGCCTCGGAATATCGATCTCTATGATGTCGCCGTCCCTTACCAGCGCTATTGGGCCACCGACCGATGCTTCGGGGCAAACGTATCCTATGCATGGTCCCGCCGTCCCTCCAGAGAAGCGCCCATCGGTTACAAGGGCGACCGAAGCGTTCAACTCGCTCTCGGAGATCCTCATCGTCACCATCAGCATTTCACACATCCCAAGGCCACCCCTCGGCCCCTCGTAACGGATAACTATCACGTCGCCGGGTTTAACCTCGTTTCCGTCGAGCGCCTTGATGCATTCATCCTCGGAGTCGAAGACTCGTGCTGGACCAGAGTGCACAAACATCTCCGGGCTCATGGCGGACACCTTTACGACAGCCCCCTCAGGCGCCAGCGTGCCGCGGAGCACCGCAATTCCCCCCTCCGGGAAATATGGTCTATCTAGGGGGACGCACGATTTCCTCGTCCCTAACCATAACTTCTTTCAGGTTCTCCCTAACAGTCTTTCCCGAAACGGTCTTCCCGTTAAGGTTCAGGAGGGGCTCGAGGCGCTTCATTACAGCAGGTATCCCGCCAGCTTTCTCCAGGTCGCTGAAGTTGTACTTCCCGTTAGGCTTTATGGCGCAGATGGTCGGCGTCCTCCTGCTTATCCTGTCAAAAGTCGAAGGTCAATTTTTACTCCAGCTTCATGCGCTACCGCAGGGATGTGGAGTATCGTGTTAGTTGAGCCACCTATTGCCATTGACCGTTATCGCGTTCTCGAAGGCTTCCCTCGTCAATATGTCTGAGGGCTTTAAGCCGGCTTTAACGAGGCTGCACGCCAACGTTGTAGAGGAGGCGCAGCACGGCATCCGCGGTTTGAACAGCCATGTGCGGCGTGAGAACCACGTTCTTCAGGGTGAGCAGTGGGTTATCTCTCTCCAAGGGCTCGGCCTCAAAAACGTCGAGCCCAGCGCACTTTATCCTACCCTCAGCTAGCGCCTTGTAAAGCGCCTTCTCATCAATTATCCCTCCTCTCGCCGTGTTCACGATTACCGCTGTTCTCTTCATCATGCCCAGCTCCCTCTCCCCTATCATGTGCCTCGTCTCCGGGGTGAGAAGACAATGTATTGATACAACGTCAGACTCGCTGAGAAGCGTGGCGAGATCAACCCGCCTCACGCCCATCTCCCTTAAAACCTCGCCATCAACCCACGGGTCGTACACGATGACCTTCATTCCAAAGGCCTTCATCCGCTTCCCCACCTCCCTCCCTACCAAAGCCTATTATCCCAATTTTACCATCCAACTCCAAACCCATATCGAGGAGGCGCCAGCCCCCAGAAACAACGTTCTCATGCGCCCTAACAATGTTCTTCGCACAGGCAAGGATAAGAGCCACAGCATGCTCCGCAACAGAAACAGTCGTCCCAACAGGCATGTTCACCACCACCCCGCTATCCGTGGCAGCCTCCAAGTCTATCCGCTCATACCCTACACCGGCTGACTGGATGAAAAGTAGCCTTCTACCAGCCTCAATTACTCTCCGCGTAATAGAATAATTACTGGTCTGCATGTAGAGAATCCCATCCGCATCCCGAACACTCTCACGCAAGTTCTCCTAAGACACATCCGAAACACGGACTATCTCCGCGCTCTTAATTTAATCTGCTCAGCACAAACCTGCGGGAGAGCGCTCAACCCCGTAACCAAAAGCTTCTTCCTCACCCCAACCACCTTCACTCCTTCTCACACGAAAAAACTACCATTTGTGTAAAAAGACTCTAATAGCATTTTCCAGAAATAAAGTCCCAAGGAAGTTAAAACTTAACTGGGAATGGTGGAGAACAAAACCCGCCTCCTGCTCCGTAAAAGAAAGATTGTTCAGTATAGAAACTTAGGCCCGAAAAGCTTCCTAGTAGACCGTGGTTCTAGGAGCCCGGGGGGCTAAATTTATGGGAGGATGCCTTGTGACATCTCAAGCCTGACGGATGAAGGCTGGAATGAGATTGAACTGCTGCGTGACTTTTCGTCATACAAAAAGTATTTTAACTTTGTAATTCAAAGTTGTGAACATGTATGTGACGGTTTCCTTTAGAATTCCAAAGGAATTAAGGGAGAAGATGAGGGAGGTTAACGTCTCTTGGAGTGAGGAGATAAGACGGTTTATTGCGAGGCGCGTGGAGGAGGAGATGAGGAAAAAGCATTTAGAGGCGGCTGTCAGCACATTAAGGGAGACTGGTGGTGTTGAGAGGGGTTTTGCGAGCAGCTCTGTGAGGGAGGATCGTGATGGTGGTTGACGCCTCCCTTCTGGCCAAGGTTGTCCTGAAGGAGGACGGCTGGGAAAACGTGCCCTTAACAATAAATACGGCAACTCTCGACTACGCGTTTGTTGAGGCGCTGAACGCCATCTGGAAGGCGCGTGTTAAGGGAATGATAAGTGAAAGTGACGCTGGAAGGAAGCTGGAGGCATTGTTAAACCTAGAGAAGGCGCTCCTAATATTTAAAAGCTCAGAGCACTTCGACCGCGGGCTCCAAATCGCCCTCAACGAAAAAATAACGGTCTACGATGCCCTCTACATAGCGCTGGCAGAAAGTAACGGTGTAGCCCTCTACACGGGTGACTCAAAGCAGTTCAGCGCAGCAAAGAAATACGTTAAAACCGAGCTCCTGAAATAAACAGGAAATCTTCCACATCAACACCCAGCAGCTAAGTGAGACACCTCCGTCAAAGATGCTGAGGCTCTTAAAACGTGGCTGAAAGCGTAATACTTTCCGTCTTTCCCAGCCTCTTAGCTTACGGGAGCTTAGTGGTGGAAGGTTTTCCGTTGCTTTACCGTGGGTCAAATTTTTAAGTTGTTCTTAATCGATTGAATGCTGAAGCGGTAAGGAGAGGATGCCCGTGATGAAGAAGGAGTGGAAGTATGGTAAACCGAGCAAGAACGCCCCGGTCACCGTGCAGGACGCTATAAGGTTAAGGCGGTCGATTAGGCGCTACACAGGCGAGAGAATACCCGACGAGGATCTTGAGAAGATTCTGGACGCCGCCAGGTACACGCCGTCGCCCGAGAACATGCAGATGTACAGGTTCGTGGTGGTGAGGGACGACCAGGAGACCAAGAACTTGATCGCCGACCTAGCTGTGGAGGCGGCGAAGGAGACCTTCGGAACATTCCCAGCCGAGCTCACGCAGGGAAGGATATGGTATGTCCCGCCAGACAGGAGGCCCTGGACGTTCACCGAGATGAGGGACGGCAGCCTCTTCGAGTACCCGAGGTATGCCGACGTTGTCATCGTAGCCTGCGCCTCCGAGTCCTTCCACGACGCACCCATCATCTACCCGCTCAACCTTTTCGGCTCCATATGCGTCGGAATGGCCCTCATGAAAATGTGGCTTATGGCGACCGCCCTAGGCTACGGGGCGGGATACCAAGCATTCCCAATAATGGATCCGAGGAGAAACGAGCTCATAGCGGACAGGCTGGGAATACCGAGGTCATGGCACGTTGTTGCAACGCTCAGCATAGGAGTCAGGGGCGAGGAGCGCATGATAGGCCCATCACGCTTAACACTCGAAGGCCTCTTCTACAAGGAGAGGTGGGGTAACCCATACGTGAGGAAAGCTTTCCTGGAGGAAGAGTGAGAATGGTTGAGGTAAAAATAGACTTGGACAAGGACGTCGTGGAGAAGCTGAAAAAGCAAGCTGAGTGGTGTGACCTTCCAGTAGAGGCGGTCTGCAAGCTCATACTCTCAGAGTACACGAGGAACAGGGGCGGATACCTTTTCTACGGATCAGCTCCCGGAAACAGGAAGATAATCTTGATACAGTGGCCATACATCACGGGGCAGGTTATACTAAGCCAGGATGAGCTGAAAGCCCTAGGAGGAAAGTAGACGGGAGGCGTCATGCTTGGAGAAGAAGTATAAGGGATACGCGCCCGGATCCGAGTTCATAAGGTATCCGGTACTGGAACTAGAAGACGTAGAATACGACTACTTCAGGGAGGAGTCAAAGTTCCTCGGAATCTCGCTTGTGGAGAAC
>JAHLWX010000105.1 GCA_019057675.1 Candidatus Jordarchaeum sp. LHC_1308
GAAAAATAAAATGTAAAAATGTGTGTGGAAAAGGAGCTGCGGCTTCAGTGGTTGGCGCGTTCCTCTAGAGCTTCTTGTATGCGAACCACCAGTCGTATCCTTCGAGCTCGCCTTTCTTGATCTTTTCAAGCCTGTCCGTGGCGTCCTTGACGTTACTCGCTGGCGGTATTATGACTTTGTCTTTTATGAGCTCGTTGTTCGGCCAGTTTGCCGGCATAGCAACCTTGTTCGCGTCGCTGACCTGTAACGCTTTGACGGCTCTCAGTATCTCGTCCATGTTCCTGCCCACTTCCTGCGGGTAGTAGAGTATGAGCCTCACGACGCCGTTCGGGTCGACGACGAAGACCGCTCTCACAGTGTTTGTCCCTTTCGCCGAGTGTATTAGCCCGAGGAGTTTTGAGACCTCGCCTAGGTCGTCGGCGATTATCGGGAACTCTATCTTCACTCCGAGCTTATCATTTATCCATTCAACCCACTTTATGTGGCTGAAGGTCTGGTCGATGCTTAGCCCGATGAGCTCGCAGTTTAAGCTCCTAAACTGCTCATACCTCTTCTGGAAGGCGACGAACTCCGTAGTGCAGACCGGTGTAAAGTCGGCTGGGTGCGCAAAGAGGACAAACCACTTTCCAGCGTAGTGGCTCGGCAGCTTTATGTCTCCATGCGTCGTCTTAACAGTTATCTCAGGAAACTTATCCCCCAACAAGATCATTTACACCAACCCCCGACAGATTCCCCTTCAAGCAGAGGACACTCCTATTAAACTTTACATATATTTTTTTCCTTCGAATTTCGAACTACAACTTTAAATGAAAATAATTTTTCTAGTGGAAAACATATTTTTCAAAAAACTAAAAAGAAGGTTAAAAATACCCGCCTTTAACCCAAAACTACTTTCTTTAACTAGAACCGTTTTAGCCCCCTCTTTCATCCAAAGCCACAACCACGACCACGCTCGCCCTTCTGAAAAGAACTTCCTCCAATTAGAGGTCTTACCGATACGGCTTTGAAGAGCTCAGTTAACCCCTTTCTCTTAAAGACGCCAGACAAGTTGGCGCAGGAAAAGTGAAAAGGAGAAGTGAGTCTTTGATACGTACATCCAATGTTTAGACGTTAAAGCTCTGACCGCACTGTGGCGAGAGGGCTACTAGCTAAAAAGTTCTAGAGGGGGAACGAGAGGTTATAAGAAACCCTCAGCTGCTGGGATTCAAAAACCTTGAAGACACCGTTTGGCGATAGAATCAAATTACTACGTTTATCTGGAAGGCTCAAAGAAGCTACAGATTTGATGGAAGCAGGTTAACTGTCAAAAACCGCTCTTCAGCGTAACATCCGTAACTTCAGGAAGTTAAAATTTGAGCTCCAACACCTCTGCGATGAGCTAAGCGGAGAGGCTTCGAAAGGTACAAATCGCCGTGTAACGAGGAGGACGAAGCCGAGCTGAGCCCGATCTTCTACCTTGTAGGCGGCGAAGTAGATTTGCGGAAAAAATGCGGGTCATCAGGCAGCTGAAGCCAGGAGGGCTGCAGCGTTAAGAGCAAGCATCACGACGCTCTTGACCTACTAATCCGAGAGGGCAACGTCAATCTTACTCGCCTATAGAATCCCCAACGACCATCACAGGAACCACGGTATGCGCACAGCCAGTCCGCTCCGACTCTTCTATCACGAGAACAGCTTACTCCTCTTTGGGCGACAGTACGGCGCCGGGAAACTGCTTAATAAGTTAATTTCTTAAAAAGGAATGTGGTTTAATGAATGGTGGTGTTTCCGGGTTGGGTGAGGCTGAAGCGTTCAGCATGGTTGACGTGTTGAAGGGTGAGGCAGTCGATCTGCTAAGAGAGCTGGTGAAGATAGACACAGTCGTCCCACCGGGGCGCGGTTACGGGGAGATGGTGGAGTTCCTCGAGCCCATATTCTCGGAGCTTGGCTTCAAGGCTGAGAGGGTCACCGTTCCCGAAGAGAAGGTTAGAGCGATCCCCCTCCCCCTAGAGGGAAGGCGCGTTAACTTGGTGGCGAGGAGGGAGGCTGACAGGCCTCCGCTGACCATATACGCGCACATGGACGTGGTTCCCGTCGAGGAAAAGTGGAGTGTTCCCCCGTTCGAGGGCGTTGTCAGGGATGAGAGAATTTATGGTCGTGGAGTGGCGGATATGAAGGGCTTCATAGCGGCGGTTATCGTCGCTCTGAGGGTGATGCACGAGCTGGGACTGAAGCCGAACTACGACCTCACCTGTGTGATGTGCACCGACGAGGAGGTGGGAGTCTACCCGGGAGTCTACTACTTGACCGACAACGGGTATGTCAGGGGGGACGTTATATGTGGCGAGATGGTTCACGGAGTCATAGGGGTGGGGTTCGCCGGGTCGGTTCACTTCAAAGTGACTGTTAAGGGGAGATCCGCGCACACCGCAATGTGGTGGACGGCGGTCAACGCCATCGAGAACGCCCTCCCAGTCCTTGAGGAGGTGCTTAAGCTCAGGGAAAGAGTGACGGCAAGAAGGTCGGAGGTTCCAACCATACCCACACCACTCGGGGACAGGCTGACGCCCGTATTCTCGGTCAATGTGATATCGGGAGGAGTTAAGGACAACGTCATCCCGAGCGAGTGCAAGTTCATCGTCGACAGAAGGTACATACCGGAGGAGGACGAGGAGCAGGTCATATCGGAGTTCGTCGAGGCCGTCGAGGCTGGCAAAGCTAAGAGTAAAGCTTTATCCGTGGATGTGGACGCGTTAAGGGTCTACAAGCCGTTCAAGACGAGCCCAGAAGCCCCCATCGTGAGAAGGCTCGCCGAGGCCGTTAAGCACGTGACGGGGAGCCAGCCTGCGTTCATAGGAGTGGCGGGCTCGACGGACATGGGATACGTCGCCCAGAAAGGACGTGACGTCGCAATAATGGGGGTTGGAGACGTAGCCTCCAACTTCCACGGCGCAGATGAGAGCATAAAAATAGAGGACATGCTCACCTACGCCAAGGAGCTAATCCACCTACTTTGCTTTCAGCGCACATAGCGGTGAAGGCGCTCTACCCCCTTCATTCCGCCTTTTACTAAAAATGAGCCGGCGCTCACTTCATTAAGCGAGGCTATGTTTCGACGAAGCGCATGCGATCTTAATATCTTTCTCGGTAGCTCACATTAACAAACCATCAAAGGTTGAGTCAAAAAAAGGAGAAGAGAAAGGAACTCTAGTGTGTAATATTCAGGTATTGCGCAATTTGAGGCAGCAGGTTTCCGAGTATGCTTGCTCCCTCAGCCTGCCAGGAGAAAGCTAAATAACCTATTACTAGTAGGCAGACGCCGCAGAGGACGATGTTCACCGCGTGGTTGTCGTAGCGTAGCTTTGCGAGGCGAAGGTCTCTCTCGTGGTTCCACAGGAAGGCCTTTAGGCTCTCCTGCTTCCGTGGCAGGACGTACGGCAGAGTTCTCACGCCTGTCGGGTTGAACGAATCGATGAACCAGTGTGAGAAAATTGCTGCTGCCGCGACGGCAAAGTACTGGGGGACTATGAGTCCTATCACCAGCGGCAGCCATATGAGTGTCAGTATGCTGTGGAGGAGCCCGCTCCTATGCATCACCTTCTCCCTCTTCAGTATCTGGTCTAAGTCGGGCACGATGCCGAAGAAGCCTCCAGCGACGAGCGCCGGAACCGAGCCGGAGAGGGCAAGCTGAACCTGCCAGGTGGAGCTAAACCTTGATAGGCTTATCAGGTTCTGGAACTGGGAGAACAACGTGCCCTTTAGCTCGGGCGATATGACTGCTATCACGAGGGCGGCAGCGGTCGCCCCCACAATTATGTGGGTATACTTCTGCATTTCACTTCCCCCCCTTCTTCCTACTCTCCTTCTTAGTGGCCTTTCTCTTCACGCCTTCTTTCATGGATTCCCTAGCTTCATTTTGCCACTTCCTGATTTGGTCGGGTGAGACGCCCTTTATCGCGTCGCCAAGCTTATCCGGGTCGGCGTTGAGAAGGTCGCCGACGGTCTTCACGCCGTGCTCCCTGAGCTGCTTGGCTCTACCGGCTCCTATCCCTTTAACTATCTCTATGGGCGAGCTCGGCGTAACTTTCCCCTTCGCCGTGACCTCACCCAACCCGAGCGCTGAGCCTATTACCGCTAGGAGAAGCGATAACCCCACGCATGCAAAGTACACCAGCAGCTGAGGCAAATCAAAGATCACCCTCTCAACCTCCCTAGTAGTTATTGTTTCTCTTACCTTGAGCTCATAAAATGTATTTAAATCTTTTTAAAAGGTATTAAAAATCGCCGAGAAAAAACGGCGGGAGGACGCCTTATTTCAACTAGAAAAGTTCACCGCCACCGAAAAGTTAAACTCGTAATGCACGCAGCACCGGAAGGGTTCTGAAGCTGTTTTGAACAGTTAACCCATTAGTTCCCTTCGTTTCAGGAGAACCTTTGGCGCTTGCAGAATTTATTGGAAACCCTGGGATTCCAGTGGAAAAGAAAAAAGAAGGGGAACCCTTAACGTTCAATGTGTAGTCTACACGGTTGGCGGGGCTGAGGGGCTCGAGGGCTTGGAGGGAGCCGATAGCCGCGCTAGCCATCCGGTAATGGTCTGCATGGCTGCCTTAAGAAGGGGAACAGGCTTCTATGTAGACTTTGCTAACCTTCCTTAAGGGGAATACAGGAAAAGCTTAAATCCCTTAGAGAGACCCATTCCGCCCTCGCTTGCTTCTAAATTTGTCCCCGTGAAGGCGCTATCCCGTTGTGGCTGAGAGAAACGTTTAATAGCGTGTCCCCTTTTTTCAAGTAATTTTCTGAGGGGGAACCTGATGGGCGAGGGCAGTATAATCGTTATATCTGACTGTCACCTAGGTCTGGTTGGCGGCGAAAGGAAGAAGGGAGTGGTTTGCGAACCGGAGAAGCTG
>JAHLWX010000106.1 GCA_019057675.1 Candidatus Jordarchaeum sp. LHC_1308
ATTGAAGACCTTCAAGGGTTCTTGGAGGGGACGCTCTGGTGGATGCAGCAGCGGGGCGAGGAGGGGGAATTGAAGGTTAAGCCGCTGAGGGTTACCTCCGGCGACGGGTGGGTTGAGGGATTCTTCAAGTCTCACAGGTGCCGCGTCGAGCTTGAACCTGTGAGGATGACGTGCACTTGCAATATGCCTCAGCCATGCCCCCATGTTAGGGCGACGTCAGCAGAGGCAGGTCTTTTCCTGAATAATCCTCTCAGGGTGGTGGTTGAGAGGCTGGTTTCACAAGGTTTCCTTGAGCGTGTTGATGGTCGTTACGCCTTAACGGTCTTCGGAGCCGTTGCTGTGAAGCTCTACCTCACATGTGAGGCAGCCCTTCTTCTAAGAAGGCTCGTCGGAAAATGCAGGGGGGTCGAAGAGGTTAAATCGCTTGCTGTTGAAGCTTTAAGGGAAGCTGGCAGCAGCGGCGAAGGAGATCTTCCATGGATGCTATACTGCGTGGAGGAGGTTGCAAGGATTGAGGGGGCGGTGGACGCCATGGCGGCGGCGAGGCAGTTGAGGACGAGGCTTCAGGGAGAAGTAAAGCGGGATGAGGGGTGACTGTTGTGGAGGGCGGTGTGAAGGTGTGTATGCAGCATATGCAGCCTCTACTTCTCATCTAAGGCTAAGAGGCCGCGTTGCCCGAGGTGTGGGGGGTGGGGGAGAGTCGTGGAGCAGGCGGCGGACGCCGCTGGCGCAGCCGAGAGAGTGAGGCTTCTACAAGCTGGAGGCGTGAATGCTGGCATGGTTAAAACCCAGAACCCTGAGAGGAAGATCAAGGGTAGGGGGATGAGTAAGCTTAAGGCGTTCGTCGAGAGGTTTGGAGGCATTGTTCCTGAGGAGAAGCTCGGCGAGGAGTTCGACGAGGAGTGGCTGAGAAGGACGCTTGAGGAGCTTGAGGAGAGGGGACTAGTGGTGAGAGTTGGCGGAAAGCTCGTCTTCAAGGAGGTGTAGGCGTGGGCGTCGTTATTCATGTCTGGGGTGAGGCTGGAAGCGGCAAGACAGCCCTCGCAGTACGTATTTCTTCAAGCCTCTCCGAGAAAGGGTTCCACGTGATCTATGTCTCTGATAGGCTTCCGAGGGGTGTCTGGGGAAACGTTGAACGCGTAACCTTCCTGATAATTTCGGAAGCCTGCGTCCTCGCTGATCTTTCGGACATGATAGAGTCTCTCGTGAACCCTAGAACCCGGCTCGTCGTCATAGATACTGTTGCGGGGCTGTTCAGGCACCTCGCCCGGACAGCTAAACTCAGGCTTCTCCCCGTCATGTGCCTAAGACTCAGACGCTTGGCGGCTGAGAAAGGGGTCTCCGCCCTCCTTCTCAACGAGGCAATAACGTTGGAAGGCGAGGAAAAGCCTTGGGAGGGAAATGAACTGGAGAGGTACTCTGACTTCACGGCTCGCCTAAGGAAAGATGACGGGAAACATATAGTTGAAGGCATCTCCTTGGACAGGTTCTTGCCGAGGGAGGCGCTGGACGCGTTGGAGGTGGCAGCCTGAAGCTGTGGAAGCTCGCCTTAATCATGCCGCTGGCGGCGTTTCTCGCTTTCTTCATGTTCAAGGCCACCGAGGCCTGCGCCTATGGAAGCTTGAGGGCTCCGATGTACATCGCCTTGGTCTACTTAGTGGTGTTTTTAGTTGCTAGGAGGTTTGGGTGGGCTTGGAGGGAGCGTGCTGTCGCGGCGGTCGGAGCCTGCCACACATGCCTCGCCCTTTCACTGACCATAAGGGCGAACGTCGCGTCCACCACCGCCCCCCTGCTGCCCTTCATTCTTCTTGTAGTGGCAGCGCTGGGTTACCTGCTGGTAGCCTGGCGCCCCAGCTTGAACGCTGCGGCCGTGCTTGACAAGTACGCGGCCTTCACGGGGTTCCGCCTTAGCGTTGTTGTCTTCTTTAAGCTGGAGAGTTTAGGTGACGTTGACGTGCTGCTTGGTGAGGCTTGGAGCCGCGGCGTTTCGTTCACGGTGGAACGGTTAAATGGGAAGCCCTTCCTCTCCGTGGTTTTCAATGGCTTCTCCTTTGGCGAGGTCGCTCGGGTGGCTGAGGAGGAGGCAGAGTGGCTTAAGGGCGTTCTGAGGAGGGCGGGCTTCAAGCCCCAGCGGGTTGAAGGATGGATTGAGGTTGAGAGGCTCCTCTATGCCCCCATGTCGGGAAGGTGGGAGGCCGCGTCGTTTGCTCCGTGCGGGGAGGGATGGAGAACCATGCGCCTCGCCAGCCCCTCCGGAAGAAGGAGTCTGGCTCTGGCTGTCAGGAGGCGCTTTAATCCTTCTACGCTTAACCCCCAGCCACAGGCTCTGTTGAAATCCTTCGTTGGATGTGAAGAAGTTTTGGAGGTGGTTTAGGTTGGAGCTGCGCGAGATTAAAGGTGTTGGGCCTGAGACGTTGAGGAAGCTTCTGGAAGCCGGCTACAGTACTGTTGAGAGCGTCGCCTTCGCTAGCCCGCAGGATCTCGCCTCGGACGCCGGGATAGGTGAGGCCACAGCTAGGAAAATTATAGAGCAGGCGAGGAGGATGGTCGCCGGCGGCGAGGGTAGGGGTGGAAAGCTGGTTCAGATTCTTCCCGGGAGAGAGGCTAAACGCATACTTCAGAGCATTGAAAGGGTGACCACTGGGCTCACGGGGCTGGATTCCGTTCTGGGTGGTGGAGTCGAAACATGCGCCATAACCGAGTTCTACGGCCCAGCTAGGGCTGGCAAAACTCAGCTCTGCCACCAGCTCTGCGTCACAGTGCAGCTTCCGAAGGAGAAGGGTGGGCTGGAGGGGAGAGCCCTCTACATTGACACTGAGAGGACGGTGAGGTATGACGCCATAGCACGGATCGCTGAGCGTTTCGGATTGAACATGGACGAGGCCTGCGACAATGTTTTCTACACTTACGCTGTCAACAGCGAGGCGCTCCGCGAGACTATAAGGGAACTGGACGAGGTCGTCAAGCAGAACATGGTGAAGCTAGTCGTGGTGGACTGCCTCACGGGGCACTTCAGGGCGGAGTACACGGGTAGGGAGACGCTTGCGTTGAGGCAGCAGCTGATAAACAGGATGATACACGACCTCTTAAGGCTAGCTTTGAGCTATGACTTGGCTGTTGTAGTTACGAATCAGGTTCACGCCCAGCCTGACGTTTGGGGTAAGAGCGAGGCGCCAACAGGTGGGCACGTCGTGGCTCACGGGGTCACCTATAGAGTTGGCCTCTCGATAAAGAAGCACAATGTGAGGGTTGCAAGCCTCGTGGACGCCCCAGCGCTCCCCCCATCATCGGCATTTTTCGCCATAACCGACAGGGGGCTTGTGGACGTAAGCGAGGAGGAAGCAGCTAAAGGAAAACTTGTGGAGGAATGAGAGATAAATGCGCGTCTTTCTTCCTCGAGAGGCGAAAGTGTTTGAGGCTGAGAGGCGCAGGATGAAGAGGAACGCTAGGACGCTCGTCTTGAGGGGTGAAAAGTGGATGGCTGCCGCCTCCTTCCCTCAAATGAGGGAGGTGTGTGGGCATCTTTACGGTGAAGGGTGCTGCGTCAAGATAGAGGAGGAGGATGGCCTACTCTATGTGACGGTCTACGCCGTCACCTGCGAGCTTGCAGAAAAGGTTGCGTCAGAGCTCGAGAAGAGGATTAGCCTATTCAGGAGGGTTGAAGGTGGGCGAGAACGAGGACGAGAGCGGGTTTGTGAGAGTTAAACTTAGAAGCACTGGGGGAATTGTCTGGGCCGCCTTAGCTGTTGCAGCCTTCATCGTGGCTTCGGCCCTCGCCCCTCACCCCGTCCCGCTTGTCGCCGCTTGCTTTGCAATGGTTGCCGCCGCGTTTTACCTCACGTGGAGGCTTCGTCCACGAGTGAGAGGAGGAGTTGTGAGGCGCGAGATGGTTTTCAGGGATGAAGCCGTGGCTGTCTGGGCTGGGGGGGAGTGGAGGGCTTACAGTATGCTGCAGGTTACAGCTGTTCCAGACGTGGTGAGAGGCGACGTGAGGCGCTTCTTCAGAATGCTCTACTTGGAGGGTATACCCTTCTTTTACCATGTAAGGCAGGGCCCGGCGCCGGGATGGGTTGTTAAGGGTGGAAAGAGCTCTGCTCTGAGGGCTTCAGGCGCTTGGAGGACGTCCATCATCATCGGGGTGTGGGGTGAGGGGGGACTTGAGGAGGCCGTGGAGGAAGCTAGGAAGAGGGCTGAGAAGGCTAAAGCCTTCTTCGAAGCGTCCTTTCCTCATCACAAGGTGGAGCTGCTTAGGGGAGGCGGGCTTGTGGACGTGCTTCGTGAATGCTTCCCGTGAGGTGGCATGTTGAGGAAGTTCTACGTTACTGGCGAGGAGCTGAGCAGGTATGTGACGTTTGAGGGGGTTGCACGTGTCGGCGTTGCAAGCAGGCCGCCTGCCGAGTTCACTCCTCCACCCCTACCTATGGACTTCGCTGTAGGACTGCTCGTGGAGGCCGAGAACGTAGAGCCCCACAACGCCTTCGGCTTCACGGTGGAGAACATGGCTGACGGCGCTCTAATTGTGGGTGGAAGCATCGAGGAGAGGATGAATACTCTCGTGAGAATCATGGCGGGGGCATCGAAGCTCGGCTGGACCCTGCTGGCCGCAACCAGTAAAGACCTAAGCCACTTTAAGGTTCTCGTTCCCAGCGTCAAACTATACGACGGGTTTCCCCTAAGCCCCCTCGACCCGGAGGACGCCGGGGGGGCGGAGTACGCCACGGTCCTGTCAAGGCTCCTCCAGTCGGCTCTCGGGCTGACCGACGGGCAGAGGCGTGTTTTGGAGGACGCGCTCATGATGTGCTA
>JAHLWX010000107.1 GCA_019057675.1 Candidatus Jordarchaeum sp. LHC_1308
CTTAAGCAAAGCCTTAGGACTCGTCCCATTAACCTCACAATAAAACCCAAGATTCCTAAGATAAACAGTAGCCGTCAAATAAGACTTAGCCGCTGAATTTTCAAACCAGCGCCGCACATCCGCATCCTCAAGCAAATAAGCATACTTAGCCCTCATATTCACCAATAATGATAGGTGAATGTTCCATATTTAAGGATCCGCTTAAAAAATTAAGTGGACCGGGCGGTGTTCATCTAGCAGCCTTCGGCTTTCTGAGAACTGTTTTTCAGCATTAATAACATGCTTCCTTCTCTGTATCCTTCTAAGTCTAGGGTTACGTATTTAAAGCCGAGTCTCTTAAGCTCCTCAGCAATCCTGCGCAGTAGTTTGGTGTCGAGAAGCTTTTCCATTTCGCTTTCGTCAACCTCTATTCTCGCCAGCCCATTGTGATCTCTAACCCTAACCTGCTTCACTCCAGCCGTGCGCTTCACTGTTGCCTCGGCTCTGCCGATTCTCACAACTCTCTCGACGGTTATCCTTTCATTGAAAGGTATGCGTGATGCAAGGCACGCCATTGATGGTTTATCGTGCACGAAGAGCCCAATCATCCTAGCCAGCTTCCTGATGTCCTCTTTCATAAATCTCGCCTCAACCCAGGGACTGTAAACACCCTCCTCGACGACAGCTCTCCACCCAGGCCTATGTCCTCTCAAGTCAGAGAAACTTGTCCCCTCGAAGACGACGCCAAACCCAAGCTCTCCTGCAACCTTCTTCAGCGTCCTCAGCAGGTTCTTCTTGCAGTAGTAACACCTGTCCTCCGGGTTTCTGACGAAGTTCTCGTCCGAAAGCTCATTGCTCTCGATCAGAATGTGTTTCACCCCTATTTCCCGTGCAACCCTAACAGCTTCCTCAACCTCCTCTGGAGGATAAAGCGGCGAGACAGCTGTAACCGCGACAACCGTATCGCCCAATAATCTGCGGCAGACGGCAACAAGTGTAGAGCTGTCAACCCCTCCAGAGAAAGCAACGACAGCCCCCTTCTCCCCCTTACTGAGTATAAACTTTCTCAACCTGTCGTATTTTTCATCGAACGAGGGCAAGCTGTTCTCCAAGACAAAACACCCACCAAAAACACTCAAAGCCGCCAAAATTAAAGTTGCCGTTTAAAACCAGCTGCAAGTGCTTTCATAACTCTACTGATATTCTACTTTTGATGCTCTAAAATGGCGCTAGACCCGTTAACCTGAGCCTAGTAAGTAGGTTCTCGAGAAACAATATTTGCACATCAAACGTCTTCCTCTCGTTCTAGTCGACTAACTTCTTTTTCCTTCACAAGGCTTCTAAACTACAAGTCTTGAGGCTTCCTTCCACAGGCTTACAAGCCTTCCTCTAAGGGTTCAGGGTTCTTTCTTCCTTCAAGAATCAGATACGCTATGGCGTTCTCGAAATACGCCCTCCTCCTGTTTCAACTGTAACCTGCCAATCCTTCTGCAACAACCTTCTCTTGACAGCCTCGGAAACGGAAATCGTGGTGTGCCTTGCAAGCCATTTCTATTAGCTTACTTTAAGGAAAAATTGCGCTCAAAATAATGATTAAAGAATAAGAATAGAATTCCATGCATCGCCACTACTCCAATGGAGCCCCGCTGTAATCGCCACGTAAAAGACGAGAGCCTTCAGCTAGAAATCCAAAATAAAAATATAAAACTTCATAAAGGTGAAGCCGGGCGGAATCGGATAGCATATTCCAAGTTGAGTCAAAAAAAGGGGGAGGGTTAAGCCAGTTCGGGTATGACCTCTTCTAGTTTAACTCTTCTTTTGCCCTTCTCGTCTGTGATCTCCACGATGAGGGGGATGCCTTTTGCCCCCATGCGTTTGAGGATTTCCTGTGCCAGCCTGAGGACGTCCATGGGGTCTAGGCACGCCTCTGGTGGAAGCACTCCCTTACCGTGCACTTTCCCCTGCGCCATCAGTATTGCCCCTATCGCTGCGGGTATACCAGTTCCCTCACCCATCCCAGCCCCCTTGGAAGTGAAGGAGAACGAGTATGTCACCTCTTTTCCTCCCTTCTTTCCTTTGACGTCTATTTTGAGGCACCCCATGGCTTGAGTCATGCCTGCCTCCTTGAGAAGCTTCTCTCTCCGTGAAAGTATGAACGCTACGGCGAACTCTAATGGCACAACTTTTTGTCCTTGGACTTCTATGGGCTCCTCGCTCGTCATGCCAAGCCTGACTACGTCCTTTATCAGGTTTATGTAGTTTGGCGGTGCAACCGTGCCGAGGTTCGTAACCCTCTTAACTCCCTTAATATACTTTGGTAGCGTTATCGTTTCGGGGTGGGGGTATGCATGGACGCGGTATACTCCCACCTCGGGGAACTCCATATCTGTCTCCAGCGCCCTGCCACTCTCCTCGAAAAGCCTAACTGTAACCATCTTCCCATTCAAGAACATTGGTATGTCCATCATCATAGAGTGTATCCTATGCTTTATGACAGCTGCGCCCTCACTCGCCTCGCCTCCATGAACATGGAGAATGTCTATCGCCTCAGCCTCATCTAGGAGGTTCTCAGCGCAGTACTTCGCTATCACGTTGGCGAGGCCTGGCGAGCTCCCCATCCCTATAAGCGCAGTTATATTAGCCTTCCTAGCATCGTTATCCATTTCGAGTTGCTTCATCGTGGCGTCCAAGTCATCGCACACGTCAACATAGTTGACCTTGGCATCTATAGCGGCCCTCAGAACCTTTGGGCCGTATTCATAGAACGGACCTGTGCAGTTTAACACGACGTCCGCCCCCTTCATAACGCTCTTCAAGCTCTCACGGTCGTTGACGTCGATGCACCTCACATCAGTCTTACACTTACAAAAAGCCGCTACCCTGCCAGCAGCCTCCTCACGCACATCTCCTAAAACGATTTCGTCGAACAAGCCACTCGCACCCAGAATCATTGCAGCCGTGCTACCCACCGTTCCACAACCCAGCACGCACACCTTCATCCTCAACACCCCGCATCTCAAACCACGAGACCAATAAATTTTGTTGTTCTTCTCCGTAAAATTGTTTCGCACCAATTTCTGCATCGGAAGAAAATGAAAACAAAAAGGAGAAGTCTTTTTTCACTCGTATCTTTTCTCCTCTGTCTTGTCGGCGTCTGCGGCGTCCTCCTCTATGTCCCTTACAGGCTCTCTCTCGCCCTTCAAGTACTCTTTGTAGACCTCATGTTGTATGATCATCCTCATGACCTCATTTGACCCTGTCCATATGAGCCCTAGGCGTGCGTCCCTAAGCGCCCTTTCAACCGGGTAAACCGTGGTGTACCCTATTCCTCCAATTATCTGCATGGCGTTATTCACCGCCTCCCATCCGGCCTCGGTTGCGAACGCCTTCGCCTCGGCTACGAGCCTTCTCGCGTCAAGCCCGTGATCCGCGGCTCTAGCAGCCATATAAGTGAGAGCCCTCGCCGCGTCAAGCTTCATTATGCTGTCGGCGACCTTGAAGCTCACCCCTTGAAAGTTTCTGATCGGTTGCCCGAAAGCCCTCCTCAAAATACTATACCTTATAGCTACGTCTAGGGCGGCCCGTCCTCCGCCTATCGCTCCGGCAGCTGACGTAAGCCTCTCAGGCACCATCATCCTGTTAAATATGGCTGCCCCCTCGTTCTCCTTTCCGACGAGGTTCTCGGCTGGAACCTGCACGTCCTTAAAGACGAGCCTTGACGTCCCCATCCCCCTAAAACCAAGGAGGTTGTAGGTGTAGGCGACCTCAACTCCCATGTTCCTCTCCACTATGAAGGCGCTTATAGCCCTGTGGCCGGGCGCGTTCGGGTCAAGGTTTGTCCTGGCGTAGACCAGTATGAAGTCGGCTGTCTTCCCCCCAGCTATAAACCTCTTCTCCCCGTTAAGAACATAGTATTCGCCGTCCTTTCTGGCTGTGGTTGTTGTGCCAAAGAAGTCGGAGCCTCCACCTCCACGAGGCTCCGTCAAAGCCTCAGCGGACACAAGCTTCCCCTTAAGCATAGGAACGAGGTACTTCCTCTTTTGCTCCTCCGTCCCAAAATGGTAGAGTGCCTCACCAACGATGCTGGGCATGGAGTAGGCGCAGCCTATAGCTGAGCCGACAACACCGACTTCCTCGACGGCGGCGCACTCAGCCACCCACGTGCTCCCGCGCCCACCGTACCCCCTAGGGAACCTGACGCCGAGAAGGTTTTTCTCGCCAAACTTCCTGTAGACCTCCAAAGGAAAGTCGACCTCGTCCCTGTCGAGCATGTTAAGGTACTCGCTGGTTATCTCGCGCTTCACGAACTCCCTAACTTCATCCCTAATCTTTCTCTCCTCTTCGCTCAAAACAACGTCAAGCAAGCCAACCACCATTAAAAGATGAAGTGACGATTAAAGATAAGTTTTTATCTAACAGCCCAGCGTCACCAAAACGGGTCACCTGTAATTGTCCAGCGAAACCCCTTTCACGCTTCAGCCTCTCACTGAACGAGGCGTTGACTACGACGCCTTGTGGAGCCTTAAACGAGCGGCTGGTGCTGCTAGTGAGCCTTTAGCGTATTCTGCCATTTTTTGGACGGTAAAAGCGGTTTATTGCTGCCACCAGCTCCTGAAAACCTCTTCTGCTGGTTAAGCTTTGCACATCTTCATCTTCAGTTACGAGGACATCAGCCCCGATGCCTGACGAGAAAATTATGCAGTCGATGAAGTCGCCCAGTGTTTTCTGAGCTTAAAGGCGGTTAACGGAGTGGATGCGTCATCACTGGAACCTTCTCTATCCGTTCATCGT
>JAHLWX010000108.1 GCA_019057675.1 Candidatus Jordarchaeum sp. LHC_1308
CTAGCTACGATGTGAAGCATGGGGCGAGGGAGGTTTACGACGCATTGAAAAATGGGAGGCTTAACCCAGATGACCCGCGAACAATAACTGTCAAGTGGTATAAGCACCTTTTAGAGATGCACGACTTCCTAAAGAAGATAGAGTTGGACGGTGTCCTCTTGTGAAAGTGGCAATTATAGGTTCAACCGGGCAACTTGGAACAGACCTCGTCAAGGTCTTCAGCACCAGGCATGAAGTCGCGGCTTTGACCCACAAGGATATCGAGGTCGAAAACCCGGCTAGCTGCAAGGTTATTGAGGAAAAGCGGCCTGACGCCGTTATAAATACTGCTGCGTTCCACCGAACTGACGACTGCGAGGTTTACCCTGAAAGAGCGTTTCAGGTTAATGCGGTGGGCGCGAAAAACGTAGCTGAGGCTTGCAACAGGATCGGTGCAGTCTGCGTTTACATTAGCACCGACTACGTGTTTGACGGACGTAAGGGGGTTCCGTATAACGAGGAAGACCAGCCAAACCCGATTAACACGTATGGCGTGAGTAAGCTTGCAGGCGAGCTGTTCACAAGGAACTACTGTGAGAAGCACTATGTGGTACGGGTGGCAAGCCTTTTCGGTGTGGCGGGGGCGAGCGGCAAAGGGGGCAACTTTGTCGAGACGATGATAGGGAAAGCTAGAAAAGGGGAGAATATAAGGGTGGTTGACGACGTGGTTATGAGCCCCACCTACACGATGGACGCCGCAGTTGTCTTAAGGAGCCTGTTGGAGGGGGAGGCTGACTACGGGGTCTACCATATCACGAACAGTGGTTACTGTTCTTGGTTTGAGTTCGCGAAAACGATATTTGAACTCTTAGATATAGACGCCGACTTAAAGCCAATAAGCAGCAACGACTTTGCTTTGAAGGCTAGGAGACCCAAGTTCTCAGCCCTGACAAGCACAAGAGGAGTAAGGCTTAGAGGATGGAGAGAAGCTCTAGAAAGTTACCTTAAAGAAAAAGGACATTTACAAAGTCTTTAACGCTTAAGGAACTCCTCACAGCTGTGCAGCTACTTATCAATTTCAATCGAGTTTATCCTTCTTTTGACACCAGTTTTTCTTTGCGTTGTTAGATGCTTACGTTCTTTTTCTAAGAAAACTTTGTAATAGTTTGACGCCAAAGCGAATTAATTGGTTTTGTAATTAGCTTCTTAAGTATAAAATCTCGAAGACTCATATCCGTAATTTTGATGAGATCTTAATAGGCAACAGTGTAGACTCGCAAACTTCGAACTTGCTTATCGGTTAAGGCATTTTCAGTTCTTGTCTTGTTAAACATATTTTCATTTGGGCCTGCTATATTAGGGTTTCAATGTTTATCATTTGGTGAGTACGAGGAGGTTATTAGAGAAAGAGACATTAATTTCAGTAAACCAGTTATTTTAATAGATCAAACTGTATCTTTATTTTGGAGGCATTTTAACCGAGGTTTTGTGGCGAAGTTTTCAATTGAAAACATAATTTCAGTTTTTCTATGTTTTCAGCTTTTAGGTCTTCATTCATAATTTACTGAAAAATTTTTTATCTTCTTTTGGAGGGATTCTTTGTTCAAGGTGGGTTTGGGGGGGTGTGAATCCCTTTGTTTCAATCGTTAATTTTAATGGAAAATCTAAGCCTGGTAGTTTGTTAGACGAATGTTTAGAGAGTATTCTTCAAACGGATTATCCTTCGTTCAAAATATTGTTTGTTGATAACGGTAGTACTGATGGAAGCGTATAACATGTAGTTGTTGTTTTTTGTGTATGCTTTGTTTTGGCTTGTGTGTTAACAACTCGCAACTCAACAGCTTGCAGTTTTCAGGTCAGCTTCTTCATCTAGTATTCCGCTTCTTGCCTCAAAGGTTCTTCAAGAAACATGTTTTAAATTTACCCTGAATTACCGTTTTTGTGCTGTTTTCCATGGTTCAGGTTACTTTTAACCAGTGGCGAAGTAGAGGAGCCACTTAAGTATATTTATTAATATTGTTATGGTTGAGGCGGCGGCGATCGGTAAGAGTGCCTTTAGTGCTATGTTTCTTCTTGTTCTGGGCACGTATATGAATTGCGCTGGCTCATTCAGCATGAGCTCCATTTTCCCCGCCATTTTCGGTATTTCCGGCAGTTCTTTTTCCGCGTCTGTAAGGGTCTGGAGCAGGAGGTTGTATTCGCCGCCTGCCAGTTGGTCTAGGAGTCTTGTGGCTGCCTGCTTGGCTTTCTGCACGTTGTTCTTCTTTCCGTGGATCATGGCGAGAGTTATGGTTGCCAAATACGGCTGAGGGTTGAGCCTTTCAATCTGCTTTATGTTTCGCAGGATGGCGTCGGTCACCATTACGTGGAGGAAAAGTGTGAGAAGCCCAACTTTCCTGTAGTCTTCTTTTGCGGGCGGCTCGGAGACCTCGCCCACCAGTTTCTTACATGCGTCTATGAGCTGGGCTACGTCATCGAGCCATGGGAGGAGCAGGAGGACGACCGAGAAGGCTATGGATGCGGCTGCCGAGTATAGGAGGGATGAGTGTAGGGTTGCTATGTATGCTTGGAAGGCGTTGAACCATATTAGGGCTGCTGAGGCAGCGTTGACTACGAGTGCTAGGTACGCGAGAATGAAGAGAACCGCTGAGGCGCGTTTGTTTTCCTTCCAGTACTCAAGGTATGCTAGGGGGGGCATTTTAAGACTGGCGACTTCTCCTGTAAGCCTGTTTGAGACTTTAACTGCAGCAACCGTCAACAAGATGGTTACTGCAACGAAGATGACCGCTTTGACCGCGTAATCCCTGACTGTGAAGATGTTCGTGTTAATGTAGTACAGGTAGTTTTCCGTTTGTAACGGGACGAATAATGGGATGAACGCGTATCTCATAACCGCATAAAGAGTAATAAGAATGAGGAATGATGCGGCGGCTGCCACTAAGTAGGGGGCGACGCTTCTCTTCATGATGTTTTGTAGTGACTTCAAACAGAGGCGCCTCAGTGCCTTGAAGCATGTTAAAGGACTGCGGTGTTTAAAAGTGTTAGCGTTGGCTTGCTGCTTCTGTGGGTGGCGTCTTCGTACCGCGTCGTATGCCTGAGAGGGTTTTTTTCACGGCTTCCCTCTGGAGCTTGTTGAGGTGCACCAAGTAGTTCATGTACTCTGATGTTTTCAGCTTGCTTTCTCCTCTCCTGCGGACATGGAAGGTGTATGGTGTTTCCACGATTTTCTTGAAGCTTCCCTTGGCGATTACTTCGAGAAGTATCTTGAACCCTTTCGGGTTGAGCTCTAATCCTTCTACGACCTGCCTTTTGAAGGCGAAGAAGCCTGAGAGTGGGTCTCTTACTTGCCTAGCGCGGGGAATTGAGAGCCTAGCCATGAGTGTTGCCACACGTGAAACCAGGCGCCTCCAACGGGACCAGCCCTCCACGCTCCCGCCCTTAACGTAGCGGCTCGCCACAACCAAGTCGGCTCCCTCCACGATCTCCCGAACCATTTGGGGGAGAACTTCTGGGGGGTGCTGGAGGTCAGCGTCCATGACTGCCACCACATCACCCTCCGCCACACCAAGGCCGTCCACTACGGCTGAGGCAAGGCCGCACTTACCGGGCCTATGCACAACTTTTATGTTACCATGCTTCTTGGCTAGTTCCTCAGCGAGCTCACCTGTCCCATCGGGGCTATCGTCGTCAACAACCACGAGCTCATACATTACCCCGTCAAGGGCTGAGCGGAGGCGTTCGACGAGCTCCTCTAGGTTGTTGCGCTCATTATATGTTGGAACAATAATTGAAAGAAACATGAGCATCTCCCTTCAAACTGTAAGGTATAGTAAGAAAAACATGTGAAACATAAAGCTTTTGGTCTAAAAGTTTTACGTAGAAAAACGGGTTTCCCCTTACGAAAAATTACTTGCCAAATGAGGAACTGCAGTCCTCCGATGAGGTAAGCGTCGCGCGTGAGGCTTGGCTCCATGCCGCATGGGTTTTAATAAAGATGGATTCATGTAGGGAACTCATACTTAGTTCTTGGGGTTTCATCATGCTCATTTTTCTCAGGGTTCATCGAGAGCACGTCACCGGGCTTTACTCCTGAAAGTTTTTATCCTTTCTTATGAAAGAGATATTAGTGTGTTCTGTTTTCTTCTTTCATTCCATGTATGGTTGCCACATAGCATTCAGAACACTGTTTAGAAGTTTCATATAGCGTTGACAAGGATGCTGAAGTTCAAATCGTGCCTGATTAAGTAGGCTTTAATCAACAAGTGTTCTGACATCTTCGAGTTCTTCTTGAGGAGTTCCTCGTTGTTTATTGCTTCCCAGGAAGTTCCAAAAACCGGAATATCCTTGTTCAAAGTTTCAAAACCGAACATCGTGAGTTGTCCCTATGTGCTTCAATAACTTTTGAGACCTTCTCTTCCACAACAATATCCAAAAGTTTGAGAAGCTCTTTCTGTTTTCGTAACCTAGATCGTATGTCTGATAGAGAATCTGTCCATAACTTTTCTAGTGTAGCTTTGCGTTAACCGCCTCTGCCTCTTCAGTCCATCTTTTTGAGTTCTGAAGAAACCCTAAATATCCTACTATAATCGTTTCCTTCTTCAGAGGAAGTATGCGCTTGATCTCGCTCTCGGGAATCCTCCTACCGCCAA
>JAHLWX010000109.1 GCA_019057675.1 Candidatus Jordarchaeum sp. LHC_1308
GTAAGGGATGGCTTGTTTGAGCTGTTGAGAGTCGATGGAGCCGGCGAGGCATGGAGAACCATCTCCGCCTTACAGGGGGAACTGAGGGTGAGGGGGGAGGAGAGGGGGAAGCTTGCTAGCGGCTCCATAAGAGTCAGCATGCCTCTCAGAGTCATGGTGGATGAAGTTGGTGAAGGAGCGGTTATCGGCAGGACTGGGGAGCAGCATGAGAAGGCTGGGTGCCGTGGGCTCGCCTACCTCGGGTGCATATGGGAGGAGGGGAACCTAGCGGGGCGCCCCGTCCTGCTAGACGTGCTTAAGCCTCATGTGATCTTCATTTGTGGCCAACGGGGATCAGGCAAGTCCTACACTATGGGTGTTTTGGCGGAGGAGCTGGCGCTCTCAGGGCTCGGGATGGCGGTCGTTATAATAGACCCTGTGGGGGTTTTCTGGAGCATGAAACAGCCGAACATGGATGAAGGGGAGGTGAAGGAGCTTGAAGCGTGGGGGCTGAGACCGAGGGGGTTTGGCAACGTAAGGGTTTTCGTTCCACTGGGAGTTTACGGAAAGCTACCGGAAACTACGAGGGACGCCCCGTTCTCCGTGAAACCGTCGGAGCTAACAGTAGACGACTGGTGCTACGCCTTCGGAATTGAGAGGTTTAGCCCAACAGGGCTACTGCTCGAGAAGGCGCTTATTCAGGTGAGAGAGGGGTACGTCGCTCTGACGGAGGACAAGGAGGTCCCCATTGAAGGGAAGGGGGACAACTACTCCGTGGATGATATAGTTAGGTGCATCGAGAAATCGAAGGATATTCAGTCCCGCGAGACGGGATTCAGGGCGGACACTAGGAGGGCTGTCGTTTCACGGCTACTGGCAGCCAAAGAGTGGGGTCTCTTCTCAAGCGAGGGAACCCCGCTCGAGGAGCTGGTGAAGCCGGATACGGTGACCGTTGTAGATGTTAGTGCGCTTGCCGGGGAGGGGCTACGTGGCCTCGTAACAGGGCTCTTGGCGAGGAAGATACTTGAGAGGAGGATGATGCAGGCGAGAGTCGAGAAGGCGGGGAAAGAGGGGGGAGGTGAAGCTATCCCCGTCACGTGGCTAATGGTGGACGAGGCACACGTCTTAGTTCCAGCTAAAGGCGAAACCGCTGCCTCGAAGCCGTTAATAGAGTACGCGAGGCTTGGAAGGATGCCGGGCTGCGCTCTGGTCTTAGCGACGCAGCAGCCCTCAGCTACCAGCGACCAAATCTTATCACAGGTGGATGTGGTCTTAGCCCACCGGCTTGTCTTTGAATTAGACATAGAGGCGTTCACAAGAAGGGCGCCCAACACTGTTCCGGGCGAACTTACAGGGGACGCTGTGCGCAGGCTCCCAGCTGGCGTTACAATTGTCTCGGATGGGGCTGTGGAGACGGGTAGAACGTTCGCCGTTAAGGTTAGACCCCGGCTGAGCAGACACGCGGGGAGGGAGGCAACCCCCCGCGTTAAGACGGAAAGAGAGGAAGCTAGGGCTGAGGAAGTCCTAGTGGAAGAAGGAGCCGCTGAGGGCTTAGGCGAAACCTCGGTGGAGCTGACTTCTACTAAAAGTGAGGCTCCCGCTGAGGAGTTGGCGTTGACTGTCATCGAGGCTCCGCGAGACCTAGCGCTCGACTATCTTTCGAGACTTATAAGGTACAGGTTCCACGAGCACGTTTACCAGTCACCGAGGACGGAGGCCGCAGGTTTCCAGATGGCTGTGAAGGCGAGTCCCGGAAGGGTTCTGGGTATTTTAAGGGAAAGATTGACGGCTCAGGGGTGGACCTTGTCGGAGCATTATGAGGAAGCATTCGTGGTGCTAGCGGAGAAAGGCGATGTAAAGCTAGCCGTGGCCTTGGCGCTGGGTGGCGACGCTACGCTGGTCGCCGTGGAGACGACTGCACTCAGTAAGGATGCTGCGGTAAAGGCGAGGGACGCTGTGGAGGGCGTGCTGCGTGAAGCAGGAGTGGAAGATTGGACGCCGCCTCCACCGAGGATGAAGCCTGAAAAGAAGCCCTCAGAGGTAAAAGTGGAAAGAAAAGTTGAGGAAAGAGGAGGAGGGGCAGGGAAGGAGGAGAGGGAGGATGAGGGCGGGGTGAGGGAGGAGAGAATTTCGCCGGAAGAGGCGGCGGCCAAGATCCAAAGAATCCAGAAGTATCTTCAGAGCCTCCACGAGTACTATTCGCTTGGGAGGATGACCGAGGAGGAATACCTTTTCCTTAAGAGGAAAGCGTTCAAAAAAATAGAGGAGTTGAAGAATAGGTTGCAAGGGTTATGAGGGGGCTCTGTGGGTGAAAAGGTTGGGTTCGTGCCGGGTTTCGCTACTCACGGCAGTTCTCGGCTCATTCTTGCCGGAGCGACCGCGGATCCTACCTTACGCGTCCTAATAGAAAGCTTTGGGTGGAGGGAGCTCTTCCACTTGGGTGATGCTTATTATGCGGTGCTGCTCACGGAATTGCTGAGGTTTAACATGCCTTAAGGGAGAGGTTTAATAGCGTGTAGCGTGAAAATTTTAATGTTGAAGGGAGGCGCTTCTATATGAGCTTCAAGGATAAGTTGTTCGGCAAGAAGCCCAAGACGAGGGATCAGGCGATCAGCGAGATAAGGGCTACTATTAATAACTTGATCGTGAAGTCGAAGGGGTATGAACAGCAGGCTGTTAGGGCCAGAGAAGCCGCTAAGGCTTACCTCAAAGCGGGGGACAGGAAAGGGGCCGAGCTAGCTTTGAGAAGGTACCTTTTTTACCGTGGTGCGCTCAACAGGTACGCGGGGTTCATAGAGAACCTTGAGGCACGCCTCTTTGCCATAACGCAAGCCAACGACATAATTCAGGTTAAGAATAGCATCGAGACTGCGGGCAAGTTGATGGAGAGCATCATGAAAGTTGCGAGCTCGGATGACATAATGGAGATGATGGTGCAACATGAGCATATGATGGAGGAGATAGACAGAAGCGGCGAGATACTCTCATCTCCCCCAAGAACGGGCGTGGAGGGAGTGGACATTTCAGCGGAGCTCGACAAGCTTGAGGCGGAGATAGCGCTTGAAGGCACCAAGGAGCCTGAGGTGCCGGCAGAGGCGCCCGTGCCGGAGAAAAGCCGTCTTCTAGAAGAGCTGGAAAAAGCCAAAAGAGAGCTCGACGAAGAAGAGAAAAAAGTAGAAGAAAAAGAGTGACCTGCCTACCAGAAAAGTAGGGGAAGCCTTAAATCATCATTGATTAACGAGCCTGCAGTGTCAACGTTGCTTCTATTTGGAATGAATAAATTACATGGAAGGGCTGCCGGAGTCCGATGGCTGAATTTACTCGTTTTTCAGCTCCTGAATCTTCGTTTTTAACTCGTATAAGTCGCTTTCAAGTTTCCTCGACATTTTAAGGTACTCCTCTAGGGATATTTCGCCTTCATCCCATAGTTCCTTAAGCCTCTTAAGGTTCTGCTCGACGGCGTACTTCTTTTTCTCAAGGCTTATTAGGGCATCATGGTGCCGCGGCAATGAAGCGGGGCGGCGGGGGGGAGGAGGGGGAGGGCGGGCAGTTGGAGGGGGCTGCCGGGGAGTAGCAGTGCTCCTCGCACCCTCTTCGCCCATTTTTAGAGCTGAATCTATTAGGAAGACGATCGACCTTTTGAAGTCGCTTAGTCCCATTGTGGTGCTTTCAAGTTTAAGTATTAGGGAGCGATCCGACTGAGAGTTCGCCGAGAAGTTCTTAGCTAACATGAAGTATGCCTCGACGTTTTCCAGAACATGGCGTGGAGCGGTGAAGTACACCATGCCTTTGTCTGTTTTTAGCATGAAGGAGTTACGTAGGCCTCGCTTCACCTTTAGCTCGACGCCGTTCAGCAGGAGGGAAAAGTGCTTCTTGAAGGAGCGCCTCAGAATGCCTTCCTTCTTCAGGAAGATAATTCTCTCAGTTGTGAGGAATAGGATACCCCTCCCCTTATCTGAGGAGAGGTATGAGCTGCCGACGTACTTTACGTGGGGGAGCGCGCAGACAGGCTTCTCTGACGCCTCGATGGCAAGGAGCTTTTTGTGCTCCTCGAAAAACTTCCTGTGAAAGTCGATGTAATCTAGAACCGAGGAGATATCCTTCAGTCTTTCCTCTAAACCCTTGCATTCTTCCTCCACCAGCTGCCTGTAGCTTTTCAGCGCCCCCTCAATTTGCTCGAAGCAAACCTCTATCTCTCTTATGTTTCGGGGGGACCACTCCCTAATAAGGAAGGCCGCCTTAAAGGCGACGCCGTTGATTATCCTTTCCGCCATTGAGATGGCCTTGACCTTAAGGGCGGAGAGAGCCTCGTAGACTCCCAGAACATCCTCTTCAAGGTGAGGATTATGGAGGAAACCCATTTTCCTTAGGTTAAGTAGGCGGGACTTCGCCTTCGAGGCCGAGTTAGCCACGTTAAGCATCAGCGATGACACCGAGATAAGGGATTTAGTTATGGAGCTAAGGCGGGCGGATTGCTCCTCTCTCTTCTTAGCTAAGTCTACGACCTTCTCCGACGGGCAGCGGGGGCAGACGACGAGTCTCCTAACGCCCATCCTGAACGACTCATGGCCGCATATACCGCAAACATCGGGAAGACCTGATTTCGCGTCGAAGTACTGAGCCGAGCCACACCGCTCGCAGAC
>JAHLWX010000110.1 GCA_019057675.1 Candidatus Jordarchaeum sp. LHC_1308
GCTCAAGGAGAGTTATTTCGCTCATCAGGATCCTTTGCCTGCTCGAAAGTAGCTTAATCGCAGCGTCCCGCGTTAAGCCCCTAACGGCGGCTCCTATAGCTGGAAGAAAGTACGCGGCGCGGGGAGAAGCCTCAAGCCTCCGCCTCCCGGGAAAGCTCCCCCCTAAACCTGTGGAGCTCCTCCAACTCGACTCGACTGGTTGGCGTCCCCGAAAACTTCCTCAAGGCTTGGTACTGGTTATACCAGCAGCCCTCCTCCCTCAACCTTGTAAATCGCCTTCGTAGGTTTAAGCCTAAGCTTCTCTCTGATCTCCTTTGGGGGGAAGCTCCTTTCGAGCCAACTTTTATAAAAAAAAGTAAACGTCCCTTCTTCGCTGTCTTTAGTGAAAAAGCTCTTATAATTTTTGGAAGAGATGGTTTCGAGGAGGGATTAATGAATGTCTGGTGTTAGGTTCGGTATGCTTTTGCCGCCGCCGCTGCCTCCGATGGACAAAATACTGAAGATTGCCGGGATGATTGATGAGGCAGGATACTTTTCGCTGGTTATCCCGGATCATACATTGATGGTTCCGCCGGGCTTTACGCCGAACGCTTTGAGCCTCATGTCTGCTCTCTCCATGACGACTAGAAACGTGATGCTGGGAACAGGGGTGTCTGACGTTGTGAGGTATCACCCTTCTGTTCTCGCCCAGATTATGGCTACGGTGGACCACCTGTCGGGTGGTAGGGCTTTCCTAGGATTGGGGGCTGGGGAGGCGATGAACATTAAGCCCTTCGGCATCGAGTGGGGTCGCTCCTATACGCGGCTCAAAGAGGGAATAGCGGCTCTCAAGAAGCTTTGGTCAGGAGGAAAGTTTTCCTATGATGGAGAATACTTCAAGTTCAGGAATGCCTTCCTTCAGATCACTCCTGTCCAGAAAACTATCCCGATATACCTTGGGGCTAATGGTCCAAAGACGAGGGAGCTCGCAGGGGCAACCTGCGAGGGATGGATGCCCATAACTGAGACACCGAAAACCTACAGGGAAAATCTCGAGGACGTCAAGAGAGGCGCTGAGAAAGCTGGCCGAAGCGTGAACGAAATAGACACGGCTCTCCAAGTGTACACGGCGGTCGATGAGAGCTACGAGAAGGCCTTGGAAAGAGCTCGGCTTTACAAGGGGATGATGGTTTCAGCGGTGGAAAAGGTCGAGCAGGCAGGGTACACCCTCAACTTGCCGGAGGGATTCTCAAAAAAGCACTACTTCGAGGAGCTCCTGCTGGAAGACGAAATGCTCATGGAAATGGTTAAACTCTCGGGGCAGGTCACCGACGAGATGCTCACCGACTTCTTTATAGTTGGGACGCCGAAGGACTGCATAGAGAAAATAGAAGAGTTCAGAAAGGCGGGCGTCAGGCACTTCATACTGATCAACGTGGGTCCAGACCCGAAATATGTTCTCAGGGCGTACATGGAAAAAATAGCGCCGGCATTTCAGTAGGACGTAGAAGGAAAGACTTAATAACGGGTTTTAATCCTTTAAGTGCACCGGACTGATTGTGGAGGAGTGGCTATGAAGGTTGAGGATATAAAGACCATTGCTGTTCTGGGCGCAGGTCTCATGGGCCACGGGATAGCTCAGGTCTGCGCTATGGCAGGATACAAGGTTTGGATGCGCGACATAAAGAAGGAGTTCCTCGACTCCGGAATGCAGAAGATCCAGTGGAGTCTCAGCAAGCTCGTGGAGAGACAGAAGATCTCCGAAGCGAACGCCGAGGCGGCTCTAGGAAGAATTTCGACAACGCTTGACCTTAAGGAGGCCGCCAAGGACGCCGATGTGGTGATAGAGGCGATCCCCGAAGTTATGAGCCTTAAGCAGGAAACCTTCAAGGAACTGGACAAAATCTGTCCGCCCCACACCATACTTGCGTCCAACACCAGCTCGCTCTCCATAACGGAGATCGCGAAGGCGACAAAGAGGCCGGACAAAGTTGTGGGAATGCACTTCTTCAACCCGCCTCAGATAATGAGGCTTGTCGAGGTAATCTACGGCGAGAAGACAAGCCACGAGACCGCCCAAGTAATATATGACCTATCAAAGAAGCTGGGCAAGGAGCCAGTCTACTGTAGGAAGGACGTCCCCGGCTTCATAGCCAACAGGGTTATGACTCCGCCAGGCGTATTCTTCTGCTGGCTTATCAGTGAAGGGGTTATAAAGCCGGAGGAAATAGACTCGGTTCTCCACTTGAGAGCTGGGCAACCCATGGGTGCCCTAGGGCTCATGGACTACACGGGCATAGACACGAACTATCACGTCATGAAGTTCTTCGAGGAGCGCGAGCCGAGCAAGTTCAAGGTGCCACCAATCGTTGAGAAGCTATTCAAGGAAGGAAAGCTCGGCGTCAAGACAGGTGAGGGCTTCTACAAGTACCCTGAAAAGAAATGGCAGGTTCCATCCACGTGGAACGAGAACACCGCTAAGGCTGCCGAGCAGAAGTTCCAGCCATTCTGGGGCGTATACCTCTCAGTAAACATAGCGGCTGAACTAATCGCGAACAATGTCGCAACGCCGGAGGAAGTGGACAAGGCGGTCAAGCTGGGATTCAACATGCCGTTCGGCGTGCTTGAGCTCGCAGACAGCTTCGGAATAGACACGGTAGTCCAGCAGCTAGAGGAGCTAGCGAATAAGTATGGAGAAATCGACAACCTTAAAGCCCTACTCACACCGCACCCGCTGCTCAAAGAAATGGCCAAGAAAGGTGAACTCGGAAAGAAGTCAGGAAAAGGATTCTACAAGTATTAAGGTTCTCCTTTCCCTTTTCTTTTATTCTCCCACAGATCGATGCGGCATTTCCGACCTCGAGTCCCCATAGCAGTTGCTTTCACGCCTTTCACTGCTCCTTTCCCTTGTTGATGTCGAATCCTACGATTATTGTTCCGATTTCCGCCTTTTCACCCTCATCAAGCAGTTTTTTTAAATATGCGTCGCCGGTCCGCATGCAGAAAGCTAAAGTTGCGTTTTTCACACCTGTCCCCGCTTCAAGCTCCTTCATGCTAAACCCCTTATAGATGAAGAAAGTGGTCCTCTCCCTGTCCTTTATTTTTCTGATTCTGCTCGGAAAGAGGATCAGGTTGTTTCCGAAAACGTAAACTTCTTCATCACATCGCTTTTTAATGCTGTCAACGTCATCTGTTATGAAGCCGACGACGGTGTCTCCGATCTTTAACACGGCGTATGGCCCCTTCGGCCACTTAAAGCCCTTATTCGTGGAGCACGCGATAACAACCTCTCGAGCTAAGGCTTCCCGCAATCCCTCGTTGAGTCCCTGTCCACCTATTATGAGTTTCTCACCTTCCAACTCGGCTTGGAGGAGGGCTGCGCGCTCGGCATCACTTAAAACTCTCACCTTCCTTACACCATGGATCTTACGGATAAATTCAACTACCTTATTTACTGCGTCGTCAACCATTCCCCTCATCACTCTTACAAATGCCCCCTTCAACATTACACATGCTCATTGCTTCACTGCT
Source organism: Candidatus Jordarchaeum sp. LHC_1308 (assembly GCA_019057675.1). Lineage (GTDB taxonomy): Archaea > Asgardarchaeota > Jordiarchaeia > Jordiarchaeales > Freyrarchaeaceae > DTBI01. The sequence continues at coordinate 3,511 of JAHLWX010000110.1, forward strand.
AATCTTCAACAGCGTCCTCTTTTATGTCGGGAAGTATACTGGGAGTTTTTTGGGGTATTTACCTAGCTTTCTTAGGAGCTCGCTGGTTTCCGGGTATTTTGAGAGGTCGGCGTAGGGCAAGAAGTACGAGTTGAGAAACTCTGCTTGGAAGCAGGCTTCCGCGGCAAGCTCCACGTACCTTATTCCGCCTACTATCCTCTCGGCGGTTTCTCTGACGTCTTTGGAGCAGAGGGCCATACGGGCACCGGTGCCAGCCGCGTTGCCCACCACGCGTATTCTTTCCAGCGGTAGCTCAGGATACATTCCTATTATCCTAGCATTTTCCGGATTTATGTATGAGCCGAATGCGCCTGCAATGAAAAACAGGGTAATGTCCCTCTCTGCTAGGCCCTTCTTCCTCATAAGTATGCTGATCCCCGTATGTATCGCCGCCTTAGCCAGCAGGATCTCCCTGATGTCACCTTGGGTTATGACTATATCATCGCCTGTTGAGGTTTCGTCTTTCCACGCCACTACGAACTCAAGTCCCCCCTCTCCGCCGCGCAGCCTGTCTGAGTCAATTTCTTTATTAAAAACGCCGGTGACATCGATTACCCCTACCTTCAATGCTTCCGCCAAAAAGTCCACCATGGCTGAGCCGCATATTCCACGTGGCTTCTCACCATCTATGGTTCCGTATTCAACTTCAAGGTCCTCGTTTATCCTTATTTTTTCGATAGCCCCAGTGGCAGCTCTCATCCCGTGCTTTATATGTGCTCCCTCGAATGCTGGGCCTGACGCGCAGGAGCATGCCAGTATCTCCTCCCTGTTTCCAAGAAGAACCTCCGTGTTTGTTCCAATATCTATTGCCAGACATACCTCGTCTCTCTTGTATATTTCCGTTGCCAGTAGCACCCCCGTAGTGTCGGCGCCCACGAAGCCGCCTATGATGGGGAGGAAGTAAACGTTGCCGTTAGGGTTAATTTTCACTCCAAGGTTGCGAGCTGTGACATTTACTCCCCTCCTATTGGCGGGCGTATATGGTGACAGAGCCAGATACTTTGGACAGATCCCTAA
>JAHLWX010000111.1 GCA_019057675.1 Candidatus Jordarchaeum sp. LHC_1308
TCTATGGAAAAGAGCAAACTGTTGAGCTATCTTGAAAAGTATTGGACCGAAAACAAGGCTAAAGGAGTTATGGCCCAAATACTTTTTAAGAAAGACAGGATTTACTCTGAACACAGAAGAAAATTCTTCAATGGTTGCTGGATCCTTGCCCCTAAGAGGGAGGACTTCTTTAAGTTTAGGTTATGCTTCTTTGTGCATCCTACACTGCTGGAGAGGACACTTGCTGGCAACGAGCTGGTGCCGGAAGACATTATGGATGGAGCGGAAGGATTGAAGTTCCGCATGGTTACGGGATTCTTGACTCGGGCCGGAATGGGTGTTATCTATGCCATTCCTACAGGGAAATCTCCCCTCCCTCCTGAAGGTATACGATGGTCTCTCTACAGGTACGACGATAGGAAAGAGAAGCTGCATATGATCGACACAGCAACGTTTTTCTCTCGATGGAGAGGACAGGGAAGGCCGGGACATGGAAGTAGATGGGAAGAGCACTTGAAAGAGTACTATCTGGCTCTGGGTGAGGAGGAGCTGATGTCCCTGCTGCTAAACGAGGCATTTTACTCGACCTTCCTCAAAGGAAGTCTGAAAAAGTCCGTGGGCGATCCCTATGATGTTGATGGATTCATTATATCCTATTCAAGCGGAAAAGTCCTTCCACTTGAAATCAAGGAAAAATATCCAGCTAAAGACGGGGACAGCGCCTTCTTTGGCATAGATGCCGGTAGGGTTTTAATGCTTCTCAGGTTATGCCTACCTAACGACGTGAACGCGTTTTATGTAGTAAGGGAAGTAGATAAAGCTGAAAGGAAGTTCGTGGACTGGAAGTTTATGTTACTTTCAGAGATAATAGTTAGTGCTAGTTGGAACCTTCAGAGGGGAGGTAGGGGCATGGGAGGACAAGAGACACAGACAATAAGGTTGCCTTACAATAGTTTCAAGAAGCTCGAGCCGTCTGTTTTGAGCGATAAGAGTTTGGAAGAAATCGGTAACTTACCAGATGAAGTCAAAAGGATGGCTAGAGAGTTTAGAGTAATTATCGAAAAAGAATTTGGGTGGGGGTAACCGAAGGTGGAAGCATGGAGGGCATAACTCTAGAGCTTTATTACGACAGTACAGTAGAGCCGTTTGCCGAACCCGAATTTAATATGGAGAAGATACAGCAGTTATTAAAAACCCTGATGGTAAAAAAAGTAAAGGTGAAAATAGTGGATACTGCCGGCTGGAGTAGAGAGATGCTATATGAAGTTTTCAAAAAAGCGTGCCGAAAAGATAAAACATTGGGAGATATATTTAGCTCTAAGCAGAGGAGAGGATGGTTCTTCGGAAGGGAGGTGCCGGCTCTCTTAATTATTAGAGGAAAGAAAATCGTTGATGTGTATCCACAAAAGGGGGACAACAGTATAAAGACAATCGCAGGCTACCTTCAAGCTCTCTTAATGGAGTTGGGTGAAGAAAAATGAGGAGAGCAAAATTCACGTTAATAGACCTGTTTGCGGCTCCCGGAGGAATGTCGCTGGGTTTTGAAATGGCTGGTTTTAAGCCCTTAGCTGCGGTAGACGTGGACGGGAAAGGGATGCTGACATACTCGCAAAACTTTCCCGGTGCAGAGGCAATAGTTGCCGACATAAGGAAGCTTTCAAGCGAGGAGCTTATGAGGCGGGCCGGAATATCCCGAGGCGATGTCGATGTGATCATAGGCGGTCCCCCCTGTCAGGGCTTCTCGACGATCGGGCGGGTGAAGATCGCATCCCTCGTAAAGGAGGGGGTGTGGAATCTCAAGAGCTCCCATCCGAGGTTCATTGATGATCCGAGAAACGAGCTCTACAGGGAGTTCGTAAGGGTAGTTAGAGACCTGCAACCCCTGTTCTTCGTGATGGAAAACGTACCCGGAATGATGAGTTACCGCAACGGGGAGATCGTCAGGGAGATCATAGAGGATTTTGAAAGAATAGGCTACAGAACGGAGGCCCGCGTTCTTAATGCCGTGTGGTTTGGCGTTCCTCAGGTGAGGAAGAGGATATTCTTCGTAGGCACCCGCCTGCCCGATGTTAGAGTACCTTGGCCGCGCCCCACGCACGCGGAACCCGAGGGGGCTCAGATAACGCTGGAGGACTTTATGGGCACCGGAACGAAGTTAAAACCCCCGGTCACCGTCTGGGAGGCCATAGGTGATCTCCCCGATCCCGCCCCGGGAATCCCCGGGCTCGCCGATCCCCCGATACCTTACGATAAACCCCCATTCTGTGAATACCAGAAGTTTATGAGAGAATGGGGTGGTGGACCTCCGGACGGAAGGGTGCATAACCACGTAAGCAGGCTGCACAGTGAAAGGGATGTAAAGGTTTTCAACCTGATGCAGGAGGGGATGTGGTGGAAGGATTTACCTCCTGAAATAAAGGGGCTGTACGGCTACAGAGATGACATATTTCACGACAAAATTAAGAAACTCCGAAGGGACAGACCCTCTTGGACCGTTGTGGCGCATCTTTACAAGGACGGGTATATGTACGTACACCCGGTACAGCCAAGGACCATAACCGTGAGGGAAGCCGCAAGGCTTCAAAGTTTTCCTGACAGGTTCATCTTCAGAGGCTCAAGGACGGACCAATTCAAGCAAGTTGGCAATGCTGTGCCCCCGTTAATGGCAAGGGCGGTTGCATCAGAAATAAGAGCTATCCTTGAGGAAGAGCTTTCCTAAGGAGAGCTGTAGAGCTGTAACGCTGAGTTTCCGCATCTAAACGCCAAAGCATCAAAAAGCATCTTGGTGAAAGGCTTGAAGACCCTCTCAGGTTCAGCTTCACCAAGAGAGCTTGGTGAGAAAATTCTTCAATGGTGGTATGAAAAAAAGAGGGATTACCCGTGGCGGCACGCAACAGATCCGTACATGATCCTCATAGCAGAAATAATGCTCCAACGAACACGGGCGGAGCAGGTAGTGCCGGTATACACAGAGTTCGTCAGCAGATACCCGACAGTGAGGGACCTCGCGAAGGCGGATCTGGAGGAGATAGAGAAGTACTTTGCGAAGCTGGGACTTCGATGGAGGGCGAAGAAAGTGCTCGAGATGGCGAAATACGTCGTTGAAAAATTCTGCGGAAAACTGCCGGACGAGGAGGAAAGGCTTCTCGAGATCCCCGCCATAGGTGACTACATAGCAGACGCCATTCTCGTCTTTGCATACGGAAAGGACAGAGTTGTAGTGGATTCCAATGTCGTGAGGATCGTAGAGAGGCTCTTCTGCATAAGGTCTAGAGGCGAAGGCAGAAGAAATTCTAAAATTCGGCAGATCGCGAATTCCTTGTTAGTGCCGGGGAAAGCTCGAGACTTCAACTGGGCTCTAATAGATTTCGGGGCCCTTGTCTGCAGACCCGGCAATCCATCTTGCAGAAACTGTCCTCTACAGGCTCAATGCTGCTACGGAAAGCAAATAGCCACCCGATCCCTCGAAGGCCGGTGAAGACGGGCACGTAGGGACTCAAGCTGTGAAGCTTAATAAAGCTTCGATGCCCTTAAGCGCTCTAACTCCCCAAGCCTCCCTGCCGGTCCCCTCTTAACCTCTTTGATAAACTCTTTCCTTTGCCTCAAATGCAGTAACCTCTCAAGTGCAAATCTCCCCTTCCTGCCGTATACGCCTGTGTATCATTCTGGGTATAATTTTGGGTTATACATGTGTGGCCACGGTTTACAGGCTCCTCCGTGGAAAACGCCCGTTTCCTGCCACGCCCTAGGCGTGCAGGTCCTCGGCTTTCACATTTCCGTGGTAGGTGCTTCCTGTGGAGCCCGCACCCCCGTTAGTTGGAGCTAAGCACTGCCCGGCACTAATTAACGCCGCCTACTCCTGATAGCGTTAGTTGGACCGCAATCTAACGGGCTTCTAGACGCCGCCACCGGACTGCAGCACAGCTTAACTGAGCCACCAACCAACACGGCTTCCAGTGGCGTTGGTAAGGGCTAGCACTGGGCTACGCCACCTAACGTTGCTAACCCCGCGGACCGTGCACGGCCCCATTTTTATGGTGGGGGAGTTAGCGCATTAGCTTGGCTGTCTTTCCAAGTTCATCCCTCTATCTCTCTACTTCTCAAAGCGCATGTTCTATGAAGAAACCCTACATGGATTTACAAAGCTTCTAAGATTTGAGGACTACCTAAATCTCCATCAAGCTTTTCAACTCTGAGGACGAGAATTCCTCATAATTTAGTTGCATCTATAAAGGCGGGGCGCTAAATGAACAAGGGCGCGACGGCAAAGCTCACAAGCTTACTTCTAAGAATTTCTGGAGGTAAAAAGGCCGTGAATGGGTTAAGCCACGGAAAGCGCGCGAAGGCCCGCCCTAGGCTTAAGGTCTTCGCTTTCCAACCCTTAAAGTTGCTTGTGAGCTGTTTCGAAGCTGAAATGAGGTACCTGGCAGTGCTGATCCCAGCCGCAGAGCATGCGAAGGCCCTCTACAGAGCCCTAGGCCTCCTTCAGGCTGGAAGGAAGGGGCG
>JAHLWX010000112.1 GCA_019057675.1 Candidatus Jordarchaeum sp. LHC_1308
TGGTAAGTACCTTGTGAGACTCTCCGAGAAGGGGTTGGTTTCGAAGGTTGAGGTGAACGGCTCTCCGTGTTATGTTTCCAAAATAGATTTGCTGGAGCTATTGCTGGATCATGAAAGGCGTTTGAGGAATCTGGAGTAGTTGAGGTCTTACCTTGAGAGTCGAGGAGCTTGAGGGCGTTTTTGAACGCATACTGAGCATGCGGGAGAGCTCACTGAAAGTCTTGGTCTATATTCTGGTGAAGGGGGGACAAATTACTCCTAAGGAGATCGTTGATGGAACGGGGTTGAGCCAAAACAGCGTCTGGAAGGCTGTTAGGCGGCTTGAGGCTGCAGGCCTTATAAGGTCTCTCGAGAGGGGGAGCTATGAGGCGAATTATGGTTTAATACTCGCCCTGTTGCTTCTTGAGATACAGAAGATAGCTAGATTTGTTGGAGAGAAGGATAATGAGTGAAAGCGAGGAGAGCGCTAGGTCTGGTTTCGCAAAGTTCTTAAAGCTTGGGGAGGCTTCCATGAGGATAGTAGAGTACGTGTTGCGCTCCCCAGATCCCGTTACGCCTAAGGAGCTTGTTGAAAAGCTAGGGTTAAGTGAGGGGGCCGTGTGGAACTCGCTTAGTAGGCTTAGCAAGGCTGGCTTTCTGATTCCTACGGGAAGAGGAGAGTATAGAGCTAATCAGGGATATATACTTGCAATGATACTTTTTGCTTTAGTTGAGCTTTACGAGAAAAGGAGGAAGAGGGGATGAGTGAAGTTATTGATAGGGTGAACCCTAGAGCTGTATTATCGGCTCTTATGGGATTCAAGGAGAGGGGTTCGTCCGTTCTTTCCTATATTCTCATGAAGCAGGAGGGGAAGCCTGTTCCACCATCAGAAATCCAGAAGGCACTAAATATTTCCCCATCGAACCTCTCCCACTCTGGAAGAAACTTGGAGAAGCTCGGATTAATAAAGAGGAGCCCAGATGGCTACACTCCAAACATAGGAGCAGTCATAAATGTTTTGTTATCGGTTGTGATGGATCTCGTAAAGCGCGTTGAAGACCTAGAGAAAGTTATAGAGGAAAAATAGCATCCAAAAATGTAATTTTATAAAAATGGATATGGTTGCCCGTGAATTGCAGGCTTGTTATTGTCTCGAAGAAAAAAGTGTTGCTGACCGAACTTTGTGACGCTTCACTGTGCATTGCCACCCGGCTTGAGATTTCCCTTGAGAATGTACATGGAAAATTTTATGCTAATACTCTTTAGTTTTCATTCCCTCGCCTGTTCTCTTCTTCCTTTTAACGTATCTTGAAGCGTTTATGGCTGCCATGGCCCCTTCTCCCGTTGCGGTTATGACTTGCATCCCGCCGCATGTGCAGTCTCCAGCGGCAAAGACACCTTCGATGCTTGTTTTTTGCCAGCGGTCAACTTTGATGCAGCCTTTCTCGTCGACTTCTACGCCTGCCTTTCTGACCAGTTCACTTGTCGGCACACCACCAAGAGAGATAAAGACGCCATCAGCGGGAAGAACATCTTCCCTCCCCTCTTCATATGCAACCCTAACGGATTCGACGCCATCTTTACCGATTATCTCCGTGACACGGGCTTCAATCACTTTCACACCTTTATCCCTGAGCCTTCGCAGTAGTTCATCAGCGGCTTCGAGAGGCCCACCATGAGTGACCAGCACAACTTCGCCTGCTAGGCCCGTCAGGAAAAGAGCATCAGATGCCGCTTCCTCACCGGAGCCAACCACTATTACCTTGAGCCCTTTGAAAAAGGCGCCGTCACACACGGGGCAGTAGCTTACTCCTCTTCCTAAAAGCTCTGACTCTCCAGGTATTCTGAGCTTACGCCTCTGAGTTCCAGTAGCAATTATCACAGCCATAGATATGTAGCTACCCTTTCTAGTTGTGACCTTTTTAAGTTCACCTTTTAGTTCTAGGTCAATGGCTTCCTCAAAGGTTCTTATCTCAGCGCCAAACTTTGAACACTGCTTAGTCATCTTCTCCACGAGCTCGACGCCAGTTATTCCGTCAGGAAAACCAGGGTAGTTTTCTATGAAGGGGGCTTCCCCTGCTCTTCCACCCGGAATTCCGCTTTCCAAAACAATTGTCTTTAACCCAAGCCTAGAGGAGTATATTCCGGCGGTTAAACCGGCTGGACCAGCCCCTAATATGACCAAGTCATATGCTTCCTCTCCTTTAATCACATGTATCCCCCTCCAAGCCAGTAAGGTCTGATGATATTAACGCAGGTTTTCCTTTTTGATGTTTGCGTTGAAAGTTGGGCTGGAAGCGCGTTGAGAGTTAATTTTAAAAGTGAGGTTATAACTGCGTTATTATAACGGCGTTATAAAGGAGCTATGGAAATGAGCGTGGCAAACGACATTACAGAACTAATTGGCAGAACTCCAATGGTCAGGTTAAGGAAAGTGGTTGAGCCTACCTCAGCTACCGTTTACGTTAAGCTCGAGTGGTATAACGTGGGTGGCTCGGTGAAGGACAGAATGGCCTACTACGTTTTGAAGTACGCTGAAGCTTCTGGAAGGCTTAGCAAGGACAAAGTCATCATCGAGGCCACTTCAGGTAATACGGGGATATCCATAGCTATGCTCGCTGCGGCTAAGGGGTACAGAGCGGCGATAGTTATGCCTGAGTCAGTGAGCGAGGAGAGGCGAAAGATAATCAAGGCTTTTGGCGCTGAGCTTATTCTTTCGCCCGGTGAGAAGGGGACTGGGGGCGCCATTGAGCTTAAGCAGGCACTACTGAGGAAGAACCCTGACAAGTATATTGACATAAACCAGTTCAGTGACCCGGCCAATATATTAGCTCATTATGAAACAACTGGCAGAGAGATACTTGAACAAACACAGGGGAGACTGGACATGGTTGTTGTTGGAGTGGGGACTGCTGGGACTGGTGTTGGGGTTTCTATGCGAGTTAAGGAGTATAACCCGGAGATAAAAGTGGTCGGCGTGGTTCCTAGACTCGGCGTGAGCATTCAGGGACTAAGAAACCCTAATGAGCCATACCCTACTCAGCTCTTTAGGAGAGAGTGGTTTGACGATATAGTGGAAATTTCTAAGGAGCAAGTACCCGAAACATTTGAGGTTGCAAGGAGAATAGCGAGGATGGAAGGGTTACTGATAGGGATGAGCTCGGCGGCGATAATGTACGTTACCCTAAAAAAGGCGAGGGAGCTGGGGACGGGAAAAACCATAGTAGCCGTGTTACCAGATAACGGATTAAAGTACCTTAGCACACCACTTTACAATTCCCAGTAGGGAGGCATAAGAAAAAGCGGTGAGGACAATGCGTCCTTTATTGTTAGGGAAAAGTGAACTTCAAGTCGATGAGGCACTTAAGCCGGTGATGGAGGTAAGGGATCTAAAAGGTGTCAACTGTTATATATTCGAGGAAGTATTAGATGTTTAATAGGCGTTTGTGCGGTGGTTTTATGCGTCCTCCGTGTGAGCTTGTTACGAAGTACGTGCTTCCTGCCGTTCGTTCTCTTATAGTGAGGGAGCTCGTTGATAGATACGGTTTCTCACAGGTGGTTGCGGCCAAGATGCTCGGGATCACTCAGGCTACGATAAGTCATTACTTGTATTCGAAGCGGGGTGAGAAGTACTTAGAGAAAATGAGTTCAAATGAGGACATAATGCGAATGGCGAAGGAGCTGGCTGACGGAATAGCCAATAAAAGTATCTCGGATGTGGAGCTGATGACGCGTCTTTGCGATATTTGTTTAAGCATACGTTCTAAGCGGTTGTTATGTGACATTCACAGGGAGCTTAATACAATAAGTGACAGCTGTGATCTTTGCATGGATGTTTGATTGGTTTATATCTGGCGCGTTAACCATTTCTGAGTCCATTTTTTCAGGCATGAATCGGAACAGAATATGTATTGTTTGTTGACGCAGCATGTCTTCTTCGTTATTGGTTTCCCTTTTATGATTTGACTGCAGGCTTGACAGCGCATTTTTCCTCGTCTCCTTATTTCGGGTGAAGTTATTAACAATAGTTAACTTTATTAATGTTTTCCACATTTTCTACCATCAAGGTGAACCGACATGACGCTTGAAAGGCATGAAGAACTTGATGAAGCAACCATTACCAAAGCAATAATCAATGGAGCCACTAAAACGCTATCCGAAATCTCAGAAGCAGACGTTATTGTAGTTGGAGCTGGACCAGCAGGACTTACAGCGGCAAGATACCTAGCCAAATCAGGCCTCAAAACGGTGGTTTTCGAGAGAAAACTTTCCTTTGGAGGCGGAATAGGAGGCGGCGGAATGCTCTTCCCAAAAGTTGTAGTGCA
>JAHLWX010000113.1 GCA_019057675.1 Candidatus Jordarchaeum sp. LHC_1308
GCTTTATGCATTTAACTCCCAACGCATTTGCATGTTTCTCGAGTTGCTCTATGCTCCCCGCTCTGAATGTGTCTGCGGCAGCGAGGACGCATGAAAAACCTTTCTTCTGAAGAAAGCGAGTTACCTTGGCTATCGTCGTCGTTTTCCCGGTTCCATTAACGCCCAAGAAGACTATTACGAAGGGCTCGCCAGCCTTCTTCTTTTCCTCTAAGAGCCTGACGAGGTCTATTTTTCCTCCGCTTCTCAAAACGTCGAGCACTGTCTCCCTAAGGGAGACTCTAACTATGCTCTTCACGTCGCTGAACCTCTTGACCTTACCGCCCGCCAGCTTCTCCTTCAAGCCCTGCGAGATCTTCTCTGCGACATTAAGCGAGACATCGTTCTGAAGGAGCACTAGTTGAAGCTCCCATAATACACCATCAAGCTCCTTTTCACTAAGCTCTTTAATTGTGATCTTCTCTATTACCTTCCCTACTCCTTCCCTAACCTTTTCGAACAATAATGAAACCCCTTTCCACCATAAGATCTCTACTTTAAGCCTTTTTCTTCGCTTATCTTCGCCGCTAGCTCTTGCAGCTGCCTGTTTAGCTCTCTAGCCCGCCTAACAGTAGCATCAAGCTGCTGGGCTGTGGCCTGCATCTCCCTTTGTATTTCCTCCCGTCTCTCATCGAGCTTAGCCTTAACGTCATCTATGTTTTTCTCCGCAACAACTCCGGCGCCAATCTGAAATATGACCTTCTCTTTCTCGGCCACCTTGACCTTCAGGAAAGCACCAGCTCCTAGCGAAACCAGAACCTCATGACCTAACTCCATTTTCTTGACCTCGTCTAGCGCAACGACTGCCCTTCTCATCTCCTCTAGCATCTGGTTTAAGAGCATCATCCGTTCCTCGAGCACTTGGGCCTGTTGCTCGTAGACGTTAAGCTGGCTTAGAGTTGCTCTAAACTTCTGTTCGTTTTCCGACATTTCCTTCACATCTCCAAGCCTGAAAGTGTTCTTACCACTACGTTCTTGGCTTCTTTTGGGCTAATAACATTTATCTCTTCAATTATCACGTCACGCCGCTTAACCCTATGCCTGCTGCCTATGTTTGAGTAAATGAGCTCTAGGGCGTGCTCCTTACTTAAAGCGCGCATCTCCTCGCTGAAGAAAATCTTCTTTCTTTTCTTAACATAGTAGCCCTCGATCCTGAAAACCTTAACCTCGCCATTTTGACCCATGGGGACACCTCCTCTATTTTATGTCCAAAATGTTTATCAGGTTTTGAATCTCGGGCCCAGTCGTGTCTTCCCCAATTAGTGCGCCAGTGGTGTTAGCAACCAAACCTATTCTGACGTATGGCATCCCGCCGTTAACGGTTCCCACGTCGACTGGAATGCCAAAAAATTTTTTGAGAACCTCTAATTCCTTGGAGGTGGACTGGGGGTGAACTATAACACCCTTGCTCGTGGCCACACCCGACGAGCCAACTATGGGCAGGCCGGCTATTGTCCCCCTTTGAACGGTGACGTCTAAGGTTTCTTCTATGAGTGACAACGTGTCATCCTCCAGTTCGGGACTGACGAGGCAGGCTTTCTCGTTGGTTAAAACCATGTTTCCTATAGCAGTTACTTTCCCGGGGACTCTAGAAACATTTACCCCTAGGGCCCTTTTGAGTCCCTCAATTTCATCCTCCAGCGCATAGTATGGAACCAGTAAGCCCTTCTGGTTTCCAGCGGACAACACGCCTATCAGCCTACTTTCCCCTATCAGGCTCTTAACAGCTTCAACCTCTAAGGTCTCTCTTACCGCTCGAATAACTTTTCTCGGAGTGTCTGGTGGAACGATGGCATAGCTGTCGGTTGCCAACATGAACACGCCTATGCTGGACGTGCCCTTGAACTTTATGCGTGTAACGGCCAAGCTCGGCGCTCCTTCCCTCTAGTCGGAGGCAAGATCTACCTTTACCACGCCTTCTTTGTCCTTGATGGCTTTCACCTTAACCCTTCTCGGCGGCTTCCGGTTCCCTCTGCTCCAGATCTTCTCGTTCAGGCGCTGCAGTATGACAACTCTCTCAGCCTTCATGTGCCTCAAAATAAATTCCCTTATAATCCTAATAGCCTTCTCAGCTCTCTTGTAGCGGGGAACGTAGTACGCCTTCCTTAGGGGAACCGTGTATATTCTAGTTTCCCCTTCCTCCTCTAAGGGGGCTTCCTCCTTTTCTGAGGGAGCTTCTTCCGCTGTTTCAAGCTCAACATTGTTCTTAACTTCATCTTCGCTCATGATACTTCACCATCACAGCTTCAACTTGCTTCTTCTCCAATGCCTCCTCTTCGGGTTAGTTCTGACGCGACCAGCAGTCTTAACTATGACCCAAGCCGGAACACTCGAATTCTGCTTGCCGGCCTTGGCCAGCCTCAACTTCTTGGGCAAGGGTTTAACTCTAGCCATCCAGATCACCTAAACTTAACTTTTGTCTCCCGTCTGGCTCCTTGAAGCTGCAGGAGGATCTTTTTAAGCATATCGTCATTTATCGGCAATTTGACCCTTCCGCTCTGAGCGAGTTGTATGAGTTGAACTTCAAGTTGCTCCGCAAAAGCGGGCTTAACCATCTTGAGATTTGCAAGCCGCTCTCTAGCCTCTGGAGTTAGGATCTGTCTAAGGGCGGCTTGCTTCTGGGCCTCTACCTCTTTCCTGATTTCCTCTTGCCTCTGCGCTTCAGCAATTTGTCTCTGAATTTCAAGCATTCTCCTTCGCCTTACTTCTTCAAGCTCGTCTTCGGACATAGTTAACACCCCTGATTTACAGGGAAACGGCCCAGCGAAACTAAGGAAATGGGCGTTATATTAAAGATAACTTTTGATTTCGGGCATTTCCTTCTTCAACTTTAAACTTACCTTGTAAGCGACTCTGTCGAGTAGGGAGCGGCCTTCATTAGTTATACGCCTACCCTTCTTCTCAACTTTTTCCACTAGCCCTGCAGCCTCCAGCTGCTGAAGAGCCCTGCGTATAATGGCACCGCTACCCTTAACAAAGTGCTCCGGCTTAACGCCCCTCCTTTTTCTTCCGCCGTAAGCGCTCCTGAGGCGAGAAGTCCCTACTGGACCATACAGGTAAAGTTTCCTGAGAAGGGAGGCGCACCTTATGTACCACCAGTCGTTTTGCGTCGGCTGGCGCTCCTTGTGCACACCCGTCTTCCAGAAGCGGGATCCTGGAGGGGGCGAAACGGAGGGATACTCTTCCCTGAGGACGTTTGCGGTCTCATTTATTAAGTCCCATGCTGGAACATCGTAAACCGTCACCAATCAGCTTCGTCCTCCTTTAGCCCTTCGCTAAGAGACAAACTTAGGGTAAATATAAAGCTTACCGCCTTTCTGGGAACCAAACGCCTGTTTACCTATAATTCATTCAGACAATTTTAATTTTTCCACCATTAAGAAAGTGAGGAGGTTAGCTACTCGGACGACGTCTCCGAAAACGTTCCTTTTTCTTGAACGTGAATCCACGATACTTCTCGGCTCTTCATCTATAAAAGATATACAGGTAATACAATGGTATAGTTATGGTATTTCATGGGGTTTTCATCTTCTTCCCTTGCCTCTATATAAGAGGTTCATTGAAGGATTTCGCCGCCGAGTATGAAGATGACGCATGGAAAATTTGAAGAGCGAGCATTTAGCTTATCCAGCCCGTCATAAATCGGGCACTGTCAAGACAGGCCATCATGAACATCTAAAAATCCACTTATTCAGAAACGGCTGGCTAAAACCCGAATGATGATTATTGAAGGGATAATCGGGACAAAGTTCTCCACTAACGTTATAGAGACCCATGCGGGAACTGCTGGCATTTGATTTCTGCGTCTCGGCAACTATTCGACTATCTGGAGCTTTAGTAGATTTCCCTCTTTGTCATAGGCGTGTACATTTTCAGGGGAGGAATAGGGATATGTGATTATTAGGTGTACAACTCCAAAGCTGAATGCAATGTTCATGTCCTGTTTTGAGGGGAGTGGATTCCCTGATGGGTGACTGTGGACGCTGCCAACCAAGGAAAAGTCTATCGGAAGATCATATGGAGAAAACGACGACTCACCCAGACCGTAAACGCTGAATGGGGGTATAATTACCTCAGATATAACTCCCTTCTCCGCCCTCAGTAAGCCTATAAATTCTCTAGGATGAACCTCCTTTGATACTTCAAGTAGCCCCTCAATAAGTTCCCTCCTAATTTTAACGGTAGAAAG
>JAHLWX010000114.1 GCA_019057675.1 Candidatus Jordarchaeum sp. LHC_1308
GAACAAGGTTGCTAGGGCTGTGAGGTTCAGAACAGTAGGGTGGGGACAGGTTCCTTGGCGTAGGGTGATAACAGCACTGCTTGAGACGGGCTACAATTATGTTCTGAGCGTTGAACACGAAGATCCCTGTTTCAGCAGGGACTCTGGCGTTGAACAGGCACTGTTCTTCCTCAAACCACTGGTAAGAGTCGAGCCTCCCGAGGTTAAGCCGTGGTGGTGAGAATATGAGTGGCCCGCGTAGGATTGGGGTTGCAATACTGGGCTATGCCTTCATGTGTAAGGCTCATTCGCATGCTTTCAAAAGCATACCGCATTTCTTTTACCCCCCTCCGGCAATACCTGATTTAGTGGTTGTATACGGCAGGACTGAGGAAAAGGTTAAGCTGGCTGCTGCAAACTATGGCTTTAGGAAATACGTTACGGATTGGAGGAAGGCAGTAGACGATCCTGAGGTTGAAATCGTTGACAATTGTCTGCCGAACAGCATGCATTTAGAGCCAACTCTGGAAGCGATCGAGAAGGGTAGGCACGTTTTATGCGAGAAACCTCTTGCTAGAAATAGTGAGGAGGCTAAGATTCTTTGGGACACTGCTAGGAAGGCCAGGGTTAAGACGATGGTTGCCTTCAACTACAGGTTCGTACCAGCTGTACAGCTTGCCAGAAAAATTGTTCAATCAGGCATGCTTGGGAGGATATATCATTTCAGAGCTAGGTATCTTCAGGATTGGCTTGTGGATCCGAATGCTCCGCTGACTTGGAGGCTGAAAAAAGAGGATGCTGGAAGCGGCCCCCTCGGTGATCTGGGAAGCCACATCATAGACCTTGGAAGATTCATCGTCGGAGAGTTTAAATCAGTTATGGGGATGGTTAAAACGTTCATCGAGGAAAGGCCCCTGCCGGATAATCCGGCCGAGAAGGGAAGGGTTACTGTAGATGACGCATTCGAGGCTGTGGTGGAGCTTGAAAACGGGGCCATAGGCACACTCGAAGCCTCCCGGTTCGCAACGGGGAGGAAGAACTATAACAATTTCGAAGTGAACGGGGAGAAGGGCTCGATAGAGTTCAACCTGGAAAGGTTGAATGAGCTTAAATTATACTTGAGGGAATGGGAGAAGGATTCAATAGGCGGATGGGACACGGTTCTGGTGACTGAGAAAACACACCCGTATATAAAAGCGTATTGGCCGCCGGGCCATATAATAGGATGGGAGCATACTTTCATAAACGAGATATGGTATTTCCTTAATGCAATAGTTACAGGCGGGGATGTTGCACCTCTTGGAGCAACTTTTGAAGACGGATATAGGAACAACGTGATAATGGATGCTATACTCAAATCGGCTGAAACCGGAAGAAAAGTAACACTATCATTCTGAAACGCTTCCCCAATTCGTAACCTGTTTTCTCGTTTTTCGACTTCCACCTGTTTAATTACCGTACTTATTGTGAGAAAGTAGGGGTAGATAGTTATCGCCAGAAGACGCTAAAGGATTTTTAATGACCGTGTTCCTGTTCTAAAAATTATACATCATACTTTTCTTTCAAAACGCTTTTTAAAAAGTCGAACAGCATAATGTTTAACTAGCATCCGTCTCCTCCTATTGCAAATGAGTAAAAGGAGATTGCTGATTATTGGAATGGTGCTCATTACGATTACTCTGATCCCTGCCATAGCTGCGTTCTTCCTCTTTCCATACCCGCCGACTCAGCCTCCGAAGGCAAACGATGCTGGTTCAACGCCAGAGGGTGTACGGGAGATCGTGTGGGCTAATAACCAGTTCGCTTTCAAGCTTTATTCCGAACTGGTTAAGACTGAAACAGGCAATGTTTTCTTCTCACCATACAGCATTTTCTCTGCTCTCGCAATGACTTATGAGGGTGCGAGGGGGCTGACTGCGGATGAGATGAAAGCTTTCTTCAACTTCCTGGAGAGCAACGTGCTGAGACCAAATTTCGCAGCAGTCTATAACCGTATTAATGAAGTCTCTCAAAACTATGAGTTAAGGACTGGAAACGCATTGTGGGTTCAGAAAGACTATCCGTTTCTCGAAGACTATTTGAAGACGGTTGAAGAATATTACGGTGGGAAAGCAGCAGTGTTAGACTTCATCAACAAGGCTGAAGAGTCGCGTCAAACAATTAACACTTTCATAGAAGAACAGACAAACCATAAAATTAAGGACTTGATTACTCCAGGAGTTCTCAACGAACTTACAAGGCTTGTCTTAACCAACGCCATCTATTTCAAAGGAGACTGGAAGATGGCTTTCAACGAATCCCTTACTATGGGGGAGGATTTCTGGGTTGCTTCAGATAGAAGCATAAAGGTTCAGATGATGCATATGAAGCCCAATGAAACAATAAGGTTCAACTACGCTGACACTGGTGATGTGCAAATAATAGAATTGCCCTACAAGGGGGAGAAGATCTCGATGCTCATAATACTGCCTAAAAACCTTGAAATTTTAGAATCATCTCTAACGCTGGAGAAGCTGAACGAGTACAGGGCTAGAATGAGAGAGGAGAAGCTGGATGAGATTTGCCTGCCTAAATTCGAGCTTGAGACAAAATACTTTATGCAGGAAACCTTAAGCGCCTTGGGAATGCCTACCGCATTCAGCGGAGCAGCAGACTTCTCAGGGATGACTGGCAGAAGAGACCTGTTTATCAGCGAAGTCATCCATCAAGCATACATTAAGGTGGATGAGAAGGGGACTGAAGCAGCTGCCGCAACCGCCGTAATTATGGAGTTGACCGCCGTACCCGAGACAAAGGTCTTTAGAGCAGACCATCCGTTCATCTTCATAATCCAAGAAAAGGAGACAGGGATCATCCTCTTCATGGGAAGGGTTGTTAACCCTACTGAATAAAAATCTCGACACTACACTTTTTAAAATTATAAATACTTTAGTATTCCGGTCTTCAGAATAGGATCTGTAATCCTATATTCTTCGTTTGTCTTCTCTAAAAAGCCTTGGTCCATCAGGTTTTTAAGGATGTTAGATAAAGTGTTATTAGGAATTTTACCCTCCTTAGCTTCTAAAGCTCTTTTTATTCCACTCCACCTTAATTGGTTAGCGCTTGCAACTATCTTTAAGACCTCCAAATATCTTTTCCTGCCTACGTTGTAGATGCTTAAAGCATGATTCAACTCGCTTAAGGATAGTTTAGAGGCTTTTTCAAGTATTTTTGATATTGAATACTTGTTCCTCGTGTAAGAATAGCCAAAATACGTGAGCCAACCTATTACCCCGTCGAATCTGCTTACAGCCTCCTCTACAACTTCCCTATTGACCTTTATCCCTTCTTGTTCAAAGCCTTTCCATAAAAATTCTTCAGCTTTCTGCGGTTCCAGTCTTTTCAATCTGACTTCCAGGTAAGGCCTTCCGAACAAAGGTGCCTCTGGCTCTTGGATTCTTAAAAACCTGTAGAGCAACCCGACTTGGGACCCTGAGACAACGATTTTCACGTTTAAATGATCATAGATATAAGCCAGGAGATGGTCCAGCCTATAGCTGGTTCTCCTCAATTCTTGAGCCTCGTCGAGAACCAAAACCTTCCCCTCCATTTTTTCAAGGATTCTTAAGAAAAGGTTCTTCTCTCCTCCTCTAAATCTTAAACCTACGCTTCCTATGCTAACGCCCTCAACTCCTTGAAGAAGTTTCTTCGCCCAAGACTTTTTATTCAACTCGTCCTCAAGAAGATTAAGAAAATCATTTATGGAAATCATGCCTGAAGGCAATAATCTGCAGTCTAGAAAAGCATAGTCCAATCCTGACGCATTAAGCCCTGTGAGTATCAAAGAGGTTTTTCCATATCTTCTCAACCCTGTAACAACTATGAGTTTTCCTTTCCTCAAGCTTTGAAGAAAAGACTTAAGCTCCTCTCTCATGTTAAAAAAATCCTCGATTCTCTTCTTAGGCTCAGGGTCAAAGAGCATGGTTAGACCCATAACTTAGTTAGTCCCCTAACTTATAAGTGTTACTCGAAGGACAGCGACATCTGTT
>JAHLWX010000115.1 GCA_019057675.1 Candidatus Jordarchaeum sp. LHC_1308
TCCTCCCTTTATTTTCCTCCAGCAAGCTTTGCCAGTAGAGGGTCGACCTTTGTCCTGTTAGACTTGAGATCAAGCTCGTCCGGCGTCATACCCATGGCGAGCCCTAGAAGCTGCGTGTAGTAGAGCACCGGGATATTGTAGTCTTTTCCGTAGGTCTTGTTTATGATCATCTGCCTCACGTCGTACTGCCTGAAGCAAACTGGGCAGAGCACCGTCATGCAATCTGCTTTAGCCTGCGTCATGTAGTGCAGCTTCTCCATTACCATCTTGATGTTCGCCGCCTCGTCTAGGTTGCTGACGCCGCACCCGCAGCAGAGGAACTTTCTGAAGTAGTCAACGCTCTCGGCTCCCGTCGCCTCCACGAGCGCGTCCAGCAGGACGGGGTTGAATGGATCGTCCACTTGGAGCAGGTGGCTGGGCCTGAGAATGTGGCACCCGTAATGAGCTGCAACCCTCACGCCTTCGAGCGGCCTCTCAACATACCCCCTAAGCTTCGCGGGTCCTATGTCCTCATAGAGTACTTGGGCGAAGTGTTTAACTTCGACCCTACCCTTATACTCCCTTCCAATTTTCGAGAGAGCCTCGGCGACCTTGCTCCTCAACTTTGCGTCGTGCTCAAGCAACACCTTGGCCTCTTTAAGCGTCTCAAAGCACCCGTTACAGAAGGCAGCTATGTCGAGCCCAGCCTCCTCGGCTACGCAGAGGTTCCTAGCCGCCAGCGTCACCCAAGTCGTAATGTCCAGCCCCGGGGTTCCAATAGGCTCGGGGCAGCATGAAAACCCGGCTATGTCCTTAACTTCAACGTCAAGCCTGCCGAAAACTTTCCTTATCGATATCTCGAGGTGCGGAAGAAGGTTGGGTATGACGCACCCCAAAAACATCGCGTAACCACTACTGCTGCTTGCCACCGCCGCTCTCCTCCTTAACAGCTTTCTCCTCTTTAGCAGCTAGCTTTATGAAGTCCAAATGTTCGAGTAGCGCCCTAATCTCGGCGGGGTCAGCTGTCTTAAGCTCGGGGAGCCCCATCTTAGCCCTCCTAGAAATCGTCGCCTTCGAGGGAGCGTTAACCAGCCCTGTTTCGATCAAAACCTTTGCCTCAGCCCTCAAGTGCTCCGGGATGTTCCCCGCCCTCGCTGCAAGGTTCCTCAACGTGGCAAGTAGCTCGCTAACCCTAACACCCTGAGGGCAGACCTCTGTGCAGTTATGGCACACCGTGCACAGCCATATGTTGGGGTCATGGATGAGCTCATCCCTCTTACCGGTCAGCATGCCCTCTATGAGCCTCCTCGGGTTATACTTCGAATTATACCTGAACACGGGGCAAATCCCTGAACATGTAGCGCACTGATAGCAGTGATTTAACGACTCGCCTTCCTCGTGGAGCTCCGCCAATTCCTTCCTAAACTTAGAATTTATCTCATGGTATGCCTCCGTCATCAGCCATCATCCCTTCGAAGCCTGTAAGCGGGGGAGAATTAGATCTCGCCCGCTGTTACAAGACAGCGAAGTTTTAAAAATTTTTACTTCCCGAGGCAGTGAAGCCAGCGGAAAAACGAAGAAGCGTCCCCAGCGAACCCTCTTCCATCATCAACACCTTTACCCTCCACGCCACTCACAGCATCGTTTTTCGGAATAATTTTTATGTAGAGGCCACCCCATATAGGGGAGATAATGAGGTTGGAGGGTTTTTCTCTTGGGGAGAATTCGCGTGGTGGACTTGAGTGTTCCCCTAGAGTCAGCTCCAAGCGAGTTTATTCCCCCCGAGGTGATCCATAAAGGACACAAGGAGGGGGCGGCTCTCATGAGCGCCCTTTTCGGGTGTAGCGAAGAAGAACTGCCCGACGGGTTGGGGTGGGCTGACGACACGCTTAACAACCTTTCAACCCACCATGGGACGCACCTCGACGCTCCATGGCACTTCGCCCCGGTGGTCGAGGGAAAACCAGCGAGGACCATAGACGAGGTTCCGCTCGAGTGGTGCTACGGCGACGGGGTGATACTTGATTTAAGGCGCAAGCCGCGCGGTTCAGGTGTAACGGTGGACGACCTTAAACAGGCGCTGGGAAAAATAGGCTACCAGCTGAAGCCAGGAGACATCGTCCTCATAATGACGGGCGCGGACAAGCTTTGGGGGACGCGGGAGTACCTCAACGCTGGCTGCGGGATGACGCGGAGGGCGACGCTCTGGCTCGTAGAGCAGGGTGTAAGGGTCATGGGGACTGACGCATGGGGCTGGGACAGGCCGTTCCAAGACATCAGGGAAGAGTACGAGAAAACCGGGGATGCCAACGTGGTCTGGGAGGCGCACTACGCTGCTAGAGAGAAAGAGTGCATTCACGTTGAGAAGCTTGCCAACTTAGACTACCTCTACGACGTTCTCAAGAAGCCATACGGCTTTAAAGTGGCGCTCTTCCCCGTCAAGGTTAAGGGTGCCTCAGCCGGCTGGTGCAGGGCAGTAGCGATACTCGAAGACTGACTCCGCGCAGGCTGCCCGGAGGGAATTAGCAATCAGGGCGGAAACTTAGGCTTCTCGTGGTCGCGCAGAGTGCCACAGGCAGGGTGGGCGCGTCATGGGGTGAGAGATGGAGACTGGCGGCGTCATCTCATCTTTATTTCCGCCCAAGTTTCCACCATGGCCCTTGGCCATCCTATGCTTACGAGTTTTTCTGCAGTGTCCTTTGAGATGAAGCCGTTTTTCCTCCTCTCGTATACTGCTTCTACCGGGATCAGGAAGGGCTTTTTCTCGTTCCAGTCCCATCCGATGAACAGCTCGTCTTCGTCGTCGATATACAGGCATGCTGCGCGAAGCTTCTGCCTGTGCTTCTCCGTGTAGTCCTTGACCCACGCCGGGATGTTTAGGGCGGTGAGCTTCACCCCGCCACCAGCCCCCAGCTCTTCCGGCAGGATGACGTCCGCGAGGTGGGTGTGCCCGTAGACTATCCTCAGGTTTTCGGAGTCGACGGCCTTTTTCTCGGAGAACTTGGCCCACCACCTGCGGAGGCCCCTGATTGAAGCCTCACGGTTATATCTCGTGCCGACCAGCCTGTTCCAAATCTTCCTCCCGTAAAGGTAAATGATGCGTGGAGCACCCAAGATGGCCCAGATGAGTATTGCGGCTTCACTGCCTAGAGTGTTGAGGACTGGGAGCACGGTCCACCAGAACCCTAGGCTCAGGGATAGGAGGGCGAAGAGGGCTGGGAGTGCCGAGCCCAGCAGGGCTTGGCTGACGAGGCTGAGTAGGCGCTGCGAGAACACGTGTTTTAAGGCCCACGCTGCTGTGCTGAGGAAGAGGAGCCCTATGAAAAGGTCGCCGTATCCTCCGAAGGCTACGGCTCCTGAGCGGATGTTGGGCAGAAACTTCCAAGGTTGAAACCTGAAAATCCTGTCAAACTGGTAGCCGTGGACAAACAGGTAGTCCCTGTCACCTTTTCTCAGAGTCACAACCCTCCTACTCTTCTCCCCTCCTTCTTCCTGTACGGGGTAACAGTCATCAACGATGTTCAAGGTATGCTCGCCTGAAGGGTAGACTCCCACCAGTGACTTCAGGTCGTAGTCGTGGTTGCCTAGAAGGTAAATCTTCTCGCAGTCCAGCTTTCCGAGAAGTTCGAAAATCGGTCTGCTGCAGTACTCGATGGCGCTGTCGGCGGCGTCCCAAAGCTCTATGATGTCTCCGATGAGAACCACCTTCTCAGGGGGCTTTAAGACCTTCTCGCCACGTCCTTTACTCCAAGGCCCCAGAACGACGCTGATCTTTTCCCCGTTTTTTAGGCGAATAAGCCAGCTCAGAAATTGACCCAGCTTCTCCGGTTCGCAAACCACTCCCTTCTTCCTTTCGCCGCCAACCAGACCTAGGTGACAGTCAGATATAACGATTATACTGCCCTCGCCCATCAGGTTCCCCCTCAGAAAATTACTTGAAAAGTAAAGGGGACACGCTAT
>JAHLWX010000116.1 GCA_019057675.1 Candidatus Jordarchaeum sp. LHC_1308
TCTGTGGGGCCTGTGAATTCTAGATCTGCTTTTTCCACTAATCCCCAGCTTCCTACAACCTTCCCATTACTTATCTTCATGTTGACCTCCAACGGGCTGTCTGTAGCTTTGAAGTTCATGGCCACGCTTCCAAGCTTCTCCAGGTCGCTCTTGACATCTGGTTTTCTTTCGGCAAGGGCGCTTACGCCTTCCCATATAAGATCGGTGAACCCCTTCGCTGCTTCAAGCGCCTCATTCATGAACCTTTTAACATTTGTCTCTTCAAGCTTTTTGATCAAACGCGGAACCAAGTTGGGCACAGCATCCATCAGCTCCTTCGCGTGTCCCTTTAAAGCTGGAATATGCTTTGGTAGCTCCTTCATGAGCTCGTCTTCAGACATGGCTAACAATTTTTCTACAATGTTCTTAAGTTCTTCAACCACGCTCTCCTCCTCCCTTCAAGCGGCTTCGAAGTGAGGAAGAACTCCTTTAATATAAAAAGGTTACCTTCCTCCAATTGTTTGAGGTGAAAGATCCTCCAGTGTGCCAACCCCATGATTAAAAGTCTTGAACATGGCCCAGTGAATAGTTTACCTGATTCGGCAGTTTTGCGTCGTGTTCCCATATGCCACCTGGACAATCTACCGACATGCCTAGTAGTGTTGATTGAAAAATGAATTATAGCGGCTTGAAGTGTTGATGCGATAATTGATGCAAAATGGCAAGGATACCTTTTTCTTTTCACGTCACAATTACCCCTACTTTATTGAAATTTATGCCTCAAATGATGTTCAGTCTTCTGCTTGTTAAAAGGCGAGGTGGACATCACTGGCCCATGTGCTTCAAGAACTTTCACTGGCGAGAAATAGATTTGAGGAGGCTTACAAGAAAAAAGAGCCTTGGGATGGTTTTTGCTTCGAGATTTATCCTCTCACGGCCTTCGTTAGCTTTGTCATTACTGGGGCGAGCTTCATGCCTACAGCCAAGTTACCATCCATCTTGTATTTTCCAGACATGAAGCCACTCACGGGGTCTATGGATCCAGTCATTAGCTTTATTATGTTCTCCGTTGTCCCAGAGAACGTTAAGTCAGCATTTTCCGCCAACCCTACGCCGCCGGAAATTTTTCCATCACTTATCTTCACGTGTACTTCAAGCGGGCTGTCTGTAGCTTTGAAGTTCATGGCCACGCTTCCAAGCTTCTCCAGGTCGCTCTTCAGCTCAGGGCTCCTTTCAACTACTACGCTGACGCCCTCCCAAACGAGGCTCGTAAAGTCCTTTGCGACTTCAGGCGCTTCACTCATGAAGCGCTTGCTGTCGATCTCCTCCAACCGTTTAACCATCCTCGGCACCAAGTCGGGTACATTTTCTATTAGTTCTTTAACGTGCCCTTTTAACTCGGAAACCAGAGAAGGCAACTTTTTCGCCAACTCCTCCTCGGGCATGGAGAACATTTCCTCCACGATTTTCCTCAACTTCCGGGTCATCTAAACCCTCCGTCTGTTATGGAGAAAATGTTCAAAGAAGAGTTTTCTTTAAAACTTTTCGTTATTCATGCGCCCCCAGCTAGAAAAGCTTCGACTTGGAGTTTATGTTTGAAAACGTTTTTAATGAAACAGAGTTATAAGTACCCTAAAGGGGGAAAAAGACGGTGATTTGCACGTTATGAGGTTGCCCAAGTTTGTGTTTCAGGCTGAAGAAAACCTCGTGGAGAAAACTTGGGGAGGCTACTGGATACCGGAACTTAAGGGTGTGGCGGCGTCTGGTAGGATTGGTGAGTCTTGGGAATTTTCAGCCCATTACTCTAGGCCGTCGAAGGTTTTAGTTGAGGGGCGTAGGGTCAAGTTTCCAGAGCTTGTCGCTGTGGCGAGGCAGGAGATCCTTGGGAAGTTGTCCGAGAAGTATTCGTCTTTTCCAATCTTGGTGAAGCTTTTGGACGTGACAGGTAAACTAAGTGTGCAAGTGCACCCCTCCAATGAAGTGGCAAGGCTACTCGGCGAAGCCGACCTGGGAAAGAACGAAGGGTGGGTTGCTCTAGGGGAAGGAAAAGTTCATGTCGGCTTCAAGGAAGACGTTTGCGCCGACGAAATAAGGGAAAAACCGGAGGAGACGCCGTTAAAGCTTAACGAGTTCAGAGCAAAGTTCCTAGACACTTTCATGATACCTGCAGGAACAGTTCATTTCGCGGAGAACGTGCGCTTCCTAGAAGTCTCGACGAACTCAAACATCACATATAGGGTCTTCGATTTTGAGGGTAGACAAGTCCAGCTCGAGAAAGCAATAAGGGCTATGAAGTTTTCTAGGAGTGAGGAAAGCGATGTCAGAGGTGGAAAGGGCAAGCTTGAAATGGCTGAGTTCGGCGTGGAGACAATAGAAGTAGACGGGACGACCGAAGTGAGCACCGAAGATGTGTTCAACATATTGTTCTGTCTCAACGGACGCGTGACGCTGAGGAGCGACCGTGAGGAAGCCGAGCTCAGAGAGGGATATTTATGCCTTGTTCCGGCGGTGACAGGCAGCTACACGGTTGAAGGAAGGTCGACGACCATAATCAAAGTCTACGCGAAATAACAGCAGTACGAAAGGATCACGGGATTTCATTCCAGAGTCCTAGAGGTTATCAGTTCTACACTTTAAACCGAGAACGCAACTAGGAACGAGTAGCCACTTTCAAAGAAAAAGCATAGTGGGGTTAGCGGCGGTCATAGGGATTTGAGAAATGGAATGGAAATTTAAGCGGGACAAGAAGCCACGCTATGGAAGACGACATTCCACACGAGCACTAAGTCATCCGAACTTATCCATATTTTTTAAGGGGTAGATACGAGAAAAACCTAAAAAACTATACGTATAAGGCTCAAAAACGAGATATATCAAAAAGAGCACAATAAAAAAAGTATAATAAAATATAACGCATAGAGAATACATTTAAAAGGATTTTAGTTCTTTGTGATAATGGAGATAGAAGGAATAAGGAGGAGTAGAGGCGTGTTGAGTGCAAAGGATGTTAAGGAAAGGTTGACGAGGTGGAAGGGGAATCCTATTCTGTCGCCGAGTGGGAACAGCTGGGAGAACATGCAGACATTTAATCCCGGCGTAGTGTTGCTGGATGGTCAAGTTCACATTCTTTACCGCGCTATCGGCGAGGACTGGGTGTCCCGCATCGGCTACGCGTCCTCGAAGGATGGCTTCAATATCAATGAAAGGTTGCCCTATCCAGTCTATGAGCACCGGTGGCCGTCGCCTTTCTCATCTGCCAATGTTGACGAAGAGTATTTTTCTGGAGGCGGCGCTTTCGGAGTGGAGGATCCACGCTTAGTTAAGATGAAGGGGGAAAACCGGGTTTACATGACGTACACCTTCTATGATGGTAGAAGTATAGGGATCATGCTGACTGCAATAAGTGTCGACGATCTCTTGGAGAAGAGGTGGGATTGGAAAAATCCTATCCTACTTTCTCCTCCGGATCAGCCGCACAAGAACTGGGTTCTCTTCCCGGAAAAAATAGAGGGTAAGTACGTTATACTGCACACTTTGAACCCTGATATTGGAATATCCTATCTGGACAGCTTTGACGAGTTAGGGCCCATACAGAGCTACTACAGACCTGTGCCTAGGGACACTTGGGATAGGTTTGTTAGGGGTGCTGCAGCGCCCCCTATAAGAACTGATCTGGGATGGCTGTTATTATACCATGCCACGGGGGAAGACGGCTATTACAAGGTTGGAGCAATGATATTGGACATCGACGACCCGACTAAGATGTTGTACCGGTCGAGGACGCCGCTCCTCGGCCCCAAGGAGCACTACGAGTTCAGCGGCTTCAAGCCAGGAGTCACATACGTCACAGGAGCGGTCGTCAAGGACTCCACGCTCTTATT
>JAHLWX010000117.1 GCA_019057675.1 Candidatus Jordarchaeum sp. LHC_1308
TTTGCTCCCTAACGGTTTCCCAAGGAAGGGTAAGCGTGTCACAGAGCTTCTTCACTTCCTCGTCCGTTACCGGTGTCCTCCGTTTTTCACCGTTTGTGCGGGAATGGGTTTCCTTTTCCGGTTTCATGGATCCTTCTCCTCAATTTAAAACTATTGGTGAATGCGAGCTCTTAAGTAATATTTTCTAAAGGCAAGGTCTCTTCCCCCTATCCCCCTGATTTTTTCTTCGCCACGCTAACCCTGCGCTCGACCATCAGATCCACTTGCTTTTGCACATTCCTGACGTCCTCGTCTTTAATGCCCAAAATTGCAGCCACGGCCCGATCTATCTCATATATCTTGGGCTTGAGTTTCTCGATTTGCTCCCTAGTTGAGGCACCGCCGATCTTTCTTGCCTCTTGCTCTAGCTTATCAAATAGAGCAGCCAATGAACCAAGTTGATTATCGTCAAGTTTTCTCACATCCAGAATTGGCATTTCTCTGGCTACATTTGCCTCTAGGGCAAGCGCACCACCTGGTGTTTTCCTGCCTTCGCTCTCGATGGAATATTGGGAAAAACTTGAGTTGAGATAGGCAAGTAGAGCTCTTAATTGGATCTGACTTAAAGAAATGCCTTTCTTAGGCACGAGGGCTATAAGATTGTCACACATCACCACCGGAAAATCACGTTGCACGAATCTCGTTTTGTACCATCCATAGCGAATAGCGAATAAGGGGGCTGAAACTTCTTTTCCTAGGTCGTACCATCCATAAAATCGTTTAGTTTCCTTGGCCCTAGCCTTCGCCGCTTCGGTTTCGCTCGCCAGCCTTCTCCTTCCTTTTATTTGTCTCGCTGCACCCCTTGCTCTGCACTCTGTCTCGCCCCACCTGATGTATTCTAGAACCTCGCTCGGCAGCTCTTTCTTAGGCTTATGGCAAACAAGCATGTAACATCTATCGTCTGATTTTCGTATCTCCTCCCAGTCCTCTTCTGTAAACGTGAAGAAGTTGGTCTGCCTAGCGCTTGTTATGGCTGGGTAGATTAAAGCATTTTCTAGTGGTACGTTTGGATAAGCCCACTTTTCCAGTCCAAACTCTTTGACCTTTGAAGGCGACAGATAGTGAAATTCACTCGAGCCTAAATTTCTTACCCCACTTATTTCGCCCGTGGATGTTAAGAAAAGGTAAGTGACATTCCCATAAGAGGGCTCAAAAATTTCCCTAAGTTTCGTCATCAGCGGATGGTCCGAGATGTCGACGGTCTTGAAAAAAAGGTCTATCCATTTTCGATCTCTGGGTATGTCTCTCTGCTTCACAAGCCTTACGGAATACTTTTCTGATTTGCCAGTTTCAATCGCTTGTAGAAGCTCCTCAACGTCTTCGCTTTCGACCTCGCCCGGAATGTGAATGAAAGCGACCTTATTCTCTAATCTTTTTGCTTCATTAGCTTCTTTCTCAGCGAGCACGATACAAGTTGTTACCAGTGCTCCCTTAAAGAGCTTAAGGGCTATGTCGATGATGGCCTTTATCCTGAAGTGGTCGAGTAGGAAGTTCCCAAACCCGATGCCGTAGTCCGTCTGGAGCCAAGTATTTGAAATAATCATTCCCAGCCTTCCCCCCTCCTTCAGGAACTGATGGGCGTGTAAAATCCAGTAGGTGTAGATCCCGGGCTCTTTCCCTCTAGAAACCTGGGGCATGAGCCCGTATTTCTTCATCAGCTTCCTCAAACGCAGCCTAATCATCCCCTGAGTCTTTTCCGGAATCTCCGTCCAGCGGGTGTAGGGGGGATTCCCTACTACGGCGTCGAATCTAGGCAGGACCACTTCCCGCTCCTCTTCTCCCTTGGCGATTGATCTCACCCTGTAGGGAGTCAAAAGCATCTGACCTGGCTGAACGGTGAAGAAATCCGAGACCAATACGTTCAGCTTGGTGGAAGGCACCGTGATGTTCTGCATGGAGATCCCCATGGCGGAGAGGTGGGCCGGAAACTCGTTTATGTCCAAGGCGTAGAGCTGGCTTAGGATCTTCTCGTGAATGTCCGGTGGTACGACCAGAAACCTTCCCGGGCCCACCTTCTTCTCAAGAAGCCTTCTGTACGCCTGCAGAAGGAAGCCCCCACTACCCACGCCCGGGTCTAGAACCACATCCTCTGGGCCCCTTATGCACCAGCGGGTTATGAGCTCACAAACCCATAGAGGAGTGTAGAACTGGCCGAGCTGGTGTCTCTCCTCCGGCGGTATCAGTTCCTCGTAAATGTAGCCTATTCGGTCTGCAAGCTCTATAATCTCGACGTTGTCTAAGGTGGCGATGAAGTCATTAATGTATTCCAGCATCTCCGGGTTGTCGGGGATGGGCAACTTGTCATAAACCCCGGTGCAGAAAATGGGCTCGAAATCCCCGGTGATCTCCACGGCCTTCCTGAAGTAGTATTCGAGCTGCTCCTTGAACTTGGTCGAGGAGGAGGAATCTAGCGAAACCATCTTCGGCAACCTGTAGCTCTGCTCGATTATCTTGTAGAACAATATTTTGTTCATGAGCACATACGCCATCATCCTGCTAAGGAGGGCCACCGTCGAGGGTAAAGAAGCAGGATCGACCTTGTAACCCCGCTTCTCAACCTCATCTCTCAGGGCCCCTTTCACCCCCGCTTCCACGAGCGACCGGCACTCCTCCGCTATTCTGTTCACGAACTCCCGGAAGGTCCCCACCAACGCCTCTGAGAACTCGGACTTTGGCGCCCTTTTCTCCACATAGCTCCTGGCGAGCCTTTCCAGCAGGGTCCGGATGTATTCCTCGTTTAGCCCTAAGTTTTCACACCTCTCAAGCTGGTCCTTGAGCAACCGCAGATACATTCCAGGCCTGAAGATGTGCTGGTAGTCCCTTTTTAACAGGGCATCCTCGTCCACGTAGTCCTCTACGTTCTCTGGCGTTCTGAAGATGGCTATCCTAGTCGGGTTCGCCGTGGCCACAAACGGCACGACAACCTTATGATTCCTCTTGTAAATTGCCGCATAACTCACCACTTGGCCGACGACTGCAACGTCGAGCGGGTCCAAGAGGTTGGATTCTCTTTCCCTTCCTATTCTTTTGGTTTCTATGAACATGAAAGGTGTCTCCCCCCTCATGAAAAGGACGAGATCAACTTTTCTCGCGTCTATCGGGTAGTCTCTTTCCACATGGGTTATCTCGAGACCATGGAACCTGAACTTCCCCGCCACCGCCTCTATCAAATCCTTGAGCTTATCCTGAAATTTGGCTTCGCGCTCCATTTATGTCCCCCAATAACACAACGGGATTCTGCCTTATTAGCTCACCCTTAATAGGTTCATACCTCCCTTTCTTATCCCTCAGAGACTGCGCCAGCCTCATCGGTTCCTCTCTAATCGCCGCCCTTATCTTCGAACACTCTCCAAACCTCTTTATCCTCTGGTGCTTGATCCGCCTGTCGAAAAGCTCGTTGACTGCCTTTATCAACCTGTAGCTCTCCTTTTTTAGGAATATCCTTCCGCCTTTATTTTCAAAGGTATCCTCTTTTAACTTTCTGCTGTAGCTGATTAAGAACTCGTCAATCAACCACCTAAAGACTTCTTGGATGTCGCAGACCAGAGAGGGCTTACCGAATTGTATCGAGTGCAAGTAAGTATCTAAGTTGGCATATATCACTCCCCTGTAAACCTCTCCTTTCAAGACCTCATAGCCCAGATTCAGCAGGTTGTTCAGCGGATCTTCGGCTTTATACTTTACCTGCTTCGGTGCCTGCAGGAAACCAGGAAACAAGGTTTTTAAGTGATCGAAGTAGAGCATCGAGTACCTCCTCCCTATCTG
>JAHLWX010000118.1 GCA_019057675.1 Candidatus Jordarchaeum sp. LHC_1308
GAAGTCACAGGCCCCACAGAGAACATCATGGGATTGCTGCTGGGAAGCATAGACCCGCTCAGAGGCTTCATGCTACGCAAGTTCTCCATGAAGGGGGGCATGAGCCTAGGAATGAAGGTTGCGCCAGTAATGAGCAAGCTGGCAAAAATGGCGAGAGGGGGGTAGCCTCACTTACCCCTCCTTTTTGTTTAAGCTTCCCTCATAAGGATCTTAAGCGCCTCTCTTGGAACGCTTCTGATGAATTCAAACAGGAGCTGCGGCGACAACGCCATTGGACCGTAAAGTATCGCTTGCATTTTAGGCAGGTACATGTACATTAGGGGCCTAGTGGAGATCAGTAGCCCCTTCAGCTCCCGAGCTATTGGGTGATTTCCGAGCTCCAGTTTCACTTTCCCCGGCATCCACGACCTTCCGTATTGCTCAGCGTTAACCCTAAACTCCGTCCACTGGGGTTGCTTATCCATGTAAAGATATGTGTAGAACTTTATTATCTGGCTTTTCTTCGTTCGGATCTTCTTTCCATACAACGTCAAGATGTGTTCTCCTTTCTCACTTAGCTTACAGGCGACTTCTCTATCCTTGTCGATCCACTCGAACTCCGCCATGAACTTCGGGTAGTTGTAGTAGTCCACTCCTCCTCTTAACGCGATCTCGGTGTCCACCGGGAGATAATGTATGTAAACGTGGAACGCTCCCCTCCTAAGCTGGCTCATGACGCCGCCAGCCTGCGTGCTCTTCAGTATCACTGCTACTGCAAGCTCGTTGTAGGGCTCTATGTCCGTGTTGTGGTAATTGAAAGCCGATATGGCAACTAGTCCAACACCGGGGAATAAGGTTGCAGGCTCGTACACGTCGGGCAACACCCTCCTAAGCCTACTGGCGGACGCAGGCAAAACCGCCATTATCGCTCTTGCATCGTAATAGAATATCGGAATCTTGCCTCTCTTACCAGCAATCACAAATTCCTGCTGCTTAACCCCCTCAAAGAATCGTTTTCTCTCTGCCTCCCTCCTCTTAATCCAATACTCAGCCGTCTCCATTCAAAACCACTTCCAACAACTCTCTGGAAAAGAAGTTTTTATTAACAAAGCCTTTTAAGGGTTTCGGAAGAACAGTGCGGTGGCCGCCCTCCAAAAAGAAATTTACACTTCAGCCGGGCGTGTTACGCTAATTTCGAGGACAAATGTTTTTATTCGTTTTCTTCTAGCTTGGTAGTTAATAATTGTTGGAGGGTGATGAATGGACGATAAGCTTCCTCTAATAATTACGGCTGCTATAACTGGAGGAGACTATGTTTCGAAGTTTTTAACGCCCCACGTTCCCTGTACGGTTGACGAGGTGGTTGAAGAAGTTGTCCGGGTCAGGAGGGCTGGGGCATCAGTGGTTCATCTTCATGCTAAAGACCCTAAAACAGGAGGACCAGCCTTGAATCCTAACCCTATCCTGAGAGAGTACGTTGAACGCATAAGAGAGAGCGAAGCATCAGACATAATAATTAACGTTACTACTGGGGGAGGAAGGTTCGTCAGCGCGGAGAAGCTGGACGACATGATGAGGGAGAGAACGACCTTTGGAGAGGAAATGTGCTCCCTCAACATGGGCTCCATAAACCTCTGGGAAGACATGGGTGTACCTCAGCTGAGGGACATGATCTTCGGCAACCCGATCAACACCATAGTAAAGTGGGCGGGCTACATGTACGAAAATGGGGTTAAGCCTGAACTCGAAATATACGACACAGGAATGATCAACGCGGCGAAAAGACTTGTGGCTGAAGGAGCGCTCAAGGAGCCGCTCCACGTCCAGTTCGTCATGTTCGACGGCCTCTCCTGCATGTCCCCCAACTTGAAAACTCTCTTATACTGCGTTGAGTCAATACCGAGCAACTGGACTTGGTCGGTCTGTGCTCCCGGAAGGTACGAGATGGAGATGGCCGCCGCAGCCATAATACTCGGAGGGCACGTCAGAGTCGGCATGGAAGACAACATATACACCGAAAAAGGTGTGCTGGCGAAGAGCAACGCGGAACTCGTGGAAAAAGTCGTGAGGATAGCGAGGGAACTCCAAAGAGAAATAGCAACCCCCGACGATGCAAGAAAAATACTGGGGCTAAAATAAACCTGAGGAATGCCTTCTCTTCAGGACAGCCGTTCCGCCGCCGCTTGCATACTCAAGCCTTTTTAGTCCCCCCTTGATATCTCCAGTTTCCAGCAAGCCACACTTGGACATCTCCACTCGCCGGACAGTGAAGCGTTACACACGTTTCCGAAGCAACCTAGAAGCACCGACTACAGATAAACGGATGATTGTCCACAAAGGCAACAGAGCCCCCCGGTACTATTTTTTCACAAAAAAAGATGAAATTACGTATTGCGAATCCTGCTCCATGTTTTCAAGGTCTTATTCTGGCGCCTGAACCTACACTCTCAAGACCTCTTGTAGCTTTTCCGACTCGTTGGTGTACTTGGGCTTTCTCTTTTCACTGAAAGCTCTCGGGCCTTCGAAGAAGTCCTTGTTGAAGAGAAGGGTCCAGAAGAGAAGGTTCTCCAGCCTTAATCCCTCCTCCAGTGGAAGCCCAAGCCCCCTTATGACTGCTTCTTTGTCCGTCCTTACCGATCCCTGAGGGTAGCTGCATATGGCGTCCGCCACCTCTTTCGCTCTCTCCATCAGCCTTTTTTTCGGAACGACCTCGTTGACAAGCCCTATCCTGTAAGCCTCCCACGCGTCTATCTCCTTTCCTGTGAGGATGAGCTCGAGGGCTCTTCCTAGCCCTACGACCCTCCACAGCCTTTGGGTTCCGCCGTCGCCAAGCCCGACGTTCCACCTCCTATTCAGGACGCCGAAGCGCGCGTCCTCAGACGCTATCCTGATGTCCGCCGCTAGTGCAAGCTCCAGCCCTCCAGCATAGCACATGCCATTTATGGCTGCTATGATCGGTTTGAAGATTTGTATGCCGCGGGTCAGCCCCCCAAACCCTGGCCCGTAATAAGCGTTACTCCTCGGAAACCGAACCTTCTGCTCCAAGACGTAGCCGTGCCACTTTTTGAGGTCTGCCCCGGTACAGAAGGCTTTTTCGCCCGCCCCAGTTACTATGGCTACCCATGCGTCCTCGTCCTCGTTAAACCTCCGCCAAGCCTCCGCAAGCTTCCAGTTCGTCTCCGGGTCTATGCAGTTATGCACCTCGGGCCTGTTTATCGTTATAACGACAACATGCCCGTCCTTACGGTACATGACAGTGTCCATACTCATTCCTCCAAAAAGGTTCAGTTCTTCTCTCATTAAAAAATGCCTCTGAGAGAACCGTAAAGCTAAAAGAGGGTGAAAACCAATTTTTTTGGGAGGTGTTCCGTTGGCGCGTGAAGAGTTATG
>JAHLWX010000119.1 GCA_019057675.1 Candidatus Jordarchaeum sp. LHC_1308
GCTCATACCTGTCCACACCGAGGACCCCGCGCTCATGCTCGAAATATTCCGCAGGCTGAGCGGTCTCTGAGCACCTGTTTCTCCTCCTGCTTTCGAACCCACGTAAACCCTTTCGGAATCTTCGAGAGAGGGCGACATCAACTGCGCGGCTGATCGATTACTCATCCAATGCTCGCTGAACGCGCGTTTTCGCCTCCAGGTAGCATAGCGGTGGGACGGCGGTAGCTGCTGTTATTTCTGCGACGCCGACCTCTCTCCTGAGGGGCGCGAGCTCCCCCTCGGGCGGCTCGCTGGCCCGCGGTTTACCGCGTTCTCACCGCTTCATTGCCGGTGGGGCGCGCAGCTCCACCCTTTCCTCGAGCTCAGCGAGGCGCGCGATTCCGCAAGCGCCTCTCCGCATGATCGCGCAAAGGCTTGAGCTCCGGCTGCGCGGTCGGCAGACGTCGGATGAGCTCCAGTGGCTGGTTTTTAACCTCAACAAGGGCTCCTCTGTTAGAGGGGCTGAGCCTCTCTTCGGGGAAATCTCTTAAGCTCCACGCCCAGTTGATGGCTGAACCTTGGATAGCTTAAAAGGCGATCTCTTCACGCGCTCCAAGTACCAGGTGAGCAGAGGTTTGACGTCCTCTAGGCCGTGGCTCTGCGCCAACCCGCGCACCGTGGTAGCACGGCTTACAGCGCTTATAAGCCTAAGAGGTCAGGCAGCATCAAGCCGATTAGTATTGCTGGTTTTTTCACAAGATTAAGTGCTAGGTGACCAGTAAAAAGCAATGCTTGCACGCTAACTTTTTTACGAGTACAGAATTCATTACAGGTGAGTACCACATGGCGAGCGAAGCGGCAATATTAGTTGGTCAGAAACCTGTAGCGAACTACGTGCGCACGTGTAGCTAAAATTCTTTCAAATATTTCACAGCATTTAGCTATGCTAGAGGGGGAAGCTAGGTACCTTAACAGTTTGATAGAGCTAGAGCTTAAGGTACTTTTTAGAGAAATCTTTGAATCCAAAGAGCCATCTTTGCATATGCCCATTTTTTCGAAGCTTTTCCAACTGTGCTTTGTGGAAGTTAACATAGAAAAGTTTGAGCAGGAGCTAGAAGCTACAAAAAAAGACCTACAGAGACTGCAGGCGAGCGAGGGGGTTCACCCTTGCTTATACTCTATTTGGGAAAAACTACTGAATTACGAGGAAAATCGACTCAGTCAGGTACGTAAAGAGTTAACTAATATTAAAGAAGTTATAGCGAAACAACCATACGAAGCTCTGGAAACGTTAAGTGCACCAACTAGTAGAATTGAGCAAATAAGAAATAAACTGGATGAATATAAATCTTTAAAGACCGAATTCTTCTCCCCAAAAGCTATAGAGAGCTTTATCCCATCGCACGCTGATAAAATCTTCGAAAGCGAGGAAGATGTGAGGCGAATGCTCAACACGCATTTATTCGAGAGGTTTTACGACCTCCTGTACGGTATACTCCCTAGCTTAGAAGCTCAAAGAATTGTGGAAAGTTTAATAGAAGAGTATGCGAAATGTTTATGGAGCAAGATTAAACGGTGATGCTATGGTAACAGGCGACGCTGCTTTAGGAAGGCTGTCCGGCTTTTATATAGGCTTCGGCGATTTCGGGATAAACCTTGGACTTACGATTCTGGAGACATGCAGAGACTATAGGTTGAATGTTGAAAGATTCGTAAAGCATGTTCAAGTTTTAGACTTCTACTCTGGAGCGCATTTTTTAGAGCTTCGAAGGAAGAGGGGGTTTGAACCCGTCGTCGAGGGCGCTAAGGGAAGCACAATTAACGCTGAAGCAGCCCGTCTCTCCAAGTGTTTGACTTATAGGCAACTAGCAGAGCTTCCCTACAATATTGCTTCAGGTGTGGGTAGCTACTGGCCTTTCTCGGCTTACTACGCGCGGAGAAACTTTTCTCGAATATACGTTGATTTGAGAGAAAGCCTTGAAAAGGAGGCTGGCAGGAGGATTACGGATTTTAACGTTTTCATCTACGCGGCTAGCAGCGGCGGTGGTACTGGTAATGGTTCTGCACCCGAGTTTGCACGTCAGTTTATCAGAAAGGAAGAAAATCTGCGCGCACCTCACGTTCTTCACATGGGTGTAACGGTACTTCCTTCCGAAGAAAAAGAGTCGAGAATAGGTTTAGCTGAATCTAATACGATGACGTTTTTAGGTAGATTCTCGAATATTGTAAGCGCGCGCTGATGCTTACAGGCTGGGGCACCACTATGATTACGAGAAGCTTGCGAGCATCGTAGCCTGTGTTTATCTCAGCGGCTAGGTTGTCCTTGAGCATAAAAGCTATCGCTCTAGCGGGCACCTCCGGCTTCCACTTCTTGAGGTACCCGATAAAGTCCTCTCCTTTGATCAGCGTGAAAGAGGGTACAACCCACGAGCTCCTCGCCTCTGCGGAGAAGAACGCAACATAGTCGGCGACCTCGTACCTACCTGTTCGCACGTAGTTCATAAAGAACAAGCCAAGAATCGACCATGCGAGGAGCTCGTTCAGCCTCCTCTCAGCTTCCTCTTGGCTGACCTTCTTGGTCTCCTGGACGTACTGGTTATCCCCTACGAGGATAGCTTTCACAACTCTAGAGAACCTACCCAAGAATGCCAGGGTGTTGGGCTCTGCTAGACCTATTCGAGGATCTGTCCTAAAGGGGAGCACAGTGACGCCCATGTGTAGGACATGAGGCGCGCGAAGATTCTCCTTCTCCAGCTCTCCGATGAAACGGCGTGCAAGCTCAGGAGCAGAGCCGTTCCCAGTACCACCGCCGCTGCTAGCCGCGTAGATAAAGATGTTAAAGTCCATGCCCCTCCTTCCAGCTTTCTTCTCCAAGCTCTCCGTCAACTCGGAGTATATGTGCTGAAAGTTTCTCCGTGCATGATGGGCTGAGAGAGGCCAGTAGCTACCCACACCCGCGGTAATGTTGTAGGGAAGCTCCTCCGCTCTGGAGATTTCCCCGTAACTAAGATAGCTGCAGCAGCGGATAGCTTCAGCATCGATAGTGCCCCCCTCCATGCCTTCCTCTGAGCACCCGAGCCCCCACCCCCTCCGGAGCTCTTCGAAGTGCACGCCAGGGTAGAAGTCGTAGACTCGTACATGCTTCACAAATCTCTCAGGGTTCAGCTTAAAGTCCCTGCAGATAACTCTTGCTACTGTAAGGCCTAGGTTTAAGCCGAAGTTGCCAAAGCCCATGTATAAACCAGACAACCTCCCAAAGGCGGTATCGCCACCTGCCATAATCTCACCGCTTAATCTCGTGCCATATGC
>JAHLWX010000120.1 GCA_019057675.1 Candidatus Jordarchaeum sp. LHC_1308
TCATTCACTTGTTCAGGAGAAGCATGGAAAACTTGCCTAAAATGCCTGTGGAAACGTTGCCACACCCTCATGGCGTAGATGCTGAGATGCTGAGAAGGCTCCTAAAGAGGAGGGAGGGAAAAAGTCTTCTCTATTTCATGGCTAAGAGCTTTCAGAGGGTTGGATATGCCACCGCTAAGAAGTTCCTTGAGTCTGCAGGGTTTAGCCCACATCAGCCTACTTCAACTCTCACAAGCGATGACGTTTTAGAGCTAATGGAAGCTATGAAGAGGTATAGTTTTCCTCCGCCAGATGCTAGATGCCTCTCCCCAATAGGGGAGGACGTTTTGAGAGATGCCATCATGAAGGTTTTTGAGCCGGAGTTCGTGACCGTGTGTCAGAGACCACCATCCGTGTATCTCGGACACCCATTCATTGTGGAGGTTGCAGTAGCCTATGGATGTAAGGGAATCGATGAGGAAGTTTCACTTTACAGGTTTGCCAATAGGATTCCACTCATTTACGACGCTCATAGTGATGTCTCAATGAACGTTTTGAAGAAGTTTAACTGGGGGAATTATCTGCCAGTTCGTCCACAAGCAACAGCGGTTTTCACTCACATCTGCTCCACGAAAATCCCCTTTAAGACTGCAGGTAAAGAATGCATTGCCGACCCTCCTGAAATCGAGAGAGAGATAGAGTTAGCCTTGAAGGAGTGTTGTAGACGGTTAAAGACGCATATAACTGGTAGAGTTAACATGGAGGAGCGGGGGCGGAGGTTTAACGCATACAAAAAATACCTTCCCAAGATTGCACAGTTCGCCACCGAGTTGGCTGGCAGAAGAGACGCGCCGAACATATCCCTTACTCTTGAACGGATCTTGGAGGGATTAGATTGAAGGATGTTCTTCATAAATTGACATTACTTGGAGAAGCCATTTGCGTTCAGCTTGAAAACGGGTGTCTGCCGTTCATAGAGATCCCGAGCAGAACAACTTCAAACATAGTTTACGATGAAATGAGGGGGAGATTTGTTCTTAGTGGAGCAAGAATTAAAAGGACGACTTCAAACGTGAAACATCTACGTGTATTCACACAGACCGTTTGGATGGCCTATATGGCTAAACGGCTCATAGAGGAAGGGAAGAGCACGACTTTAAGGGACCTATACTACATGGCTGAGTCTTACGGCGTGAAGTTCAAGGATCAGCAGGAGTCAGACAGCATAATCGCTGATGTTGAAGCTCTACTCGGAGTATCAAGAGAACAATTAAGGATATTTCCCGAGGAGAGAGCCACGATCTACGGTGACCTCACCATAAGGTACAACGTTCATGGATACGAAAGAACAATACTCAACCTAACAGCGAGCCCCGATGGTGTGGCAATAGGACCGGCGCTGGCTGCAGCAGACTTCCAAGACTGCGGAGCTGAGAAGGTGATCATGGTTGAAAGTGGAGGAATGTTCACGCGCCTAATAGAAGAGAAAGCCCATGAAAAGTTTAAGGCAGTATTAATTCACACGGCTGGGCAAGCACCCCGCCTAGCTAGGCATTTTGCTTACAGGCTGAAAAGGGAGCTGGGATTGCCAGTATACATTTTCACCGATGGCGACCCTTGGGGGGCGCACATAGCCATGGTTATAATAAGTGGTTCGGCAAACGCAGCGCATGTGGATAGTTTAGTAATACCGGATGCCAAATGGATAGGTATACTTCCCACAGACATAGAAGACTACAGGCTTCCCTTCGAAAAGTTTAACGAAAAAGACTGGAAGAGGTTACACGACCTTATGGCTGACCCAAGGTATCAGTCACCTTTCTGGAGGAATCAGCTTAAAAAGTTCGAGGAGGAGGGAAAAAAATCCGAGCAGCAGGCATTAAGCATATACGGTCTGAGCTATGTAACCGAGAAGTATCTTCCAGAAAAGCTCATCTAAGACTTTAGACTTCTAAGCAGTAGTGCTAAAAACAGTGCCGCAGTCAGCTGGCATACGACACAGAAAGAAGCCACAAGCCAAGGGCCAATTCCTTCCCCTAGATCGTACATAAAGCCCATGGTGAAGCCGCCAATAAACCAAGCTAAACCATAAATAGTGTTGAAAACGCCATACGCTGTTGCCCGCATTTCTAGTGGGGACAGATCAGCTACTACGGACCTATAAATAGACTCTTGGGCCCCCATCCCAACGCCATACATGAGAATTGCTATTGAAAGCATCACGGCGTTACCTTTAACCGCAAAAATAGCTGGTAGCGCTGACACCAGTAGTATCAACCAGAAAATCTTCAATTTGAACCGGTCATAGGCAAAGCCCAATGCAACCGCTATCAAAGCATCGATACCCATTGCTGCAGCGAATAGTAATGGAACAATCCAAGGATCAATAGCGCCTCCAGCTCTATAAGCTATGAGAGAATAGTGCAAAAAGCCCACCACGCTGAGCGCGGCCACAAGGTTATATGTCCAAAAGCGCTTATCCAGCTTTCTGAGAGAAGCTGCAACTGTTAGAGAGCGAGCCTCCACATTAACGTAGCCACGAAGCTTGATGTAGGCTACATAAAGTACCAGCAGGGCGGCTACGGCAGGTACAACCAGAATTAAAAACGCGAAATGAAAGTTGCTCATCGAGAAAAATATTGCGGCTGAAACCAGTATTGGGCCCAGCACAGCACCAACTTGATCTAGTAACTCGTGAATTCCAAACGCCCGTCCAATACCCACATCTTTGGCGACTAGTGATATAGCTGCGTCCCTTGACGGAGCCCTTAAAGCCTTCCCAATCCTCTCAGCGAAAACAAATAGGGCTGCAAGTCCCCAGCCTTCAGTAAGAGCCAAAGCAGGTATGAACAAAATAAAAGCGTATCCCAAAACGAGGAAAAACCAGTATCTGCCACTATGATCGGCTAGGAAACCACTAGGAAAACGGAGAGCATACCCGACGAGCTCCCCCAAACCCGTGACAAGCCCAACAACAGCTGCGGAAGCACCCAGAAACCTCAAGAACTCAGGGACAACGCTTCTCCCACCT